>NZ_DBGB01000009.1:0-255666 GCF_002295765.1 Sphingobacterium sp. UBA865 | reverse complement strand
GGCGGTCTTGAAAACCGTTAACTGTCACAGGTTCGGGGGTTCGAATCCCTCACTATCCGCAGAAAGAGCTTTTCAGAAATGAAGGGCTTTTTGCTTTATAGCTGGATTCAAAGCCCCAGCTGGCTGGGCTGCCAACACATCCCCATTCAATCTGGTTTACCAGCTATTCTCCCTATCAAAAAATCAATTTTCTTACAGCACTACACCATTCGAATTACCACATTGTTACTACGAGAAAACAACATTTTACGCAACTCTACCTTTCCCCATGCACGATTTTTAACTTTTTTCACTCTTTTATGTAATAATCTGTAATTCATAACATCTAATACGCAGAATATTCTAGGCAACCCTAATTATTGGTTTTATGTTCAATTCTTATGAAAACTATTGTTCTTCGTATCAATAAAGATTTACGGAACTATATATGTTATTTCATCAAACTCGGTATTTCAATACTTTTACTTATGATATACGGATCGGCATATACACAAAAAAATATGATTTTCAGGTCAACATCTATGGAAAAGGAACACCGATGAATCTTATCACAGGATATAGCTGTAGTGGAGCGTATGGACAGAAACCGATTTTCGTGTTAGGCAGTAAATACGAAACGCTGGAAAAATCACAGCAAATTCTTTCCCAACAATATAAGTATGTAAAAAAGCTAACTTTACACACTACCAACAGTAAGCATTTTAATATGTATGACCAGCCGATATGGTTTTTTGAACTAGACACATTTTTAAAATAACCCGATGACCAACAAAGAAAACTTTGAGATTATTTATAAAGAATATGCGCCGGCCATCCGCAAGTTATGCCTCAGTTATACTGGAGACCCAGATAATGCAGATGATTTAGTCCAAGAGACCTTCATTACTGTATGGAAAAAACTCGACGGTTTTCGCAATGATGCAAAATTAAGCACCTGGATCTACAGAATAGCGATCAATAATTGCTTGACGAGCATGCGAAAAAAGAATCAACATGTAAAAAAAATAACTGACTCAAACTACATCGATATACCCGAGGATTCAACGAATGAAAAAGTACAACAGATTGATCTGCTGTATAAATGTATCAGCAAACTAAAAGAAGCGGATAGAGTACTGATCACATTGGTATTAGATGAAAAACCTTATGAGCAAATAGCAGAAATTACGGGAATTACAGAGAATAATCTCCGTGTTAAAATCCATCGAATTAAAAAAGAATTAACTGAAATTTTCCATAAATATGCAAGACTTTAACGATTTACAACATCTTTGGAAACAGGATAGCAAACAACATATCTTGTCCCCAAAACGCCTGAGTAAGGTCAAAGACTTTCGTCAGGAATTAATAAGGAAAGAAATAACCGGTGCTGTGTTATTGCTTGTAACAGGATTAATTATTCTTGCGCTAGCATATTTCCTTGATTTTAGACACAAAACGCTGGCATTGTACACAGCGATGTTTATCGTATCCTGCCTTTGTTTTATACAGGCATCCTTAATGATGACCACTGTAGGTAAAATCAAAAAGATCAATGAAGTAGCTTTACCTACCGAGCATTTACAACAGTGGCAACAGTTTGATTCCTTTAGAAAGAAAAGAATTCATTGGAATATGCCCATTTATCATTTAATTCTCTGTATAGCAATCTCGATCTATCTTCGGGAAATCCTAGTGGGTGCCAGTTTCAACTATTATTTACTCACTTACCTTCCAACCTACAGTTGGATGCTATTTTCCTACTTTTATTTAGGCAAACGACAACTCGCTAAAATTGATCGATCCATCAACGAAGTTATTTTTGAATTACAAGAACTAGAACGACAATTCGGGAATTGAAAAATCGGATCGTGTTTGCTTCTTAAAAATACTTTCATAGCTCCATTTTTAATTGCAATTTCCTTAAAACAAGGTTATGATCACATCTAAAGCGAAAATATCCACCAAGGCGGAGTTTTTTTTGTCGCCAATATGACATCGGAAAGAGGGGCACCCCTTAAAAATAACCAACTGGTATTCAACTACATTTCTATTTAAGAGTGCTAAAACTGCTTTTAAACAAAGAAAAATGTAAAATAAGTTTTGTAATTCTACCCAAAATTTCTACTTTTGTCGCGGAGAGTTGGCAGAGTGGTCGAATGCGGCGGTCTTGAAAACCGTTAACTGTCACAGGTTCGGGGGTTCGAATCCCTCACTCTCCGCAGAAAAAGCCTTTCAGAAATGAAAGGCTTTTTGCATTTTAGCCCAATCCGTCCCCTTACTCTTCTTAAGAACTAACCTCAAGTTTATATCCTTTACCACGTATAACCGTAATTTTGATAGTCGGATCAAACTCCAATTTTTTTCTAAGTTTTGATATAAACATATCTAGACTGCGCCCGACAATAATTCCCTCATCTTCCCAAATTTCTTTTTGCAGCCGTGTTCGCGCTATCGTTTGATTAGGAGACAAGGCTAAAATATGTAACAAACGGGTTTCCGTTCCAGTGAGATCTATGGTGTTTTCATTAATGATCATTTCTCGCTCCTGCGGATTAAACAAAACGGCCCCAAAGGTTAAAATACTGTTATTTTGATCGTCTAACACAATGCTTCGCCTCCGATCCGATTTCAAAAAAAAGAATCCAGCAAATGCTAAAAACAACACGATACCAAGAAAATAGTTATTCGCTGCTGTATTTATCCCGCTCGGTTTAAATTTAATATTGATCATGTAACATCCTTTAGGTTGCACTCTACCTCTACAAGCAATAATATCATCTTTTTTATTATGGGAAATAGCATATCCATAAGCTACACTCGAATTGCCACAGTTGAGTACATTAACGACATAATCACGGGCAAGAGGATCATTGACCAACAGCCGCTGAATAGTACTCACCATGAGTCTGGTTTAAAGGTGATTTCATTCTCAAACCTGATCCGATATTCATTTTCTTGAATCTTTTCTACCGGAAGTACCCTTGATCTACTGTCACCCGACTGTGTAAGCAGTTCATCCCCTATCCGCCGAAGCAAAACTTCTCTCCTGGCGCTATCAAAATCGTCTGTACCAGTCTTATCAAAAGCGATAAAGGCCATTGCAATAAACAAGAGCATTATCCCGCCATACAAGTACTTCCGGTTCCCTGAGAAAATATTTCGGCTTTCAGACATACGATTTACAATTTATTTACAAAGATTACATCACTATTTACAGTCTAAATCCCACTATATAAGTATCATCAACGTATTTTTGTTACATCACGCTAAAAAGGATACGAGAAAAAAGTTTGAACGGATCTAATTTACTGTGATAAATCGAATCTTCATTAAACTTTTAAAAATATGAAAAAAATTATCTACGTATTGGTTTTACCGCTCGCTATAGGAAGCGGCTTGGCCTTTGCCAATCGCGAAATCAAAAATGAAACCTTAAAAAAAACGACCCCGAATTCACGCACTCGTTCTGAAATGACCGCCGAAAGGAATAAATGGGAAGCGAGTCCTAATGGTATAAAGTTCAAAAAATGGCAAGAATCTCCCGAAGGCATAAAAGTACTTGACAACGCGGCGAAAATAAACAATCAGATAAAGAATTCTGCCGACATAGCCGCAGTTGTAACTTCGCTTTATCTTCCACTAGGAGCACAGTTAGGTTTCGGTGTGATGGTTAGAATTAATCGTGAAGACTATATTCTCAGTTTTGGCCTGGAAAATTCCAATGAATTTCAACAATTGCGAAGCTTGAAAGTAAACGACAAAATAACGATAAGGGGTCGTGGTGTCATGTACGCGCCTAAGTATTCGTATCCAATAGTAGCGGGCGACTATGTACAAAGAGATAACAAAATAATTTATAAACGCATACCTAACCAAGGCGCTTGCTGAGTAACGTAACAACCACTCCACAAGAAAAGCCTTTCAGCAATGAAGGGCTTTTTTGCAAACACAACTATTTGTACAAAAATTAAAATCACAACGAAAGTAACCTTGTTACTCAAATTAAGTCACCAAACCAACTCGATAAATTTCGACAGCCTAGCAACCGACCTAAATTGGATGAAAGGAAAAATAACAAGCGAATTAAACAAATCTGATCAACAACGAACAAACCAAAACACCAGGTAAAAAAACTGATTACCAACGGTTAAGAAAAAAAACACAGAAAGTATCTAAAAAAAACTTCAATTTTTTTTTAAAAAACACTGTGGAATCCATTCTTTTCTGCCATCATTATAAGGAGTAACAACAACGTGTTAACCTAAAGATGACGATCATGGCAGAATTAAATCAAAAAACGCAAGAAACGGGAAAGAAAAAAATAAGAAGCAGGAAAATGGCCCCTAAAGTAGATTTAACAGCGATGGTAGACCTCGCATTTCTTCTCATTACATTTTTTATGTTGACCACAACATTAAATAAACCATCTGCAATGGATATCGCCATGCCAGACAAAACTAAATCAGCTATAGAAAGTTCGGTTCTTATTGATGAAAACCGCACGGCAACTCTTATCCTGGGCGAAGGAAAATTCATGTGGTATCATGGGGATTTCAAAAAACCGATCAGCTCTTCACAAATACCGGTAAATATCGACAAAGGGCTCTCGGCTGTTATTGCACAGTTAAAAGCTAAGATTAGCACCATGCCCAATACAAAGGACATGATTGTATTGATTAAACCTAGCAAAGAAGCGCGCACGAAAGATGTTATTCAAACGATAGACCATTTGAAGGACCAGCATATCGCACGTTACGTAATCAGTAAAACGCAAATCGAAGAAGAAAAGCAATTGCTCGCTGCACTCCAGTAACATTGATTTAAACGATATCTTGTCCATGCTTTGAGATAACCTATTGAATGAGCCTTTCATAGGTAAAATCAATGAGTGTCATCAAAAAATGCGGAAATGCTTACTATTTGATCAAATATACAATAACAAGTTTACCGAAAGATCGTATGATCCATCGATCTTTCGGTAGATTCCAGACGCGTAGCCTATATTATCTTTTATCCAGATTATTCCAATAACGTTCCACATTTTCTTTTACCTCAACCGGTAGGGATGCATAATTGTCCGAAAACGTTGTTTGGCTATAACCATCTGCTTCCTCTGCACGGAGACGGTAAAACTTATTCTTATAAAGAACTAGTCCAATACAGCTTAGCTGCTTTTGCAGGTCATCCTTTGGATGCCTTGAATAGATAAATAATGCATCCAATTTACCATCCCTATCCGCATCAAAAAATGCCTTTCGAGATTCCCAAACCGACGTAACAATCCCTTCTTCGGATATCAATTCATCAGCCACAAGCTGCCACATTCCATCGATCTGCTGAAATTGTTGTACATAAAGTTTGTCGGGATCAGCACCCCGTTCCTCTTTTGAAAAAACAATATAATTATCTTCTTTTGGAGTCTGAAGGCGTTCCACTTGTAACACACGCTTCCCCTTAAATGGAATACCAGAAGACTGAAAATTTTCCTTATTGATCGAAATTGTTGTAACCTGTGCCTCAACAGCATAAAATCCCATCGATAATAGGATTAAAAGAACGTATTTTCCCATATGTTTTTCCCTTTGTATTGAGTCAATTTACTGACAATAAAAGAGAATTACAAAATTTCAACGAGACATCTTTACATCCAAGTGATGCGATTCTCTATAAATGTCACTACATTTAATCCAGATAAACATCATGAAAAAGTTTTTGATCCAGCTATAGGCCTTTATTCATGAGCATAGATCATACGCCGATGAAACAGGATATTCAGACACTCGATGACATTAAAGTATTAGTAGATCAATTCTATACGACGATACGTAAAGATACTTTGCTCGGACCTATTTTTAAAGAACGAATCCAAGACAATTGGGCTATACATCTTGAAAAGATGTATAGTTTCTGGCAGACTATCCTACTAGATGAACATAGTTATTTCGGCAGCCCTTTTCCACCCCATATCAATTTACCCATTGATGCACAACACTTTGGTCAATGGCTCAATTTATTCGAAGCAACAGTAGATTGCTTATACAGTGGACAAAAGGCCGAAGAGGCTAAATGGCGTGCGCAGAAAATGGCCCAAATGTTTCAGTTCAAACTGGAATACCTGCAGGCCAATCCCAACAAGAAACCCTTGATCTAAAGTTGGCCTACAAAGCCCACTTGATCACATTGATAAATAAAAATTAATCCATAAAAAAAGCCCTTGGAAACTATCCAGGGCTTTTTTAGTTGATGTGATTCAATTTATGCTTTTTCTTCTTTTAAGGAAGTAGATTCTTTTTTGGGTTCCTTTTCTTCGAAACCTGAGCGTAAAATTTCATCCCATAAGGAAGAACTTACTCCAAAGCCTTTTTCGGGATCAGAATAATGATGCAACATATGGTGCTGCTTGATGCGTTTGAAAATGCCGCTTTTAAAATTAGCATGGTGCATCGCATAATGACATTCGTCATAGATCAAATACCCCACCATAAAACCTGAGAAAAAACAGGCTAAGATAAACTCATTCGAAAAAAACAATGTAAAACCAAGATAGACCAAAAGAGCGAGTGGAATACTCGCTGACAACGGCATCACCAAACGCATACGGTCTCTTGGGTAATCATGATGCACACCATGGAAAATAAAAGCGATTCGCTTTCCCCATTCCGATGTCGGATGAAAATGAAACACCCAACGATGTAACGCATATTCAAAAGCAGTCCAAAAAGCTAAACCAAAAATAAAATACCCAATGTAGGTTAAAAAGGAAATGTCTCCCCAAACTAGCGCTTTATACGAAAAGAAAACAACCACGGGTACATAGAAAATCAAAGGTACACTCCAATGCACTTTCGTCAAAGACTCTAAAAAGTCATTCTTGAACATGCGCGTAGATTCCGTAGAATTTGAAACATAATTACGCTTTGCCATAATACTATTTTTATTATTCCCTCACAAAAATAAGTATTTTAAGCACAAATGAAGAAGGTTTCTGATGAGAAAAACAAAATAACTGACCTTTTTAATAAAAAGGTTAAACAATAATCATTACCCCAATCAAGCTAAACCCTTTTTATTTCATCTATTACCTCAAATTTCCACTCTTTTCTATAAAATCAACTAAAATGAACTCGCACTAAAATTGACAAATCCAAGACAGTTTACTTATTTAAAGTTGACTGTTCCTCCGGCCATTTTCTTTTCTACACGTTGTTCTGGTTTTCCATAGACATCAATGACACCGCCACCACGTGTTTTGGTTTCGATGGAATCAGTAACATAAACATTCGCTTTACCACCACCATTAACGGTGACCACCGTGGTGTTCGTCTTAAAATCTTTTCCTTCATATTTACCGCCAAAATTCGAAATGATCTCCTGTTTGTTTGCCTTTCCATACAAAGCGATTGTAGCACCTGAGGTCACTTTTATTTCAGCTGTTTTTACCGCTGTATAGAGATCGACCAGACCACCTTCTGAAGCATATACTTTTAAGTGATCAGCAGCAACTGTATTATTTGTGGTCGCAAATACCTTGGCGCCTTTTTTTGCTTCCACATTGTTCAAACTCTTGTAATACACCTTCACAGAGATATTCCCCCCTTGCAGCATGTTCAACGTATTCATTTTCAAAACCAAGGATCCATTTGTGTTGACCACCTTAACATTCTCGTGATTCTGTCCTTCAAACGTCACCAAGGACTCGTCGGACTTAATCAACTCCACCTGAATCTTGTCTGTCGCTACCACCGAAGAAAAATCGCCAACATTTTGCTTCACCTGCCCAAACCCCATTTGGGCAATTAATAAAAGAATTACACTGACTCCTAAAAATTTCATATTTACTTGACTTTTTATTGTTGTTCGTCAAAAAATAAGCCAATTCCTACTAAGACCAGTATTTTTAACCTATTTTGACATAAAAAAATGCCCCCATAAAGTGTTTAACTTTTTGGGGGCACTAAAGACGTTTTTATAATCTATTTTTTAGCTTATACTTATAGTTTGCTATTGACATCTACTGCATTCAAATCAGCGAATGCTTCTTTCAGACGAGCAACAAACGTTTCTTCACCTTTACGTAACCAAACGCGGGGATCGTAATATTTTTTATTTGGAGAATCAGCTCCTTCTGGATTACCGATCTGACCTTGCAAATAATCATGGTTTTTCGCTTCATAAGCTCTCACACCATCCCAAAACGCCCATTGCATATCGGTATCAATGTTCATTTTGATTGCACCGTATGAAATCGCTTCTGCAATTTCTTCAGGAGATGAACCAGAACCACCGTGGAATACAAAGTTTACTGGTTTTTCAGCAGTAAGATTATATTTCTCACGAATATATTCTTGTGAATTGTGTAATATAACTGGTTGCAACTTCACATTACCTGGTTTGTAAACACCATGAACGTTACCAAATGCAGCTGCCACTGTAAATTTGTCAGATACTTTAGACAGTTCTTCAAAAGCATAGGCAACCTCTTCCGGCTGAGTATACAGTTTTGAACTATCTACATCCGAGTTGTCAACACCATCTTCTTCACCACCTGTAACACCCAACTCGATCTCCACGGTCATACCAAGTGGTTTCATACGTGCTAAGTATTTAGCTGAAATTTCAATATTTTCTTCAATTGGCTCTTCCGATAAATCCAACATGTGAGAAGAGAACAATGGTTTTCCGTGTTGCTCAAAGAATTTCTCGCCAGCGTCCAACAAACCGTCGATCCAAGGTAAAAGTTTCTTAGCTGCGTGATCTGTATGCAGAATAACCGCTACACCATAATGCTCAGCTAATAAATGAACATGTTGCGCTGCAGATACCGCTCCCAATACACAAGCTTGTAAATTATCGTTGTTCAAGGTTTTACCAGCGTAGAATTGCGCTCCACCATTTGACAATTGAATAATTACAGGAGAATTTACTGCTTTCGCAGTTTCCATAACCGCATTGATAGAGTTTGTTCCGATAATGTTTACCGCAGGCAAAGCAAACTTATGTTTCTTCGCTACCTCAAACAACTCTTGTACTTGATCTCCTGTCAATACACCTTTAAAATCTTTTAGGCTCATATTTCTGTTATTGATTTATTTTAATCTTTCATTATACTTGAAGCTACTAAATTATTAAAAATTATTATTACTTCCTAATTTTTATAGTGTACTAAATACACTATCAATCCATAGGGAATATAGAATCTTAACAAATCATAAACCTCTGATTATTCCTTTGAATAGAATAGTCCACTTGTCCCTATTTTTCCCAATACCATGAACAACAGGTTATCCGCAATTATCATTGGATCACAGATAAGGCATCTTGAATGTATTCAGAAATACGAATTATTTTAAATATTGTGTCGAGATTGATTAAATTTGGATTCACCAAATTGTCACTATTATGCTACAGGTATACGGTATCAAAAATTGTAACACAGTAAAAAAAGCACTTACATGGTTGGAAGACAACAATATCCCCTTTCAATTTCATGACTTCAAAAAAGAAGGTGTCAGTGAGGATAAATTAAAAGAATGGGAAACACAGGTAGACTGGCAGGCCTTAGTGAATAAAAAGGGAACTACATGGAAAAAACTATCTCCGGAAACTCAAGAACAAGTCGTAGACAGTAATAGCGCCAATAAGGTGCTTCAGGAAAACACGAGTATGATTAAACGTCCCGTTATTGAATACAATAAAGGCATATTACTTGGTTTTAATGAAACAGAGTACGTAACAAATTTAAAATAGTTCCAGAAAGCTCCCTGGAATGGAGGTCTTAAAAAGCCTCCAATTGTACCAAATACACCTTTAAAGTCCCCCTTTTTCCCTTAACTTTTAAGACGTCGTTTTCGTTTTTTTTGGCTCAATGTACTTTTCATTGTATATTGGAGCAAATAAACATAATTTAAGTAAACGTATGATGAAAAGAATTGCACTGGCTTCTTTAAGCCTTGTTGCGTTGAGCTATGCTTATCCGGCCTTTGCACAGGAGAAAACATCCAATTATAGCTATACTGAGGCCTTTGCACCCTTGTTTTTTAAAAATAATGGTAACGAATATCGTTCCGCAGCCGGAAAACCGGGCCCTGCCTACTGGCAAAATGCAGCCGATTATAAAATTCAGGCTTCCCTGAATGATCAAAATGATCAAATTACAGGAGCTGTTGAGATTACTTATAGTAACAATAGTCCGGACAATATGAACTATCTGTGGTTGCAGTTAGATCAAAATATGTTTTCACAACATGGCCGTGGTCAATTGATCTCCCCCTTGACCGACAGCCGTTACGGTGATGGCAACTCCACTTTTGATGGTGGATATCAGATACAATCGGTTACGGACGTAAACGGAAATACGATCGAACATATTATTGACGATACCCGCATGCAGCTTCGACTTCCGACGGCATTAAAGAGCAAGGGCGGAAAAATAACTTTTAAGATTAAATACCAATACACCGTTCCTAAATATGGAGCTGATCGTACCGGTATACTTGATACAAAAAACGGAAAAATCTATGCCATTGCACAATGGTTCCCAAGACTGTGTGTCTATGACGACATTAGAGGTTGGAATACGCTTCCTTATACAGGACCAGGAGAGTTCTATCGTGAATTCGGAAATTACCAGGTTGAGATCACTACTCCAGCAAACCACATGGTTGTCTTGGGTGGCGAATTGTTAAACCCACAGGAAGTATTTACAGCTGAGCAACTCAAACGATACCAACAGGCACAACGTAGCGATGAAACCGTAATCATCCGCTCCGCCGAAGAAGTTACCGCAAAAAACTCCAGACCTGACAAGAAAACCTTAACCTGGAAATATCAACTTAATAATGCGCAAGACATTGCCTGGGCCTCCTCTACGGCATTTATAGTAGATGGTGCGAAGATCAATCTGCCCAGCGGAAAAAAATCCCTTGCTTTGTCAGCCTATCCAATTGAAAGTAACAGTAACAATGCCTGGGAACGCTCGACAGAATATACAAAAGCCGCAATTGAAATCTATTCAAAAAGCTGGTTTGAATATCCTTACCCTGTAGCGGTCAATGTAGCTTCCAATGTTGGTGGAATGGAATACCCAGCCTTGTCGTTCTGTGGCAATCGGGCCAAAGCAGGTTCACTTTGGGGGGTTACTAACCACGAGTTTGGTCACAATTGGTTCCCAATGATTGTCGCATCCAACGAACGTGAACATGGCTGGATGGATGAAGGGTTCAATACATTTATTAACGAACTCGCTACAAAGGAATTCAATAATGGTGAATATTACCGTAATCAGGCGAGCAGATCCTACATCTTTACTGCCCGTAATCTTGAACCGATCATGAGTACTCCGCAAAACATGAAAGAACGTAATATTGGTGCTTTGGTCTACTATAAGCCAGCTTATGGACTGAAATTATTGCGAAACGAAATCATCGGTCCTGAGCGCTTCGATTACGCTTTTAAAAAATATATCCAAGAATGGGCTTACAAACACCCTACTCCAGAGGATTTCTTCAAAGCCATTGAAAACGGTGCTGGAGAAAACCTAAACTGGTTCTGGCGCGGGTGGTTTGTCAACAACTGGCAAATGGACCAAGGTATAAAATCGGTATCCTATGTCAACAACGAGCCAAAATTTGGCGCACTTGTCACCGTGGAAAATCTCGAAAAATTACCGATGCCAGTTATTATTGAAGCGACAACCGTATCGGGCAAGAAGATCCGAAAAAAACTACCGGTGGAAATCTGGGAAAGAAATGACGTATGGCAATTTAAAATACCCACCACAGAGTCATTGCAATCTGTACAGTTAGATCCTGACATGGTCATGCCGGACAAAAACCCAGACAATAATTCGTGGAAAGCAAATTAGCAGATTTTCAAAATCTATTCGTTATTTTTGGCTAGAGAACAATCATGAACGTACGGCGTAAACAAAACAGCAAATATCCTGTTCATTCATAGATTGAAAATACATAACTATATTTATTCGCATGAAAATCTTACAAACGATTCTAAGCTGCTTACTTATTACGCTAATGAGTGGACATCTTGTTGCACAGGAAAAAACCAAGGGGATTATTATGGAACTTGTCAGCGGTGAGAAAATCGAGGCTGCACAGATCCAAAATTTAAGAACCAAGGTTGAAGTACAGACCAATAGAGATGGCTCCTTTGCTATTGACGCCAATATAAACGACCTCTTGTTGATCAAGGCCGTCGGATACGAACAGGATACGGTCTTCATTTATGATACAAGCTTACGCAGAATCTATTTGAACAGAATGAATAATGTTATCGAACTGAGTGAAGTTGTCGTCGAACGGATGACAGACAGCAGACTTGCTGCTGAAATCCAGCGCGAGAAGACTTTAGGAAAGTATTCTGACGCCAGTCAAAATCGCGGTGGAGTACGGATTTCTCCAAGCCGCATATTTAGTAAAGAGGGAAAACAAGCGCGTTCAAACTATAAACTTCTGGTCGATGAACTCGAAAAAAGAGCAGTTGACAGAAAGTTCACAGAAAACCTGATCAAAGAATTGACTCCGCTCAATGGTTCGGATCTAGCCCTGTTTAAGGAAAGATTTAGACCATCTTATAAATTTATCCAAAACAGCAGCCAAGAAACTTTGAAGGTCTATATCATGGATAGTTATAAAAAATTTAACGAGAAAAAATAAAAAACAAACACTTTTATCACGTGATTGTCAGAAGGTTTTAAACTGTAATAATTTTTATTTCAGTTTAAAACCTTTTCTGTTACTTTGTGTTATAATTTAGAAAAATCAGCAGAGGATGTTACACAACTTGAGGTTCGCAACAGCATTACACATTATGGTTTTGGCACAGTTAGAAGAGTCGAATCAATGGCTTTCTTCTGAATATATTGCGTCAAGCATCCAGGTCAATGCGAGTGTGGTTCGCAAAGAAATTGCATCTCTAAAAACAGCATCTTTATTGACAAGTAAAGAAGGTAAGGGCGGCGGTATTCGCATAAATCCCGAGAATCCAACGATTACCTTGGCTGATATTTATATTAGCTCCAAGCAAAGCGATTTCGGCGGGAAATTTAACAATCCCAATCCGGCCTGTGTTGTTGGCAAAAATATCAACTCCAAACTCCAGGATCTGTATCAGGAAGTCGACACTGATATTGTACAGCGTTTGGAAAAGATAACCCTAGCTGATTTTAGCAAAACATTTAATTAAAGGAAACATGAAAGTAGCAGTAATTGGATCCACAGGATACGTAGGATCTCATCTCGTAAAAGAATTGGTAGACCGCAACTATGACGTCGTTGCAATCGCCCGCCACACCGAAAATATTCCATCGACTGAAAAAGTAACCAAACTCCAAGTAGATATCAATGATAATAATCAATTGGTTTCTGCTCTAAAAGGTGTTGATGTTGTTGTTTCGGCTTTCAATGCCGGATGGACCAACCCTAATCTTTATGAGGATTTTACAAAAGGTGCATTGGCAATCCAACAGGCTGTTAAGGATGCCGGTATCAATCGTTTCATTGTTATTGGTGGTGCAGGAAGTTTATTGATTGATGGAAATAGACTGGTCGATTCACCGGATTTTCCAAAAGAAATTAAACCTGGGGCTTTAGCTGCAGCAGATTACCTGAAAACCATCCAAAAAGAAGATCAACTTACCTGGACCATGTTTAGTCCTGCTATAGAAATGAATTCCCATGCTGGTGGAACCCGTACAGGAAAATACCGTACAGGCCTTGATGCTCCTGTATTTGACCAGGAAGGTCGATCTAGGTTATCAGTAGAGGATCTTGCTGTAGCAATAGCAGACGAAATTGAGAACAAACAATTCCTCAATAAACGCTTTACAGCAGCATATTAGTACCCAAACAAGCATTTGATTCAGATTTTATTACAAAAGGGAGGAGCAATCTTCCCTTTTTTCATTGAGATCATTTATATTTGACATTAATTAAACAATTAAAAAGCTAAATAATCGTAAAGAATTAATCCTATGCTATTTAAAAAATCGATTCCTCAACTCATTGCTGAAGCAAATGAAAATGGTGAACACACGCTAAAGAGGACACTGTCCAGCTCGGGCCTTATCGCCCTCGGTGTTGGGGCCATCATTGGGGCAGGACTTTTCTCCCTAACAGGAATTGCCGCTGCTGAAAATGCAGGGCCAGCTGTTATCCTATCTTTCATTATCGCAGCAGTAGGCTGTGGGTTCGCAGGTCTTTGTTATGCCGAATTTGCCTCTATGATTCCTGTTGCAGGAAGTGCTTACACGTATTCCTATGCCACAATGGGTGAATTTGTCGCCTGGATTATCGGCTGGGATCTCGTCCTAGAATATGCACTAGCAGGAGCTACAGTAGCCGTCAGCTGGTCCCAATATTTCAACCAGCTCCTGATGATATTCCATATCCAGCTCCCCGACACCCTACTCAAAGGCCCTTGGGAAGGTGGAGTGGTCAACTTACCGGCTATCATTATTGTTTGTTTACTATCGCTATTGCTGATGCGTGGCACACAGGAGTCATCCCGTGTAAACAATATTTTGGTAATTCTAAAAGTCGGCGTCGTATTGATTTTTATCGCCTTGGGTTGGAGTTTTATCAATCCTGCAAACCACGATCCATTTATTCCTGTAAATGCAGGTGAAGAGCTTGTAAAAAGTGGGCAACAAAGCTTCTGGTCATTTCTAAAGAGTGATGACTTTGGCCACTTTGGCATCAGCGGTGTATTGCGTGCTGCAGGCGTTGTATTTTTTGCATTCATCGGTTTTGACGCGGTGAGTACAGCTGCCCAAGAAGCAAAAAATCCAAAAAAAGGTATGCCTATAGGTATCATCGGTTCATTAATAATCTGTACACTTTTGTATGTTTTATTCTCCTACGTAATGACCGGAATCGAACATTACACGATGTTTAAGGGGGACGCTAAGCCAGTTGCGACAGCTTTTGCCAGAACAGGCTACCATTTCTTAAATACAGCGTTGATTATTACGATTATTGCAGGATACACTTCAGTTATTCTCGTGATGTTACTTGGTCAGAGCCGCGTATTTTATTCGATGAGTAAGGATGGTTTGCTTCCAAAGATATTCTCAGACTTATCCAAAAGACAGACTCCTTGGAAAACAAACGCTATTTTCATGGTATTCGTCAGTATATTCGCAGGTTTCGTTCCAGTTTCAGACCTTGGCCATATGGTAAGTATCGGTACCTTATTTGCCTTCACCCTCGTATGTGTGGGTATTTTAGTACTACGTAAAACAGACCCCAATTTGGAGCGCCCATTTAAAACACCACTGGTTCCTTTCGTTCCGATCATGGGAATCTTGGTCTGTATTTTAATGATGGCTTCATTGCCAATAGAAAGCTGGGAGCGTTTGGCCGTCTGGCTTGGTATAGGCTTATTGATTTATTTTGTATACGGCAAAAAACATAGTGTCATTAGAAAACAACATCAGAACCAACAATAAGCTGGTTAAACATAAAAAAGGCTTCTTTATAGAGAAGCCTTTTTTATGTTTAAGAAATCGAATAGCGCATTCCCTCTATAACGCGCTCAGTTTAAAATAGCCATTCGCAATGGTATCTTCTTCCAAACCGGTCTTTGGGGTAATTTGAATACTATACTGCTCTTTATCACGAGGTAATAGCAAATCTTCGATCTCATAAATATCATCAACATCCAAACCATACTTATCATCGATGTGTGCCGAACTGTGGTGCTTCCAAAAAACAGTCCGTTTTGCCTTTTCAGTAGCCTTGGCCAAACTCGATGCAACAATAAGCTCTTTGTAATGGAACTCATCAAATTCATTCGGTTTGTATCCCCCTAAATTAACAAAAAACAATTTCACTTCCGAATCAACAGCCTGTCCATTCCCCCTTTCAGTAACCTTAATTTCATATTCCCCGATCTTATGGACAATACGGTAGGCATCAATATGGATTTTACCATCAGCCTCAGGCCAAAAATCTTTAATGGGATCAACAAAATCCTTGAGCTCATTCCCAATGCCAAAGAAAATGTCATGCTGTTCTGTCCGTCTATTTTTCGGCTTACAACCGATCAAAATCATAAATAACTTCATAGTCAAAAACCAGTCTTTCAATGTCCATACTAGAATATCCAGTTTATTTTTCAGCGATGTTTATGCGTACGAATCATGGATATTTCATAACTTAAGCCCTATAAAAAATAAAAATAACTATTATCCACCACATTTAACATACATTATAACTTCACAATGCACAAAATATTCCTATCATTTACGTTACTATTCTTATCATTACTGTCCTTTGGACAAAAAGCCACTACCGATAAAAAACTCGAATCACAGATAAAACAGCTCATTCAGGGTTTTCAAGGCGATGTTGGCATTTATGTACACCATCTTAAAAAAAATAAAGAAGTCAACATTCAGGGCGACAGCATTTTCCCTACAGCAAGCATTGTCAAAATCCCCATTTTAGTCGGTATCTTTGATAAAATTGAAAAAGGTGAACTACAACTTGATCAGCAACTACTCTACCGTTCGAGTCAACGCTATGGTGGCTCAGGACTGATGCAGTTCTTTAAGGATAGTACACAAGTTGACCTGAAAACCTTGGTCGCACTTATGCTATCGTATAGTGATAATGTAACCAGCATTTGGAATCAAAAGCTAGCAGGAGGAGGTATCGCAATCAATCAATTAATGAGTAGCCTTCAACTGCCCCATACACGTGTCAACTCGCAGACAGAAGGGCGGAAACCGGATTGGGAAAAATATGGTTGGGGCCAGACTACACCAAAAGAAATGGCCGACTTGGTCACACTAATCCGACAAGGCAAAGTTGTGTCCTCAAAATCTTCCGATCAGATGTATCGTTTTATGGGCAACATGTTCTATGACGAGAGAGGGCTATCGCAAATCCCTTCCACTATCAAAACAGCTTCAAAAACAGGCTCTTTAGATGACGTACGCAATGAGGTCATTTTGGTCAATGCGCCGAAAGGAGATTACGTTTTCAGTATTTTCACCAAGAACAACACGGACAAAAGCTGGGGTAAAACAAATGAAGCAGAGGTACTTACCCGTAAGCTCTCCAAATTGTTATGGGATTATTACCAATAAGCATATTGAAGTCAATATGATAACGATATGATATAAAAAAGGTGGGCACTCAAAAAAGTGTCCACCTTCCCTATCTTTAAAATGAAATACGTCGACTAATTCTTTAACGCTTCACCTACATTTTTTGCTTTCCGGCTAATATCGTCACCTACTTTTTTGGAAGCATCTTTTACATCTTTAGCGGCCTCTTTCGTTCCAGTCGCAACATCATTTGCAACTTTCTTCGTACCGTCAGCGACATCTTTTGCAGCATCCTTTGTTTTATCAACAGCCGTGTTCGTTGCATCCACTGTCGCATCTTTTGCATCTTTCAATCCCTCTTTTACATCCTCACCGGCATTACGTAGCGCAGCCTTGGTTTTTTCCCAGGCAGTATTAGCTTCTTCAGAAGCAGCGCGAGCTTTTTCTTCAGCTGCTTTATCACCTTTTGCGATAGCTTCATCCAGATCCTTTTTTGCTTGTTCTGCTTTCAAACGCGCATTTTCTTCCGCATTTTTTAAATCTGCGATCGCCGCATCTACATGCTCACCGACTGTTTGTGCCGAATCTGTCGCTGTAGTGTCTTTTTTCTCCGAATTGTTGCAAGAAGACATCACCAATGCTCCTGCTACGACTGCTAAAAGTGCAATTTTTTTCATTATAAATTGATTTATGAGTGTAGTTTTCAACGGCTCATCAGAGCGCGCTTACATCAATTTACAACTTCTATGCCAAATAGACAAAATTATTGCTTTGGATAGATCGTTCCTTTCGCAGCTTCGAGCGTATTTTTCAATAAACCAACAATCGTCATCAAACCTACGCCTCCTGGAACAGGTGTAATCCACGAGGCCTTAGGAGCAACATTTTCAAAATCAACATCCCCATATAACTTAAAACCAGATTTCGTTGCTGTAGAAGTTTCTCTATTGATACCCACATCGATCACTACTGCACCGTCTTTAACCATGTCGGCCGTAACAAAATTTTTCTTACCAATTGCTGCAACAACGATGTCGCCTCTCAGAACCTCCGTTTTAAGATCTTTTGTACGACTATGTGTTAATGTCACTGTACAATTACCTGGATTGGAATTACGTGCTAGTAAGATACTCATTGGCGATCCTACGATATTGCTTCTTCCAACCACAACGGCGTGCTTGCCTGCAGTATCGATCTTATAATATTCCAACATCAGCATAATACCATATGGTGTTGCTGGAATAAAACAAGGAAGATTACGTTGCATGCGCCCGAGGTTGATTGGGTGGAAACCATCCACATCTTTGCGGTAATCAATTGCTTCGGTAACTTTATCCGGATCAATATGTTTTGGTAAAGGCAGCTGAACAATCAAACCGTCAATAGACTCATCCTGATTGATTTCTTTGACCTTAGCGATCAATTCATCCTCGGTAATGTTTTCATCATAACGAATGTTTGTTGATTCAAAACCGACCAGTTGACAGTTGCGCATTTTGCTGGCCACATAGGTTTCGCTACCACCATCATTCCCCACAAGGATAGCAACCAGATGAGGTTTACGGCCAGTCTGTGTCGTAAATTCAGCCGCATCTAACGCAATTTGCTCTTTAATTTTTTCGGAAACTAGTTTACCATCTAATAGATTCATGTTTAGGAGATTTTATTGTATTTAAAAGGAGCCCAAGAGCTCCTTTATTATAGTGTTATTTTGATTAATCTAATTTCAATACCGCCATAAATGCAGATTGCGGAATCTCTACGTTCCCAACCTGACGCATGCGTTTCTTACCTTTCTTCTGTTTCTCCAAAAGCTTACGCTTCCGGGAGATGTCACCACCATAACATTTTGCTGTAACATCTTTACGTAAAGCGGAGATCGTCTCACGTGCGATGATCTTTGCGCCGATTGACGCTTGAATACGAATTTCAAATTGTTGACGTGGTAACAGTTCTTTTAGTTTTTCACAGATCTTTTTACCAAAATCATAGGCGTTACTTCTGTGAATTAACGACGACAGGGCATCTACAGGTTCATCGTTCAATCGGATATCCAATTTGACCAAGTCTGACTTGCGATAACCAATCTGGTGGTAATCAAATGAAGCATAACCTTTAGAGATTGTTTTCAACTTATCATAAAAGTCAAATACAATTTCTCCCATTGGCATTTCAAAAACCAATTCAACACGATCTGACGTCAAATAATGCTGATTCATGATCGTACCACGTTTCTGGATACAAAGAGACATAATTGGTCCTACGAAATCCGATTTCGTAATAATATTAGCTTTGATATAGGGCTCTTCGATAGAATCCAATTTACTTGGATCCGGTAGATCTGAAGGATTATGTACGATCACTTCCTCTTTATCTTTGGTCATATAGGCCTTATAAGATACGTTGGGAACTGTGGTGATAACCGTCATATCAAACTCGCGCTCGAGGCGCTCCTGAATAATCTCCATGTGAAGCATACCCAAGAACCCACAACGGAAGCCGAACCCCAGGGCTGCTGACGACTCTGGTTCAAACACCAAAGAAGCATCGTTCAGCTGCAAACGGTGCATAGATTCACGCAACTCCTCGTAATCTTCCGTATCTACAGGATAAATACCCGCAAAGACCATCGGTTTCACCTCTTCAAACCCTTGGATAGCCTCAGAACAAGGACGATCTTTATGCGTAATGGTATCCCCCACTTTCACTTCACGTGCCTCCTTAATTCCAGAGATAATATAACCAACATCACCGGTCTTAATGACTTCTTTGGGTACTTGATTCAACTTCAGCGTCCCAATTTCATCGGCAAAATATTCTTTCCCAGTGGCAACAAATTTCACGCGGTCGCCTTTACGGATTTCACCATTTTCAACTTTAAAATAAGCCATGATACCACGGAATGAGTTGAAAACAGAGTCAAAAATCAAGGCTTGCAAAGGTCCGTCAGGATCACCCACAGGATGTGGAATACGGTCTACAATAGCTTCCAAAATATCCGGAACCCCAAGACCTGTTTTACCGGATGCAGGAATAATCGCATCACGGTCACCACCGATCAAATCCACAATCTGATCTTTGACTTCTTCTGGCATAGCACCTGGAAGATCCATTTTGTTGAGGATCGGGATAATTTCCAAATCATGTTCCAACGCCAGATATAAATTTGAAATCGTTTGGGCCTGAATACCTTGAGATGCATCAACGATCAATAAAGCGCCCTCGCAGGCAGCAATTGAACGCGACACCTCATAAGAAAAATCCACGTGTCCCGGGGTATCGATCAGGTTCAAGATATATTCCTGACCATCTCTTTTATAATTCATTTGGATGGCGTGACTCTTGATCGTAATACCACGTTCACGTTCCAAATCCATATTATCAAGTAATTGTGCCTGTGCCTCACGCTGACTGATGGTATTGGTATACTCTAAAAGGCGGTCTGCCAAAGTACTTTTGCCATGGTCAATATGCGCAATAATACAGAAATTACGAATGTGCTTCATATAGGATTTTTAAACTCTTTTGCTAAAAGGCAAAGATACCTTTTTTTATATATATTTATATAACCTAGCTTTTTTTTAGTTTACTATACATGAAGAAATCAGACGATACCGTATGCCTGTTAATTAGGAGAAAGAAACAGTATTCCCTATTCGGCAATAGCATATAAAAAATGTTTTTGATTCCGCGTAACATTTTCCGTATCCCAAGAAATTCTTACCCGAAATTGCTCCGTACGAATTGGGCAATTGTCGACCTGACAATACTGGCAGCACTGTGGAAGACAAGGATCCGCATGAACAAAAAATTCGGTTCGTACCAACATCTCCTTATTGACAATCTTATCCACAGCAGAAATTTCATCGTGCACCTGGGTAAGGTCAAGGTAACGGGGAAGTGTGAGATGGCAATCTACATGAAGTTCGTTCCCATAACGCTGCACACGAAGATTATGGACATCAATCCATTCATCTTTCCGATTGCGCTCCAAGATTTCAACAACATCCTGCACGAGTGCTGTATCCGATTCATCCATCAATCCACCGATCGATTGGCGAAGTAGCTTATAACCATTGAAGAGAATAAAAAGCCCCAATACAATGGAGATGACTACATCGATCCACAGGAAACCTGTCAGTTTCATCAACAATAACCCCAGTATCAATCCGACCGTACTATAGGCATCGACCTGCAGATGTTTTCCATCTGCCACCAAGGTAATGGAGCCCAATACACGCCCGCGCTTCATAATATAGAATCCGACAGCAAAATTTAGCACAGATGTAATACCAATCAGATAAATCCCTTGTTCGAGGTGTGTTAACGCTGCAGGAAAGAAAAGATTGTAACAAGCCTTGGCTAAGATAATGGCTCCAGCGATGAAAATAAGTCCACCTTCCAAAAACACCGAAAAGAACTCCACTTTACCATGCCCGTAAGGATGATTCTCATCCTTAGGCTGTGCCGAAAGATAAATACTATAAAATGCAAAACCCGAAGCAATCACATTAACAATACTCTCTGCCGCATCTGTAAAGATTGCACTGGAGTCCGTTAAGAAGTAGGCAAAAAACTTCACAATCATCAGACCTATTCCCGTAAAAAGCGATAATAAAACCAATCTTCTTTGTCTTGACATGATGCTTATCTTCTATATGAAACCGTTTATGAGCAAATGATGAAATGAGGACTAGCCAACATTTTTGTGAGCGCAAAGGTAAAGATATAACGACAAATCAGAACGATTAGTTTTGAACATCCAACGTCGGGGATCAATTAAATAACTGTGCTAAATCGCTTCAATAGCCCTTTTGTTAAAAAAGCCCAATAAAAGAGCTACTTTTCTTTGTAAATTCTCAAAAATAAAGAAGATTATTTGCAACGTATGTAATATCTTTGTCTTACCATGAGCACATCATCATACTTATCAGACAGGATAAATAATTTGTCCGAATCGGCTACACTTAAAATGACCAAGTTGGGCCGCGAATTAGCAGCAAAAGGCGTTAATGTAATTAGCCTTAGCGTAGGTGAACCTGATTTCAACACCCCTGAGCATGTAAAGGATGCAGCGAAGAAAGCCCTAGATGAAAACTGGACGCGTTATTCGCCGGTACCGGGATACCCTGAATTGCGCCAGGCAATTGTAAACAAGTTGAAGACAGAAAACAATTTAGATTATGATATCTCTCAAATTGTTGTTTCTACAGGTGCAAAACAATCCCTGTCTAATGTAATTTTGACTTTGATCAACCCCGGTGATGAGGTAATTATCCCAACACCTTATTGGGTATCATACTCCGAAATGGTCGTTTTAGCAGAAGGAAAATCGGTATTTATCAATACAGAGATCGACAATAACTTTAAGATTACACCAGCACAATTGGAAGCGGCAATTACACCAAAAACCAAATTGTTCATGTTCTCTTCGCCAAACAACCCTACTGGAACAGTTTACAGCAAAGATGAATTGGCTGCATTAGCTGAAGTTTTCGAAAAACATCCGCAGGTATTTATCCTATCCGATGAGATCTACGAACATATCAACTTTGTAGACAAACACGAATCCATCGCACAATTTGAAAGCATCAAAGATAGAGTGATCATCATCAATGGTTTTTCAAAAGCATTTGCAATGACGGGATGGCGTTTAGGTTATATCGCTGCTAACAAAACCATTGCCGCCGCAAATGATAAATTACAAGGACAGACAACCTCAGGTACCTGTTCAATTTCTCAACGTGCGGGTATCGTCGCTTATGAACAAGGATTAGAATCTGTCAACAAAATGAAAGAAGCTTTCGCTCGTCGTCGCCAATTGGTATACGATCTATTGAGTGAAATCCCAGGTGTAAGAACAAATCTACCAGAGGGTGCATTCTATTTCTTCCCTGAAATCTCTTCGTTCTTTGGTAAAAAAGACCAAGATGGTAATGTCATTAAAAACTCATCTGATTTGGCATTGTACTTATTGAATGTTGGTCACGTAGCCACTGTAGGTGGAGATTCATTCGGTAACGACAACTACATCCGTTTGTCCTATGCAGCTTCAGATGAAAGTTTGATCGAAGCTTTAAAAAGAATCAAGGAAGCATTAGGAAAACTAGCCTAGTCGCTTATCCCAATATAAAAAAAGAGCTCATAGGAGCTCTTTTTTTATGCAGTGCCAATTCCCCATACGTTTTCGACACAGCTTAAACGCCGATTCGGTCAAATATCATCTCAGCTCCATAATTTAAGTAGATGCTATCGCTTGAAATAAATATTTATTACATTTACTCCTATGAGTATTTTAACAGAGAAATTTAAAACGCAGCACGACACGGCTCCGTTTTCACAGATAAAAAACGAAGATTATATTCCCGCATTTGATGAAGCTATTCAGCAGACAAAAGATGAAGTCGATGCAATCGTCAACAATCCCGAAACGGCAACGTTCGACAATACGATCGCTGCGATGTCTTACTCAGGACAAACACTAGACCGCTTGTCCAATATCTTTTTCAACCTTCATTCCGCTGAAACCAACGCCGATCTTGAAAAAATCGCACAGGATGTAGCCCCAAAATTATCTGCTTTAGGAAATGATATCACCTTAAATTTCGATCTTTTCAAACGGGTTAAGGCTGTATACGATCAGAAAGATCAACTGACATTGACGGCAGAACAAACGACCCTATTGGAAAAATCCTATAAGGATTTTGTACGCAACGGAGCTCTTTTGAATGATGAACAAAAAGGAAAACTCCGCGAAATAGATGCCGAGCTATCGCTTTTAAAATTGAAATTCGGCGAGAACGTCCTCGCCGAAACCAATGCCTACCAGCTGTTGGTAACAGACGAAAAAGATCTTGCCGGACTTCCAGAGGGTGCCATAGAAGCTGCACATGCTCTGGCTAAAGCCAACGAAAAAGAAGGCTGGCTTTTTACCCTGGATTTTCCAAGCTACCTTCCTTTTGTCACGTATGCCGACAATCGGGAACTTCGCAAAGAAATTACCCTCGCGGCAGGCCGCAAAGGATTTCAAGATAACGAGCACAACAACGTGGACAATGTCCTTAAAATTGTAAAACTTCGCTTCGAACGGGCCAAATTATTAGGCTACGCTACCCATGCCGACTTTGTCCTTGCCGAACGTATGGCACAAGACCCAGGCAAAGTCAAGGAATTTCTAAACGACCTACTTGGAAAAGCGAAACCAGCAGCAGTAAAAGAATTTGCAGAATTATCCCAATTTGCAAAAAACTTGCATGGCATAGACCAACTGGAAAAATGGGATGGCGCCTATTATGCCGAAAAGCTGAAACAAGAACGCTTTAATCTGGACGATGAAAAGCTCAAACCTTATTTCAAACTCGAAAATGTCTTACAAGGCGCTTTTGAAGTAGCGCATCGTTTGTTTGGCATCAACTTCAAAGAAGTCGATACAATAG
Source organism: Sphingobacterium sp. UBA865 (assembly GCF_002295765.1). Taxonomy (NCBI): domain Bacteria; kingdom Pseudomonadati; phylum Bacteroidota; class Sphingobacteriia; order Sphingobacteriales; family Sphingobacteriaceae; genus Sphingobacterium; species Sphingobacterium sp. UBA865. The sequence goes on along the minus strand of NZ_DBGB01000009.1, from coordinate 231,180 downwards.
ATACCTACCACGAAGAAGTACAAACATTTGAAGTCAGTAAAGACAATGGTGAATTAGTGGCTATCTTCTATGCCGATTTCTTCCCGCGTAAGGGCAAGAGAAATGGGGCATGGATGACCTCTTTCAAACCACAGTACATTCAAGATGGTAAACAAGAACGTCCTCATGTCTCTATTGTATGCAATTTTACGCGTCCTACAGCGTCAAAACCTTCGCTGTTGACCTTTCAGGAAGTGACAACATTATTTCACGAATTCGGACACGCCCTACATGGTATGCTCGCTGACAGCACTTATCCTACACTATCCGGAACATCTGTGTATTGGGATTTTGTCGAGTTACCGAGTCAGGTGATGGAAAACTGGTGCTATGAAAAAGAAGCCCTTGAGCTATTTGCCAAACACTATGAAACTGGCGAAGTGATCCCGATGGAACTTGTCGAAAAGATCCGCGAAAGCGCGTCCTTTCTTGAGGGGATGGCGACTATGCGCCAATTGAGCTTTGGGCTATTGGATATGGGCTGGCATGGACAGGATCCAACTTCGATCTCGGATCTGAAAGCATTCGAAGACGAACAGTTTGCCTCAACAAAACTCTATCCCGATGTCAAGGAAAATGCCATGAGTACGGCCTTCTCCCATATTTTCAATGGCGGTTATTCTTCAGGCTATTACAGCTATAAATGGGCCGAAGTCCTGGATGCCGATGCATTTGACTACTTTAAACAAAACGGTATTTTCAATAAGGAAATCGCGACTAAATTCAAGGATAATATTCTTTCAAAAGGTGGAACCGAACATCCAATGGTGCTATACAAACGCTTCCGCGGACAGGAACCTTCGGTAGAACCCCTATTGAAAAGAGCTGGATTGATCAAATAACTGGATTGATTAAATTATAAAAAAGCTGGATGTAAAATCCAGCTTTTTTATTGGAAACATAGGTATACCAAGAACTTCCTTGCCTATAAAAGTCCCTGTGAAAATACCGAGCATTCAGCCGATCAAATAACTTTTATTTCGCACTGTATAATTGCAAGCAACATTAATATTTCACGAATTCCATAGGTTTTATTCTGGCCATACCTGATCCTAAGTAATTTTATAAAGCGTCATTTGTTTTCCATTCAAAACCAGGGCATTAAACAAGAATCGCGTATATCTTGCCCATTTAGCAAAAAAATAGTACCTTTGTAGGACATAATTGGGGTTGACCGGAATTGACAGGATGGAGACGGTTATGTAAGCATGTAGTGCGTTGTTAGTAGAGCACTTTAATCTGAACTTTCAGAATTATAACTGGCGAAGAAAACTACGCCTTAGCTGCTTAAGTTAGACTTAACATAGCTATTTGTCCCGTTAGATCCTGTTCTTTGGTTTAACATTCGGGGCATCGAACAATAGAACTGGCAAGTGTGATGTTGCTAAGCACTTGTGAGAAACAGCAACTACGGCGTACGGTATAGGTAGGCGACTCACCTTCCCTCGCCCGACAATTAAAGAGAAGCTAAACATGTAGAAAGCGTATACAGTACCATGACTGGACGAGAGTTCGAATCTCTCCAGCTCCACAAACAACAAAGCCGAACTTTAAGTTCGGCTTTGTTGTTTATTGCAGAATACCTTTGTTGACCGCATCCCGTAAGACACCACCTGCTGTATCTCCCGCGTATTCCCAATACATCGCACCGAGCAGCCCCGTCCTATGTACGTAATCGCATTTAAATGCAATCGACTCTGGCGTTTCATAGGTCAACACAAACTCCCCTTTATCGTTGACAAGATAATGTGCTTTCGCTTCATCGTCCCATTTCTGTTCAAAGTCCTGCAACGCAAGCAGATCTTTATAATCGATAAAACCTTTGACATCAGTTTTATTGCCCCGGCCATAGAATGGAATTCCCAGCACCAATTTTTCTACAGGCATACCGCCTTCGACATGCGCCTTTACAGCCTCCACACAGGTTGTACCACCCGACATAGCGGAACGATGCAAACTCGCATGATGGTACGGCGGGTGTCCCGAATCATAAGTCATGATATTCACAAAATCCACATCCTTCTCAATCTTGTCAAAAGCAATATACTTACCGCTCGCCACAGAAGCTAAAGTCAACAGTCTCTTCTTACCGATAGCCTTGCGAATATCGTGCATGAGCAAGGTGAAATTTTCCGTATCGGCTAAAGAAGACGAAATCCCGGCAGAAGAATTCGTTGGATATTCCCAGTCGATGTCAATACCATCAAGATTAAACTCCCGCACCACACGCAAGCAGTCTTTGGCAAACTTCTGCCGATTCATTTCATCAGCGGCCATTTCGCTAAACCGGCCGCTTCCCCAGCCGCCAACGGACAACAATACCTTTAGATGTGGATGTGCTTTCTTAAGATCCGTAATAGCTTTCAATCTAGATTCATTATCTATACGCAGGCCATCAAAGCTATCGCTGACATGTGCAAAGGCATAATTGATATGCGTCAGATAGGTCGGATCAGGCATCACTTTAGACCAGGAGGTGACATAGGCGATAACAACTTTTTTGTTTTTTGCTCGTGCACGACTTACACTAGGGTACAATAATAAAGTCAATAACAGAACAGTGAAGGTCTGGCTAAGTATTGATTTCAATTTAGATTCCATAATAGCTTTTTATTTTGTTTCAAGATGATATTGATTGTCCTAAAATATGATCGTTAAAGTATGCGCATTCGATGCTTATGGGCGACCTACAGTTTCAGATAAATAGGTAGCTTCTTCAGCAAGATCGCATACCACAACATCGCAAAAGCCCAAAGCAATGAACCGGCAATAGCTAAGCCCATATACTCCGATTGTTTATAGAAGAACAGGGGAAGATGAAAACCCCAGCAGATAAAGTAGATTAGATCGGGAGCAAGATAGGTCGTTAATGAGTTCTTTCCAGCCTCCTCAAAAACCCGCATACCCCGCTGGTAGCCTTTCACGTCTATGAAATAATAAAGCGGTATCAAAAGCAATACGCTAATCCCGCAACAAACCAATGCCCAACTCGGCGTACCATGGATTTTGGATAAAATAAACCAAAAACGCAAAACAAAACCCATAGCCAGCCAGATCGTGGCAAGGAGAAACAAGATACGCAACAAGATGCGCGGCGTTGCCGCATATCGTTTCATAAGCATTCCCACAAGTGTTCCGGCTAACACAATACAGGGTATATTACCGGATAATAGGACATGCAGATACCGTCCAATGCCAGAAAGTTCAATTTTTAATTCGGTGTGAGCCAAAATATTGAGCAGAAAAAATATCAGCCAGCCACATACAACAACGATTATCCTACCCCGACTCAACAAGAAAATAGAAGCCGCGGCAAAATATCCCCATCCAATCAGCCCTAAAATCCCCCACCATCCTACTTCCAGCCCCTTTCCATCAGAGGCTTTAAACATGTATACGAGATAAATAATACCCACTACACCAACAAGACGCATCCCCTTAAAAAAGAGCGGATAGGTAGAATCTTTCGGATAATGATTCCAAATCAGAAAAACGAATACATACAGCAGTCCCAACCACAACAAATGCGACATTCCCGTCAGCTGTGGATCAACTCGCGAACCATTCAATATCAATACCCCAATAAGCAATAAACTTAATGTTCTGATCAGCATATGAACAAAAATAACCGTTGTCGACGATCCTAACTTTTCCCGGGCTGCCACAGCATAAGGAACAGCCACTCCAACCATAAAAAGAAATCCCGGGAAAACCCAGTCCGCCAACCCCATTCCGTCCTCATCTGCTTCTGTATGAACCAACCATTTAGGCACAGCTGGAATAAACAGGTCATTAACAAATAACATCAGGAATAGCGTAAGACCACGCATAACATCCATTGAACGGATTCGGATTGTAGGTACAGCTTGCAATTCGTTCATAATTGATTCGTTGTGTTCAAAAAGTAGCTATCAGCGTAGCTGCTTAGCCCATCTCTTTCCTGGATCCTTCTTTGATAATTTTTTAGTGATTTTATGGCGACCGGAACCTGGTGAAAAATTCCCGCATAGAAAAATTCCTGTATAACGAAACGAAAAGACAGGCTATTTCGCTAAGATTTATCATCAGTAACGCTAATGAGATATCTTTGAATAATCTAAGATGAGAAAAAAATAACACTATATAGTGAAATATTTGTTCAAATTAGTGTAAATTTTACTCATAAAACACAGAAATCGTGTGCTTTACTGCAGTGATCCTTATAAACGACAACTTACAAGCCAGTCAACGCACAAAAAGAAATGTCATACATGCTCGAATTGTTACTTTTATGATCTGTATTGTATTGCATATAAAAAGCAATTTATCTAAGTTTGACAAAAACAAATTTACGATACAGCCGATCTACATGAAATTAATTCTTTTTATCTGCTTGTTCTTCGCAACACAAGCTATCTTCGGACAGAATATCAGCGTCGTCCAAACAACAAATAAACAGTACAAACCATGAATCAATTAAAATTTCGTGACGCCACGCAACAAGATTTACCACGCATCGTAGAAATATACAATTCTACCATAGCCTCTCGCATGGTCACAGCAGACACTAGTCCCGTATCTGTCGCCAGTAGACAAAAATGGTTTGACGAACACAACGCTTCGAAAAGACCCCTGTGGATGATAGAAGATGTAAATAGCCAGGTACTTGGCTGGGTAAGTTTTCAATCTTTCTATGGTCGTCCAGCTTATGATGCAACAGTAGAAATTAGTATCTATTTGGACGAACAGCAACGCGGCCGGGGCCTGGGTAAACAGATTCTCCAGTACTGCATTGATAAAGCCCCAGGTTTAGGCGTACATACCTTATTGGGATTTATCTTTGCACACAACTTGCCTAGTATCGCATTATTTGAAAAGATGGGTTTCAAGGAATGGGCCAACTTACCCAATATAGCAACCTTGGATCAGGAAGAACGTAGTCTAAAAATATTAGGTATACGAATTAAATAACAGCGTGACAATCTAATTACCCGTCATCAAAAATAAAATTGTTAAATTACAGTATTCATTAGATAAGATCTTTAATTCGGCAATATGAAACATTTTATCCAATTCTCCTTGATGCTGATTGCTTATGTATTCTTCTTTTCCAGCCCCCTGTTGGCACAAAATCCAGAGCGCACCAAAACTATCCCGATCACAAGTGATTCAGCATACAGCAAGATAATTCAAGTGCTTCAGGATAGCGGTTATTTTATTGCACAGCTCGATCGGCCTTCGGGATTTATTCAAACTAGTACGTATCTCGAAAACAATAATCTCCTAAGCAATAAAGAAGGAGAAAAATTAATTTTCAACTTCCTGATCAGCCCTTTACAAGCTAAAAGAGCAAAAATAGTTTTAAATATATTTTCAATAGAGAGGCGTAAAGGCGGGAGCTTTGATGCACCTAATTATTATGATGAAGATAAGGGGATCGTCCGGGACAATAAAGCCTACCAGCAAATTTGGGATAGGATACTCCCCCTATTTCAATAAGTACAATCAAGATAAAGCCCAGCTGATCTCAGTTCACCTGGGCTTTTATAATAAAAAAAATTAGATCGAGATGGTCAGTAAAGGAACATCCAGACCCGATGCCATCATCCGTGTTTTACTCCGGTGGGTCAATGAGCTCCAAAAACCGTACTTATAGGGGATCATGACCAGCAGATCCGTACTGCTCTCTTTTACTTCGTCCCGGATCGCTTTTACAACCTCATTGGAGGTTACATTTTTGTAGTAATAACTTACGATTCCCATCACATCGTTGATGGTTTCACGTGTTTCTTTTCCTTTTTCCTCATTCAGCTGCTCAACAGTTTTTCGAATATTGAGAACCTCCAGTACCGCACCAAATTCAGCGGCAAAATCCTTGACTTTTTCAAGAATTTCCTTTTGTACACCACGAACAATATCACAGGCAAAAAGAATATGCTCCAGACCCGTAAATTTTGCGCCCAGCGGAACGGAAAGGATAGGTATTTTTAACTTACTGATTGCTGCCGTGGTGGTATTCCCCAGCATGTCCTGATCAAAGGAACGTTTGGCCATTCCCATCACCAACAAATCCGCATTCGTCTCCTGGATGCATTTTGTCATCTGGTCATAAAACAAACCTGCCGCAAGATAAGGAATAGTCAAAACACCACTTTCGGCCGTAATCGCCTCGGCTTTACGTCGTAAAACCTTACTTTGATGTTCAAAAATCTTGAACATAGAATCGGGAGAAAGTCGTGCGTTCATTGCATGAATGGAAGGATTTTGAAGAGAAAATAAAACGAGCTCGTATTCTTTTCCTGCAAAAACTTCCATAATAAACTTTAAGGCATGTTCGGCCTCTTCAGCATAGTCTGTGGCAACAATAATCCGTTTCATATGGTCTAATTTAATTCAATAAAAAATCCCTTTTTATTACATTCAAGTTAACGAAAAATAATAAATCTATCAAACGGAGAATTGTCTCAACTGGGTCAATTTTCTCCCGATTTTTGGCTATTTTAAGTAGCTAGCCTTTACAAAAGATGCTTTTTTCAGATAATCGATACTTTGTTGTAAACCGGTATAAATATCGTTACGTGTTTCTTCCAGCTCAACAAAAATATATTGCAGGCCAGCAACTTTTGAATTGTTAAAAATTGCATCGAAACCGACCATACCACTTTGGCCAATTTCGCGGTGGTCCTTAATGTGCAAAGCCTTGAATCTGCCCGCATATTTATTGAAGTAATCAACCGGACTAACTTGCCCCATGACCGCCCAATAGACGTCCATCTCGAAGAATACATGTTCAGGATTTGTATGCTCTAACATATAATCGTACATCACTTTATCTTCCACTTTTCTAAACTCATGCGAGTGGTTGTGGTATCCGTAAATGATTCCTTGCTGACGGCATTTCGCACCCACAGCATCCAGGTAGCGACATTGCGTTTCCAGATCCTTAAGTGTTTTAGGTACATCCATCCAAGGCGTGACGATGTATTTCATTCCCGCTGCTTTGTGCGTAGCAATACATTCGTCCCACCATTTTAGGGATTCTGTAAAATCTCCAGAGCTTAACTCTTTCTCTGATAGCGTTTTCGTTGCATGTGATGAAATCACCTTCATTCCAGCTTTTTCAACTTTTGCCTTAAACTCTTGTGGGCTCAAGTTATATAATTTACCATCTTTGTATCCAGCAGCTTCCACTCCTGTATAACCCAATGCTGAGATCTTTTGCAGAATCTGGTCGAAATTGGCGTTTTTACCGATTTCTTCACGTACAGAATATAACTGTAGACCAATTTCCTTTTTTGCAGCTTTCTGTTGTGCAAATGTTGGACTAACAGCCAACATCATACATCCAGCTACCAATGTTCCGATAAGAGTTCTTCTTTTCATTTAGTGCTCAATTATTTATTACAGACTTCGTTTAACGCAAAATTATTTGTAAACGCAGGTTTACAGGTTGTTTAGGTTTGTCGCGTTAATTATAGCCGCAATGTATGCAAATACTCGAAAAAACACAATGCTTTACCGTTTTATTTATTCACGTCGCGTGCTCAGCGCTCCATAACATGCTTTTTTATAGGAATAAAAATATACCCAACTCAACGATTTACAATTTGCAACTGTTCTATTTACAATAACAAACAAGTTGAGTGATGGAAAATAAATATGAAACCCCCGAACATAGCGATCAAAAACAGGAAGAGAAACTACCTGATGTTGCCGTTGAGGAAAAAGATGATGAACCTGCCGGTCGAAATCTCAAACGTACACTTATTATTGCAGTATGTGTGTTGATTGTGTTTTATCTGATTTATTATTTTATGAGTGGACAATAACAGGCGAATAGCCGCAACCATGCAACTCACCACAGCTCCGGCGGAACTTGACGGATTCTTGGAAACCGAAGCCGGGCAAGTCGACTTTTGTCGTCATACACAATCTGGTAGAATCTGACCAAAATTTCGGTCATTGTGCCGACGTACTCGACAATTTACCACGGCTCCGGTGGAACTTGACGGATTCTTGGAAACCGAAGCCAGGTAAATTGACAATATCTGCTTAAATAATTTCGTTTTTCATTCGCCTGTGTGCTACTAGATAATAACTTTTTATATTGGTTTACACAGGACGGTGACGTAGGGTCTATTTACTAAGCAAATCTCAGTACCGATTAAATCATCTGTTATAACAAATATAAAAGAAAAAATAATAAATACAAATTTTTAAACAAAATAATGAACTATATTTTGCGCAAATTGTCATTCAATTCGTTGTATGACGGATGAAGACAAAGCATTACTGGAAACAATTGGTTTACGCTTTCGCGCGAAACGAAATGATCTTTATTATTCACTACGGGATCTATCCCATCTAACAGGCATTTCAACAGGAACACTCAATGGTATAGAAAAGGGAAAAGACTTAACGCTCACAAACTTTTTAACTTTATGCCGCAGCCTGGAAATCCAACCGACGGTATTTTTTCAGCATGATATTGTTTTTAATTCGCCCTATTCCCTACCTCCTGATGCGCAGGAAAGAATCACGCTAAGCAAAAAACTGGATGATCTCGTCTATCATTCGGATTTTTTCCACGCAGCACGACGTGTTTCGGAAGTGTTGGTCCAATTGGGTATTGACAAGAGCCAAAGCAACAAATTCTCTGTTTATCTAACCAACTATTGTGAAGAGGGAGCCCTCGTCTATCAGCAGCATGGTAACTATAAAACCTATCGTAAAAAAAAGGTAAATAAAAAGGACTAAACTTCTTTGTTGGAAAGTTCACGAAAACGGTTTGCCCTTCTAAACGTTCCCAAATCATTAAAACGAACCCCATACTTGCGCAAAATTTCTTGTGCCTTCTTGCGCCCAATATGACGTACGTAAAATGTCTCATTGACGACAAAATGATGGATGCTATGTGTCCAACCGAAAAAGAAACAAAACAATTGCATCGGAAAAGTCCACCAAACTGTCAATACTTGTGTCTGCTCAATAACATTTCCAGCTTCAACATCACCAAAATAATGCATGTTTGATGTAATAAAATGCAAACAAAACTGACGTAATAAGTTTGGCAATAGAATAACATAAATGATCCCATGCAGACTTATCAACATGTTATTAACATAGTGTGGAAAACTCAAATCTAACTCAAAAACCTCACTTAACCAACCAAATAACAGGTCTGCAAAAAAGAAATATAAAATCACATGTGCAAAAATCGTCACTGGAACAATGCTCAAAAACATAATCCGTTTTAGTTTTGAAGAAGTCTCCAACTTTAGATTTCCATTTTTCACCTCGCTGTCCATATCGTTAAACATGCGATGCAGTCGAAAGAGCCCACCCAACACAACATCGGGAGTTGTTAACAGACGTTTGATCGACCACTGCTCGCCATTCGTAACACTGCGTTCCTCAACATCATGTAATGTACCCGAAAACTTATGATGATGATGATGCAAGGTCCTGCGTATCCAAGGATTTACCGTCAATGGACGTAATATCCATACACTAAAAAGCATAAAATGATGAATTGCCTTTTGTCTTTTAAAATAAAGCCAATGAATCAGATCATGTTCTATTTCATGCAACACGCCCATAAAAAACGCATTACTGACAATCATAAGCCAAGTTGGAACAACAGCGCGAAACCAAGCTATCGATACAACGACAATTGCCAGGATCGCCAGTGCGAATAGAGCCATTCCGATACTGTTCTGACTTTTTAAGATGGGATACATTCCTTTAAGCTGCTGGTAGGAAAGATTTATTTCCCTCCTAATCTGGCTCGACTTTTCCTGATGTGTCAAATTCGATGTGATTTAATTGGTAAAAATAAGTTTTTTTTTCGCAAACACCAATTTACCAACACCTCATCAATAAGCGATTTCACCCAAAAAAAATAATGCACTTAAAGGGATTTGGTAGGGACTTTATAGGGACCTTATAGGGACCTCATTCGGATGAAGCCGTCTTAACTACCTATTAACTCCCTATTACGTAACACCTTATTTACAATTATTTAATAGATTAAACTAAACTTATCTATTCGTTGTGTGTTAGTACCCCTACACATTTAATTTAATACTATGGCAAATGTAACACAGGGTGTAAATGGTCCTCCCTCGGGCAAAGTGGGGGCAGTTGTTTTTTGTAAATGGAAAGAGATCAATTATGTCAGGTCTCTTCCGAGGGTGAATAAAAAAAGAGCACTTTCTGAAAAGGAAGTGAACAACCGAAACAAATTTGGACTTATGCAACAATTCTTAAGTCCTTACACGAGAGTCATACGGCTCGGTTTTTCCCTCTACGCCAAAAATATGACAGCATTTAATGCGGCGATGTCCTATAACCTTCACCATGTCATGCAACAAGACGATGAAGGTTTTCATATCGATTATGAAAAGATTGCCATAAGCCGAGGTTTGGACGAAGAGATTACAGGGGCAACATTTCAATTGTTGAACGAAACTATCCATATCACTTGGGAACTAAAAAACACCGAAAAACTCTTGTACGAGGATCTGACAGATTTCCGAACCTTGGTACTCCTCATTCCTGAAAATCCAATAAACGCTTCACAAGGTGTTTTACTTCAAAATTACATTATGGATTTGCGAGAATCTATTCAAATACCGAAACTAACCCAAAGTGATACATATCATCTATATCTAGGTTTTGTTGCAGCTGACGGAACTAATCGGAGCATGAATAGCAGCTATCTCGGAAATATAAACCTAGAAAGAGGATTAAGTTCCTTCCGGGAATTAAATTCATCAACAGGAGAAATAAAATAATTCAAAAACAAACACACAACACACTTAATCACAATAAGATAACAACATTTTAACACCGAATTCATGTTAATATGCTTACTTCGTATAAGCGATATGATTTACAATCGATGGTTTCAACAGCCACATCAATTTCGGCCATGAAGCCAATCGTCTTTATATCTAGTAGGCATTTGGTTACCCCCTCAGCAATCCTCAACACATATCCATGTGCAAGTCCTACTACTTTCTCTATTCAGTTCGGCAAGCTCATACCTTGCCGAACATTCTATTACCCAACGGATCCCCGATTACGATTTAACTTCCAAAAGGATCTGTCTTTTTTTCGGTCTTTACGATTTTAACCAAATGCTCCAATGCATTTTTCAGACGCTTAGCATCTTCTTCCGTTTGGATCGCCCATAAAATTTCATCCGTGCTTGGCGAAGACTTAAATCGAATTTGATAACCGGATTTTACTCTTGCAATGACAAGTACATCTGATTTGGCAATATCACTTCTAAAATGCTGGCCACTGGAAAGAAAGACTGTTAACACCTTCCCATCTACCGTTACCGTGTCAATTTTCGTATCCTTATAACGGTAAGCTACCTTATATAGCTTATTAATATAAGCCATGGTCTGTTGTTTATTCAAGCTCGCATTTTGGGCTACTGATGGCACTGTAATACCAATAGCCAAAAGAAAGCACAAGAAAAAATTCTTCATTTATCTAACATTTTTTATTTCCATATACTATAACAACACATCGCTCAGATTGCACTTACTCACCAAATATCACATAGCGCAAATCAGCAGAAGCAAAATACGTTCCTTTTATTGATGAACTAAAAATATAGATTTTATTTACTTTTTTACTTATTGCCCCACAAACTAAACTTATTTCCAGTAGCCGCATTTCGATTGCTGCTACTGAAAAATTCATCTTTAGCCATTTTTAGTTATTCTTTCGATCTCGATAAATCCCGTGCATTCTCTGCCATACGGATAAATTCAGCACGATAACCTTCCTCATCTTTGCCTTTGGAAGCTTTTGCGCGCGCGATGAGCTGATCAAAACTGGCCTTTTGCTTAAAATCAGAATCACGAAGTAATAGACCAAGTTCCGCTACCGCAGTGGCGAACTGTAAATCTTCACTCACGCGATTCAATTCCGTAACAGTAGTTCCTATCACCTTTTGTTGCAACTTGCTTTTCTCCCCTTCGGGCTCCTTATACCGAAATTTCACGGTTGCCAGTTCAGCATTTCTCCGCTCAGCTACCGGATCCGCTTGTTGTTGATATTTTAAGGGGTCTACCGTTCCGACCATCCCAGACTCCACACCGACCGGTACAATTTCATATAGGGCTGTCACCACATGACCTACCCCCATATCACCACCCATCTTTTGATCGTCATTGAAATCTTCAGCTTCCAACAAGCGGTTTTCGTACCCCACTAAACGGTATGCCTGCACATAACTGGGATTAAATTCGACCTGGATCTTGACATCTTTCGCAACGGTAAACAAGGTTCCCCCGAATTCGGTCACCATCGCTTTTCGTGCTTCAGAAATGTTGTCGATATACGCATAATTCCCATGCCCTTTGTCTGCAAGGATTTCCATCTTACTGTCCTTCAGATTCCCCATGCCATACCCCAATACTGTGAGGAAAACCCCCGATTTACTTTCTTTGGCAATCAGCTCTTCCATCGATTCGTCACTGCTTTCCCCAACATTGAAATCGCCGTCACTAGCCAAAATAATCCGGTTGTTTCCACCTTTGATAAATTGTTGCTTCGCAATTTCGTAAGCCTTCTTAATTCCTGCAGCTCCAGCCGTACTTCCACCGGCTTCCAGCTCCTCAATAGCCGATTTAATTTTCATCTTTTCATCACCGGGCGTACTCTCCAGTTTTACCCCTGCCGATCCAGCATAGGTCACAATGGCAACATGGTCTACAGCACGTAGTTGATCAACCAACATCTTCAGCGAAGCTTTCACCAAAGGCAGACGCCCCGGTCCCATCATTGATCCCGACACATCGATCAAAAACACCAGATTGGAAGCTTTAAGATTCGCCGTCGGTATATCTTTCGCCTTTAATGTTACGCGCATGAGCTGATGTGTAGTATTCCAGGGTGCCTTGGTCAATTCGGTGACGATATTTACAGGTTCGCCATTCTTAGGTCCGGCCACTTGATACTGAAAGTAATTGATCATCTCTTCAACCCGTACCGAATCTTTTTCAGGTAGTGTTCCTGAATTGATAAAACGACGTACGTTACTATAGGAAGCAGCATCAACATCGGCCGCCAACGTTGATAAAGGTTCTTTTCGTGGATTGATAAACTTGTTTTCCTTTATTTTTTGATAAGATTCTTGGTTCTGATTAGGCACATAACCCGTCCCTCGAATATACAGACCCGATACTTGCCCTGACAAAGCTGCATTAACATTCATCACCGACGCCGTCTGACGCTTCGCCCTGCGCTCAGATCCGGTCACCACAACTTCATCCAGTGTGGTGTTTTGTTGCGCCAAGGCCACATCAATCGTTGTCCGATGGTTGACCGCTATCCGTTGCTCAAGATATCCGATATAACTAAAAATCAAGGTATTTTTACCGTCAAGGACTTGAATACGATAGTTTCCCTTATCGTCGGTCCGCACCAGCGCTTTTGTAGCAACATTGCTAACCTGTACGCCCGCAAGGGCAGTCCCTGTATTCGCATCGACAACCTTACCGCTGACCTCATATCCCTGATTGGCATGTCCACCTAAGGATAGCAACAAGCCTATTACAAAAAGTATTGCTCTCATATCTTTACATTTTTGCCAAGGGATGCCACAAATATTAAATTTCCATAAACCAGAAAAAAAAAATATTTTTAGCCAATAAAATGTTCGCATTCAAGTCGTCAAAAATAGATACAGCACAAGACCACGAGCTCTTGCTGCACTACCAGGAATCCATGGAGCTCCAGGTATTGGGGGATCTATACCAGCGACATACCGAGATGGTATACTATGTTTGTTTACGGTATCTCCAAGATTCCGAATTGAGCAAAGATGCTGTCATGAATATCTTTGAAGAATTAATATATAAAGTCAACAAGCAAGAAATCAAGGACTTCCCAAGATGGCTTTATGTACTAAGCAAGAACCATTGTTTGATGTATTTAAGGTCTCAAAAGAACAAATCTCAAATTTCTTTGGATGAATTTGTGAAATTTCCAGGAGACGTGCATCAGTATGAACAATATGATGAAAAAGAAGAACAGCTAACAGCCATGGAAGGCTGTCTGGAAAAGTTGCCAGACAAACAGCAGCAGTCGGTCAGACTCTTCTTCTTAGAGGAAAAATGTTACAAAGAGATTAGCGAATCTACCGGTTATAGCTTGAACGAAGTAAAGAGCTATATACAGAATGGGAAACGGAATTTAAAAAATTGCATGGAGGCTTGGAATGAGCAACAGTAATTACGACATAGCATACTTAAAGAAATACGTCAACGGCGAATTATCTCCTACGGAGATGTACGCGCTTGAACGTGAGGCACAGCGTGACCCCATGCTGGCCGATATTCTTATGGGTATGGAAATGGATCAGAATAAAACCGTACTTACAACAATCAACAACCAAATTGCACAACGTGTTCAGAAAAATAATACCGCTAAAATAAAGGTCTTTGATTGGAAGAGACTTGCCATCGCCGCAGCGGCAGTGATCGTATTGGGGATTGGTCTCCTCCTTTACCGTCGACAGGACAAAAATTCATCCGAAGCGAGGCGTACCGCCGAAGTAAGTATTACGCAGGAAAAACCCAAAACAAAGGTTACAGCAGCAGATTCTATCATTCCTTCAGATGATATTGCATCAAAAATAGGATCTCAAGATCATTTGCCACAATTAGCCGATAATAACCGAACGCGGCTTCATGAACAGCATCCACTCGAAGAGGTGACCGTTTTATCCCGGGAACCATCCCTGCGTGTAAAATCATTGGAAGAAATGAAGGAAGGTCTCAATAATGATCGCCCTGTATTTGGATTAAGGCCTGCAGACAGTACAATTGTTATCGGTTATGCACCAATGGCAAAGAAAAAAGATGCTTCCCAAACCATTATGATTCGTGGAACATCAAGTTTAAACAATACCCTTGCAGGCAGAGCTCCGGGTATTGCTATGCCACAACAACAAGGTACCCCGCTACAACTTACAATTCGGGACAAAGAGACAGGCTTACCTATTTCGGGAGTGACAATCATTCAACCCAATAGCAAGTTTGCGACGAATACCGACGCACAGGGACAAGCGACCATCCAACCCAGCACAATGGATTCACTCGTCGACATCATGGCTCTGGGCTACAATTCTGTCGCATTGAATATGCGTCGCAGCAAAAATACGACGATCAAAATGCAACCTTCCGGCGCCTCACTTGATGAAGTCGTCGTTACAACGATGTCTTCACGCAAGTCAAAAAGTGCCGAACCTATCTGGGGCTGGAGATCGTTCAACAATTATATCAAGAAAAAAACAGCTAAAAGCCGTTATGAGGGCACTGTCCGTTTAAGCTTCTATATCGATAAAGATGGACTCCCAACAAATATCAGCGTTCTCCAAAGTGCAAATGATTACCTCGATGCCAAAGCCAAAGAGATTCTACTTTCGGGACCAAAATGGAAAGGGGAAGACTACCGCTATGTCACGTTAAGCTTCGAATTCACCTTGTAAGGATGCGATCTGAGCACATCCTATCTAATTACAACACAAGTTTATCTCGCTATCGGGACAAATAAGCAATCGCAATTGATCGATCCATTTATCTTTTCAACCAATTTAATTTATAAGGGTTTGGATTTAAAATTATTTCATACTTTAGTGTTATAATTCTTAACCATACAGTCATTTTTTATGAAAAGTTTTTTCACTGGCCTCCTCCTGCTTAGTGGTGTATACCTACAAGCGCAAGATTTTTCGTTCGGTAAAATAAAAAAGGAAGATTTTGCCATTACTGTTGACAAAATAGATACAGCAGCAAATGCCTTTGTCTTACGCGAATATGGATCAGCCGAAGTAAATTATGATAAAAACAAAGGTCCGGTTGTTCAATTTTTCAGACACGTCCGCATTAAAATATTAAATAAGGAAGCTTATAATTACGCTAATTTCAGTATCCCTTTATATAAAATCGGCAACGACCGGGAAGTCCTTATGGACATCAAGGGAGCGTCCTATCACCTCGTCGGAGATAAGGTTGTAGAAACAGAGATGACGAAAGCGAATATTTTTAACGAAAACGCCTCAGAAAACTATGCGGTAACGAAAGCGGCCATTCCGCAGGTCCAAGAAGGTACAATTATTGAATACCGCTACCGCACAGAATCGCCATTTATTTTTAACTTAAATGCCTGGGAATTTCAGGAAGATCTCCCAAAAATTTATAGCCAATACGTCACGCGTATTCCCGAAGTTTTTCATTACAAAGCCAATTTAAAGGGGGGATTAGCCGTCAGTGACCGGAAGGTAGAAAATTACAACACAGGCCTGGATTCTCAAGTTGGAGAAGTCTTAGGCAATAAAACCACCTATACCATGGAAAATATTCCGGCTTTCCATACCGAAGATTACATGACCTCTTCCAAAAATTTTAGGTCAATCATTTTCTTTGAGCTTGGTCGGTATAGCATTCCAATGGGACCGACAAAAGACTTTTCGCTCACGTGGGAAAATGTCAGAGATAAACTCGTACAGGACGAAAGTTTTGGTGGACAGGTAAAGCGAAAAACGGCATTGAAAGAGTTCATTGAACCGGTATTGCAGGATTCAAAAGATGACCTGGAGAAAGCGGTACGACTGTATACCTACTTCCAGAAACAAATAAAATGGAATAACCGCCATTCGATCTACGCAAAAAATATCAAAGAAGCCATCGAAAAAAGAACAGGCAATAGCGCCGATATTAACCTTGGACTGGTCAATGCCTTACGTTATGCGAAACTAGATGCCATCCCTGTTATTTTATCGACACGTGAGAATGGCTATGCAGGGCTCTATGCACCAGCGATATCAGAGTTCAACCATGTCATTGCCCAGGTAAAAATAGGTGAAAACTACTACCTGCTGGATGCGACCTCTCCCTATGAGATGTTTGGAAATATCCCAATGAAATGTGTCAACTTTCAGGGAAGATCAATTCCCCTGGAAGGCGAATCTGACTGGGTAAAGCTCGAGGCAAATCTTGCATCTACTTACAGTAACTTCTTCTACGGTGAACTGTCGGAAGATGGTGCATTAAAAGGAAAATGGATTACCTCACGTAACGGTTACGGTGCTTCCAAAATGCGTGAACGCCTTCAAGGAAGTAATTCTGAAGAAGAATTCTACGAAAAAATAGATGAAGAAAACAATCGCATCAAAATCAATAGTTTTAAAGTATCGAATCGGGAATCCCTTGATAAACCGCTAACGGAGGAGTTTGAAATTGAGATTAAGAATTTTGCAACCCTGCAAAATGAGCAACTTCTATTCAATCCTTATATTGACACAAAAATGTCCAAGAATCCCTTCAACCTTACGGAGCGGAATTATCCGATCGACTTTGGTTCTTTAGTCCAAGAAGAGTGCTACATTGAAATCAAACTGCCAAAAGGCTATGCATATCCAACGGAAGGAAAGTTAAAAAACATCAGTATGGCTCTTCCTGAACGTGCGGCCCGATATATTTTCAAAATCAATAATACAACACCGGATGTTCTGATCATCGAATCTGCAACACAATTAAACAAACCCTTGTTTATGCCGGAAGAGTATTTTGATTTAAAAGAGTTTTTCAGTCGGATCATCCAGGCAGAAAAATTAGATGTTGTACTCAAAAAAATATAACGATATCACTTAACACAAACTTCATTTTATATTGACGATTAGCTTAAATAAGGGTGATAACTTTGAATATCAAAAAATAGTAAAATGATTAAAGATTCAGATTTATTCGAACTAGAGAATACCTTCCTTGGTGAAGGTTTCGAATTAGATGGTGATGATATTATCACCGATGAAGACTAGGTCTTCACTTTTTTAGCAAGTATTATTCCCCTTATATAATCTCAAAGCCCAGACATTCTTTGCTGGGCTTTTTCTTTGCTCCGTTGTTCGGCAATTTGGCCAAACCTTATTATTTCTCTATCTTTATGTCATCCTGACAATCCGCCGTTGAGCTAACCCAGCTTCTATTATTACGGGAACGCAAGTAATAGGTTTAAAGCAAATAACACACATGAGAAAAATAATATTGGATCTGGCCATGACCTTAGATGGCTTTATTGAAGGCTCACAGGGAGAGGTTGACTGGTGCATTATGGATGATGACATGGATTTCGATGGCTTTTTGGCTTCGGTCGATACCATCTTTTATGGCCGGGTGAGCTATGATGCCTGGGGTAATTTCCAACCGGGTGCTACGGCCGATGAAACGGAAATAAATCTTTGGAAAAATGTCCATGCGAAGAAAAAATATGTTTTTTCCAGTCAAGCAAGACAAGATGAAAACGCTACTTTCATCCAAACTGATATCACTGAACATGTTCAGGAAATAAAAGCACAGCCCGGAAAAGATATTTGGCTATATGGGGGAGCACGTCTAATCACAACATTCATCCAAGCCAACCTTGTTGACGTCTATCGCATTTCCGTTCACCCCATTGCCCTGGGAAGTGGCAAGCCTTTATTTGAAAACTTACCTGAACGACTATCTCTAAAACTTGTTCAAAGCGTCACATTCAAATCGGGTGTTGTTCAGTTAATCTATATCCCTCAACATGAATCTTAACCGTCAGGCTGCCCCACAGATCGCTGACCAGATGATTAGGAAAGTGCTAGATCAACTCGAAAGTATATTTATGCCCCATTGCTCGCACCTATCGGAAGATCAACCAGGTAGAGCCTATTATGGTTTTAATTTTCAACTGGGCAACAAAAACTTCAAATTTAGGAAGGCTAAGATAACACCAAGAAAAGTGGGGTTATTCGTTGCTCTTTGGAAACGTGACAGCGATGGTCGACCATCCCCTTTACTGCAGATGATCATTTCGATTATTATCTTATTTCGGTTGAACAGGAACAGCATTGCGGCCTATTTGTCTTTCCAAAACAGGCGTTAGTTGAACATACAATCCTCACAGCGGGTTCTCAAATGGGCAAACGCGGATTCCGTATTTATCCAGATTGGAGCATCCCAACAAACAAACAGGCTACCAAAAGTAAACAATGGCAGCACACATACTTTGTGGATTGCTGTGGGTCTCCTCAAGAAGCCAAAAACAAATTGACCCATATACTGCAAAGCAACTAGTCGATATTTCCGACCAAATCGGCATAAGCAGCACGCAACAAAGAAATTGCCGTCACCATACTTTGTTCGTCAAGATGGGCAAACCCCAACCGCAATGCTGTAACGGTTTTATTTTGATAAAGGCAATTACTCGGCAACAAGAGTCCTAGCAACCGCACTTTTTCTTGCAAGGCTGCCAGCGAAACAACCCGATTAAACTGTATCCAAAAAGCCAGTCCCGAGGACGGGATTTCAAACCGGATCTGATCTTCAAAATGCCGTAACAGCAATTGGGCAAACAATTCTTTTCGCTCAGCAATTGTTTTCTGAAATTTACGCTGATACCGAAAGATATCACCCTGATGGATAATTTCACCCAAGGTTTTCTCGATCATAAAATTCGGTTTTCCGAAGATATTCAAATACTTTTTACCTTCATCCAACAGATCCTGTGGTGCGATCAAAAAGTTCATTTGGAAACCAGGATCAAAGAAACTACCGAAAGCACCTGTATAAATCACGCGGTTACCGCCATTTTTCCGAAAAAGTGATTCGCCTTTCTCCTTAAAAAAAGAAGACTCAAAATCCACATCATCCTCAATAATGATAAAGTTATACTGCTCGGCCAACGCTAATAATTGAATTTTCCTCCGCTCGGAAAGGTTAACCGTCGTTGGATACTGACATCTGGTATTGAGGTAAACACACCTGATTTCTCCGGGTTTAAATTGATCTCCGATTTTATCTACATTCATCCCCTCCGCATCTACTGGAATGGTTTTTAGCTTGGCCCCAGCTTGACTAAAGATCATGTTAGGTAAAAAATAACTTAAATTTTCCACCAGCACAATATCACCTGGTCGGATCAATAATCGGGATAAAATTGAAAAAATCTGCTCGCGGCTGGCAATAGGCAACAAGAAATTCCGGGAAATATGAAACCCTCTTGTTAAATTCAGATAATAGCTTAACTGGTCCCTAAAAAACAAATTCCCTTCAGTCGTCGTCGGAAAATCATCACTTTTCTTTTTCCGTTTCACCATGGATGCATAAAAACGCACCAGTTCCTCCGTTCCAATGACATTATAATCCGGTGTTCCATCCGTAAAATAGTACCTTTCGGGAACCTCTGAAATAGGCATATCTAAGATGAGTTCCTTTCTAAAAAAGTAAGGTGCAAAATCAGGCGGCTGTCTAAATGCCTTAACTGCAGACCTGGAGGTACCGATACGCTCGGGATTTTTCACAAAAGTTCCGCGATTAGGTAAAATTTTCACCCAGCCCTGTTCCTGCAATTCCGCTAAAGCAGCTACAATGGTTTTTCGGTGCACATTTAGTTCATCAGCAATCTTCCGACTTCCCGGCAACAGATCGCCATCTTCCAATAGATTACGTTTGACGGCATTGATGAATTGATAAACAATCTGCAGATAGATGGCATCTTCCTTACGGCGATCTATCTTAATAATGGAATGAAAACCTATACTAACCGGACTACTCATTATGTTTATTTCGGACTACCAAAGTTATCATTTAAACTATAATCTTTGCAATCATCAAGAAAAAATAATCGCGTTGAATACTCAATCCCAATGGTCATTAAGCAAAATAGACCTGACTTTAGCATAAAAATTAGCAATAATATGGAAACAAAACCACAATGGACGCAGGAAGAAGTTGTTGCTTTATACAACAAACCAATAATGGATCTTCTTTATGAAGCGGCATCGATACATCGGAAATATCACGACCCCAACAAAGTACAAGTGTCCACATTGATCTCAATAAAAACAGGTGGCTGTCCCGAAGACTGTGCCTATTGTCCACAGGCCGCACGTTACCATACGAATGTAAAAGCGGAAGGCCTAATGAGCCTAGAGCAGGTAAAGGAGCAGGCACTGGCGGCCAAAGCTGGCGGTAGCTCACGAATCTGTATGGGGGCCGCCTGGCGTAATGTTAAAGATGGCCCTGAGTTTGATCATGTACTGGAGATGGTCCGCACATTGAATAGACTTGACATGGAAGTCTGCTGCACACTAGGAATGCTGACCGAAAACCAAGCACAACGCCTTTCAGAAGCTGGACTATACGCCTACAACCACAACCTCGACTCCTCTGCCGACTACTATAAGGAAATTATCTCGACCAGAAGCTATGATGATCGCCTGCAAACGATCGAAAATGTACGTAAAACCAACATAACGGTATGTAGCGGTGGTATTATTGGGATGGGAGAAAGTATCGCCGACCGTGCAGCGATGTTGGTCACGCTTGCTTCGCTCATTCCACAACCCGAATCGGTACCGATCAATGCACTCGTTCCTGTACCCGGTACTCCAATGGAGGTCATGGAAGCAGTTTCGATATGGGAAATGGTACGCATGGTCGCTACAGCCCGAATTTTATTACCCACCACACAGGTTCGCCTTTCTGCAGGGCGTACCAACATGAGTACAGAGGGACAAGCTTTATGCTTTTTCGCAGGAGCCAATTCGATTTTCTCGGGCGACAAACTCCTCACCACGCCCAATCCCGCTATCAACGAAGATATGGATATGTTTAAAACACTGGGGTTAGTGGCACAGCAGCCTTTCGAGAAAAAAAATCAACCCGAAACCATCGCAACGGAGATGGCGCATTACCATGATCTTGGTGAAAGACCAAGATGGTCAAGACCAGAACATAAAATCCAGCGTAACATCGCTAAACAGCAAGACAAATAACAAACCCTATGCAGCAAACCCTAATGGAAGCAAAAGAAATCAACCAACACGACCTTATCGATGATTTTGACAGAGCGCATTTATGGCATCCGTATACAACCATGACTAATCCCTTACCTGCCTACAAGGTTAAACGGGCAGATGGCTGTATAATCGAGTTGGAAAATGGGCAGCAACTTATCGATGGTATGTCCTCTTGGTGGTGCGCCATCCATGGCTACAATCATCCCGTCCTGAACGCTGCGGTCACAGCACAGCTCAGCAGCATGTCACACATGATGTTTGGCGGACTTACACACGAACCAGCAATTGCCCTCGGTAAAATACTGCTTGATATCACCCCTGCTTCACTCAACAAAATATTTTATGCCGATTCGGGTTCTGTTGCAGTGGAAGTTGCGCTTAAAATGGCTACTCAATACTGGGTATCACAAAAAAAGACCAATAAAACAAACTTTGTCACGATTCGTTCGGGATACCATGGCGATACCTGGAACGCGATGTCGGTCTGTGATCCCATTACTGGCATGCACCGCATCTTTGACCATGCTTTACCCAAACGCTATTTTGCCCCTGCCCCAAAAATAGGATTTGATCAGGAATGGGATGCCAATGATATTCAACCCTTAGCAGACCTGATCTGCTCGCATAAGGACGAACTGGCCGCTCTCATCCTCGAACCTATCGTTCAGGGAGCCGGTGGTATGCGTTTTTATCATCCGGAGTACTTGCGTCAGGCAGCACATCTTTGCAAAGAAAATCAACTGCTATTAATCTTTGATGAAATTGCTACCGGATTTGGGCGCACGGGTAAGCTCTTTGCCTGGGAGCATGCCGGAATAGTGCCCGATATCATGTGTATCGGCAAAGCCTTGACTGGTGGCTATATGACGCTATCCGCCGTGATCACTTCAGATCATGTTGCGAATACAATCTCCAACGGTACACCAGGTACGTTTATGCACGGGCCAACTTTTATGGCCAACCCTTTGGCTTGCGCTGTAGCCCACGCTTCCATCAAACTACTATTGGCAACGGACTGGAAAGCGAAAGTAACGTTAATCGAAGAACAATTGAGACGGGAACTTAGTACTGCAACAACACTGCCCCAAGTCGAGGAGCTCAGAATTCTAGGTGCAATTGCAGTCATCGAGATGAAAAACTCCGTCGATCTATCCAGCATACAACAGCGGTTTATCGAAGAGGGAATTTGGGTAAGGCCATTCGGAAAACTGATTTATATCATGCCCCCTTTTATCATAAATGAAGGTGAGCTTCACAAGTTAACACAGGCATTGCTAGCCGTAATCAGCACAGTCCAATGATTGAAAACAGCCTAATCCAGCGCATTGAAGATGAATTATTTGCCCTTGAAAAACAAGGGAATAAACGAAAACTTCCCCTTATCACACAACAGGATAACACAGCACAGGAGCATGTTACAGAGCGTTACAACCTTTCGTCGAACGATTATCTTGGACTTGCGACAGATCAGATACTTCGTCAAGAATTCCTAAACTCGGTAACAAAAGACGATGCTGTATTCAGCGCTTCCTCTTCGCGTCTACTCACAGGAAACCATGCACGCTATACACAATTGGAAACAATGTTGTGCCAAATGTTCGGTACGGAGAGTGCATTGGTCTTTAACAGCGGCTATCATATGAATGTAGGCATACTTCCTGCAGTGTGTGATACACAGACACTAATTCTCGCCGATAAGGGTATCCACGCAAGCCTAATTGATGGCATCCGACTGTCCAATGCGGCCTGCTACAGGTACCGCCATTCCGATTACACCCACTTAACGCAATTATTGGCAAAATATGCCCATCGCTTCACACGCATCATCATCGTCACAGAAAGTATTTTTAGTATGGATGGTGATTGCACTGACCTCCACTATCTGGTCAGTCTAAAACAGCGTTACCCCAACACCTTACTCTATGTCGATGAAGCGCACGCCGTAGGGGTACGCGGAATACGGGGGCTTGGCTGCGCAGAAGAACAGCACTGCATTACCGACATTGATTTCCTGACAGGCACTTTCGGAAAAGCTTTAGCATCGGTTGGTGGCTACCTGCTATGTAAGGAACCAATCCGAAATTATTTGATCAATAAGGCACGTACACTACTTTTTACAACAGCGTTGCCTCCAATCAATCTATTATGGACTGTGTTTATTTTGGAACGCTTAAGTGACTTTACAGACCGGCGCCAACAGCTGCACAAAAATAGCCTATTGCTCAAACAGCACATAATTGCCAAAGGCTTTAATTGTCCGTCAGAGAGTCATATTCTACCGGTCATTATCGGTAATAACAAGGAAACGGTACTGAAAGCAGAAGACCTGCAGCGAAAGGGATTTTACGTGCTTCCCATACGCCCGCCCACAGTACCAGAAGGAACGTCAAGAATCCGAATTTCATTGACAGCAACAATGACATCGTCCATGATCAAACAACTCGCAGCAAGCTTATGATACTTAAAAGAATCACTCCTAAAAGGGTCACTCCCGTCGATAATTTGCCAAGGCAGCATCTTCAGGCAAAATCCAACGAAAAACTACTGTTATTCTTTGCAGGCTGGGGCATGGATGAACATCCTTTTTTGCACTATTCCCCAGTCGGCAAAGATCTTATTGTTGCCCATAGTTATACGGATTTACTGTTGGACAAAAGTCTACTGGCAGGCTACCAGGAAATTGAGATTTTCGCATGGTCTATGGGGGTATGGGCGGCATCAATGGTACTGCCCGAACTTCAAAACAGCAATTACCCCATCACCACATGTACTGCAATCAATGGAACACCATTTCCAATAGATGACGAAAAAGGAATTCCTAGCCAGTTATTTAAAGGAACATTGGATACACTGAGCAATAAAACGTTGGAAAAATTCAGATTACGCATGTGTGGTTCCAAGACCCTTTTTAACTACTTTCTTGAAAGAGCCCCCCAACGCGACATCGAAGACCTCCGTTCAGAGCTCATCGCGATTGAAAAAACAGCTGGTGCAAAATCAGCAGCAGCATTCCAATGGCATCAGATATATATAGGCAAAGAAGATCGAATCTTCAACTTAGAGAATCAAAAACGCGCCTGGCCCGGTACTGCATATACGATAATCGATGCTACTCATTATCCCGAACAATTATTTAAGCACCTTTTAAGATGATCATCATGATGGACAAACAAAGGATTAGATCCCGTTTCGCTAAAGCGGCATCTAACTATCAGTCGGCAGCGATCGCCCAATATGAAATAGCAAAAAAAATGATCAGGTTGATGCAGGAGAACATACAGATAAGACCACAAAAAGTATTGGAAATTGGCTGCGGAACAGGGCTTTTTTCGCGGTTAATCTTACAGCATATCAAACCAAAGAAAATGGTTTTAAATGATATCTGTCCAGAAATGATGCCCGAAGTAATGGATATTTTGACATCGTCGCACACGTTCATCTGTGCTGATGCAGAAACTTATGCTTTTCCCAAAGACATCAATCTAATCGCGTCCTGTTCTACGATTCAGTGGTTCAACAATCCTCGCGCTTTCTTTGAAAGCTGTTATGGATCCCTTCCGGATTCCGGTATCCTTGCCTTCAGCACTTTTGGACATGACAATATGCACGAGGTCAATGCAACGGCACATGTTGGACTAACATATCGATCCAAATCGGAACTTATCGCAGAACTTTTAGCGTTGAATTATAAGATCCTCATTGCACAAGAAGAACATTTGAAACTGCACTTTGAAAGCCCACTACAAGTTCTTGTTCACCTGAAACAAACGGGGGTAACGGGAATAAAAAATCACCGGTGGACAAAAGGCAAACTTCGGGCTTTCTGTGATAAATATACATCTCACTATGGGACAGAAGAGGGCGTATCCCTAACCTACCATCCCATCTATATTATTGCAAAAAAATAACAGCTGAGCACTCGAATTACAAACAATCGAACAACCTACAAAAGAAATACAGCGATGAATGAAAATATCTATTTTGTTTCCGGCATAGATACCGGGATCGGAAAAAGTTATGCGACTGGCCTCCTCGCGAAAAAATGGAATACAAGCGGTATACGCACCACTACCCAAAAGCTTGTACAAACTGGAAATACAACTATTTCCGAAGACATCGTCCTCCATCGCCAACTCATGGAAATCCCATTAACGGCAGAAGATCATCAGAAAATCACGATGCCAGAGATTTTCACCTACCCCGCCTCCCCCCATCTAGCAGCACGCCTGGATAATCGTGAAATTGACTTTAAAAAGATCAGACAAGCTAGCTTAACATTAAGCCAACGCTACGACGCTGTTCTTATTGAGGGTGCAGGTGGGTTGATGGTTCCACTAAGAGAAGATTATCTGATTATCGATTACATCCAAGAAATGCAGTATCCGCTTATTTTTGTCACCTCTGGAAAATTAGGGAGTATCAATCATACCTTACTTAGTCTGGAAGCGATCACCAAGCGCAGGATCAATCTACATACCGTTGTTTACAATACATTCCCTGTTCATAAAGACCGCACGATAAGTACTGATACCGAGTTGTATCTTCGTCGTTATATAGAAACAAACTATCCGGAGACCTTATTTGTTTGCTTGTAAATAAGGTCAAGCGGATACTATTGATAGATATATAGTAACAGCAGGGAACCCATTCAATAAGAATTGACCGCCATCCCTGCTGAAACAGTACAGATTATGCTAATAATGGATCAGTTGTACACTCAACACCTGTTTCCAATCGCCCTGCGAGCTGAATGACGAAGCTGCTGTCTCCCTTGATTCGTACAGCAATATCATACCAATTTCCTTGACTTTCAACATCCAGGATCAATGGAACTTCTTCGGCGGGAGCTATTTCTTTCGTTATGGCATATTTTCCATAGCTAAGGCTCTCGACAACTACCGTTACCCGCTGGTCACTCTTGTTCCTGAGTCTCAGCTGCAATTTCCCTGTCGCTGCCTGAGTTAGCGCTTTCAGTTCCGGAGAAACGGTAGCCTCTAGTGCTGCTGTTCCTTTTTGTCCAGAAAATTTTCGATAAAAACCATTTGGACCGTGCAATTCAAACGCATAGCGATCTCCTTCAAATCGTGCCAGGTCCCACTGATATGCCAAACGATCACCGGCCTTCACCGCAAAATTCCAATTACGGTAAGTTTCACTTTGCCCCTGTTCATCACGATATTCCAACGGACTATAAACGTTGAAGGCTGTACCTGCGGTCCTTTTTCCGAAAAACTTGCTGTCTACAGTCATCGTTAGATGAAACACTCCGTCTTTCACAAAGCCCACCGCATCATGCGCATAAGGCAATGGCAAAGATTTACGAATCCCCCGCTCCTGTATTCGGTCAAATCCCGGAATCCATCCGTTTTTAGTCGCGAGATCAGGATCTTTGACCTCAACAAAGCCTCGCGGATCATCTTTGAACTGCGCATTGTATATCGTTTCGATATACTGATTCCTATCAAGAAAAGGGAGTTGTTCCTTTTGCTGAGTAAAAGGTGTAAAAGCGGTTGTCAAATCACCACAGATTGTTCTACGCCATGCACTGATGTTTTCCAAATGCATATTCTTGTTCAGCTTTTTGTTAAAGAAAGATTCCAAAAATTGCAAAGTAGACGTATGATCAAATACCTGAGAGCAGACCTTACCACCTCGTGACCAAGGCGACGCAATATACATGGGAACACGAAAACCTAGGCCCACAGCCCCTTCGCGTGCTTGCTTTTTAGGAATCCCCTGTTTTAGCTCATTTTCTAAACGAACCATCTCCACCTCCGTATCGATCCCAGGAGAACATGCCCCTGTATCTTTCTTCTTTAAATCAGGTACAAGGAAAGGTTTAACATGATCATAGTAACCATCGTTTTCATCATAGGTAATGATAAAAATAGTTTTTTTCCAAACCTCAGGGTTCTTTGTTAAGATATCTAAAACTTCAGATACATACCAAGCTCCATACCAGGGCGCACTCGGGTGGTCCGAGAAATTCTGTGGGCCGGCCAACCAGGATACCGCAGGCAATTTACCAGTATCAACGTCTTTGCGAAATTGATAAAGAATATCGCCTTTTGGGACTTCCAGCGCAGCTTTTTTCCCCTGTGCCTTAAAATGTAACGTATCAAGCGACCTGTAATTGTTGTCCCCTTTGTTTACCGTAAACGCCCGATCATTTAATGATTTCGTAAAATCACTTAGCTTTTTATAATTGTTTGGATTGAATTCCTTTAGTTCGGTCTCCGCTCGCTCAAGTGCCTCACTTTTTTTGCGAATATCAGCGCGTATCTTTTCGGCTTGTTCTTCGGAAGAAGGAGACTTCTCTTCCAACTTGGAAATCTGCATGGGCAAATCCCGAACCTGTGTTTCCAGGCTTCTGATATAGTTCTCCTTAAATTTAACTTGATAAGCCTGAAAAAACTCCAGTAGATTACACCCAAAATTGGATAACCATGCTCTTTCCTGTCCAGAAAAACCTCCGCCACAGCTGGTCTCATTTTGATAGAAACGCCAGTTAATGCCGTTCTTTTCAAGCAATTCCGGAAAAGTTTCCCAGGTCATTTTACCATAGCCAAAGTCATCATTCCGAATATTCGCTTTTTGCAGACCATCTTTCATCTCTGTAATCTTACCCGTCCAGAAAAAGGAACGGTTAGGCGTAGTGCTGGTCATGCCCGAGCAAAAATTCTGATCACATACTGTAAAAGCATCCGCTAAGGCATAATGAAAGGGCAAATCTTCACGTGTAAAATACCCCAATGTTAAGGGCATAGCCGCATATTGTTTATTCCCTGATTGCTTCGATAACAGCCAATGATCATAACGACCTTGGTTAAAGGCATCCACCTGGCTTGCACGACTATGTGGAAGAGAACCCATCCAGGTCACTTTACTTTCCTTCAGGTTTAATCGGAAAGGAGCATACGTTTTTCCCTCTTTATCCGTTTGATACCATACGGGTAAACCGTTCGGTAAACGTATCGAACGTGGATCATTGAAACCCCGAACTCCCGAAAGACTACCTAGCGTATGATCAAAGGATCGGTTCTCCTGCATCAGGATGACGATATGTTCGGCATCTAAAAAACTACTTCCTGGGTCAGGGTCTATGGCAAAGGCTTTCTGGATCGATGCGGGCATGAAGCTGGCAATACCTGCTGCTCCTGAAAATAGTAGGGTCTTTCGTAAGAATTCTCTTCTGGTTTCCATAACACTTATTTATAATTTCGATTTGAATCTACTTAGATTTCTTTTTGTTTCACATTTCTTCGTGTAAATCTTATGTTACCAAATTAAGAACGAAGAAAACATCGCCTTGATTGGATGACAAAAATTTGTTTATTTTTACGAAAAGACAACAGATATAAATATGGTGGACATTTTGCTGCTCGAAGACGACAAGGTACTCTCTAAAGAGATCCGATCTTTTCTATTAAGCCAGGGCTTTACCTGTGATCAAGCCTTTGATGGAATCGATTTTTTGGCCAAAACACACCAGAAAAAATATGGTTTTTATCTATTGGACATCAATGTCCCCAAAATCAATGGATTGGAAATCTGTAAAAAGATAAGAAGCCATGACGCCTTTACACCAATTATTATTCTCTCGGCATACGATGATATAGATGATAAAAAGGAGGCATTTCTACGGGCTGCTGATGACTATTTGGTTAAACCTTTCGTCTTAGATGAATTGCTGATGCGCATCTATTCCCTATTGCGTCGGCAACAGCATAGCGAAAGCAATGAAACAAAAACACTGGTAGTCGATGATCTGATCATTTATCCTGATGAGGCCCGTGTATTACGTGCAAATGAAGAAATTAATCTTACTCAAAAGGAATTTCAGCTGCTGCTTATCTTAGCACAGGCAAAGGGCCGCACCCTGTCCAAGCAACATATTTCGGAGGAAGTATGGCAAAATCAATTTCAGACAACACAGAATACAATTGAAGTTTATATCAACTTTTTGCGTAAGAAGATTGATAAAAACTTTGAGAATAAACTGATCCATACAAGACCTGGCTTTGGTTATTACCTATCGGCAGAAAAATGAATTTAAAGAAGAAAATAGCGATTAGCTTTAGCATTGCATTCTCCGTCCTTTTCGGTATGGCGATGTTGATTATCTACTATGCTAGTTTCGATTTTCGGAAAGATCAATTTCGCCAGCGACTGATTGATAAATTGGACAATATTTCCCATTATATCGCCAGTAACCCCTATTTCAACCGCCAGTCTTACAAAAACTATTTTCACGATGACGAAGATGGCCTTTTCTATGAAGATGTTATCATCCTTGACAAAAACAAACAGCTCGTCTTCAGTACCGTAAAGGATCAGACCATTACCTGGAATGCCTCAATTGTCAATCGGCTAAATCAGGAAAAACAGATCTTCTACTATCAGGACCAATATGAAACACTGGCCAAATATTATCGCATCAACGGTTTACCCTATTATATTATCGTAAAAGCACAGGATTACTCCGGAAATGAAAAAATGGACCATCTAGCGCTCGTCCTAACGATATTATTTGTCCTGAGCGCTGTTCTGGTCTGGATATTTAGTTATAAACTCATCCAGCGCCTATTGATCCCACTCGATAAATTAAAAGATAATATCACGCAGATTAATGCCAGTAAACTTACCAAACCTGTCGAGTATACCGGTCATACCGATGAGATTGCTGTACTAACCCGAGCATTTAATACCATGCTGCTGCGACTTTCGGCTGCTTTCGAATCGCAGAAAGAATTTAATTCCAGCGCCTCCCACGAGCTGCGAACACCGCTTGCCCGAATGTCCTTTCAGCTGGAGAACCTTTATCATCAAAATCAGCTGAGTGAAGACGTAAAGCAGGTTTTACGTAACATATCCAAGGAAACCTTACATCTTTCGGAGGTAACCGATTCGCTGATGTTACTTTCAAAGTTCGACTCCGAGCGTTTGAAAATGACCTATAAGGAAGAGCGGATCGATGAAATTATCTTTATGGCCTATGAAAAAGTAGCCAAGGTATTCCCCGACCTGCAACTGGATTTTTCAATTGGTGGGATCGAAGATCCAAAACTTAGTATTTTCTGTTCCGCACAATTGATTGAAATTGCTTTTGTGAATTTATTTAAAAATGCTGCGCTCTACTCCGATACCAGGGAGGTAAAAGTGATGATTCTAGAATCAACCTTCGAACTCAAGGTACTTGTCAGTAATACTGGCCCGGCCTTAAGCACAATCGACCAAAAGCGGATTTTCGATGCGTTCAGCCGCGGTGAAAACGCAAGTGAAACAACAGGATCAGGCTTAGGGCTACGTATCGTTCAGCGTATCATGCAATCGCATCAAGCAACGATAGCATATCAGGCAGATCTAAAACAATCTACGCATACTTTTGTATTATTATTTAAATTGTTTCCTAACCGCGAAGTATAGTTACCTGATTTAGACAGACTATGTCAAGTCTCTTAGCAACAAGAACATCTATTTACTATACCCATTAATACCTATCCACCCATCTGACAAACATGCTTTTTTAAGCTTTTTTTAAGCATTTATTAAGGGGTCTTTAATCTTAGACCAGTTATTTTGTTACATAAGATTTGAAACATATGACAAAGACACCCCTTATATTTTTATTGCTTTTCAATAGCATGACTTTTGCTCAACAAAAACCACCACAAGCTGTTTATACGAGCATTCATGAAAGTACATTTGGGACTAAGCAAAGTGAGATCTTGGGACAACAGATGACCCTGCAGGAATGCGAAGAAACCTTTATCAAAAGTAACCTCTCCTTGCTCGCGCAACAATATGACATCAGCCAAGCAGAGGCTGACGTTATACAGGCCAAAATATGGGATCTGCCACAGTTGGAACTGTCTGCCAATGCCTACGACCCACAGAACAAAAAAACATTTCATATTGGTCAATCCAAGGAAGCAAGCGTATCCCAATTGATTTATCTCGGTGGAAAAAAGAAGAATGAAGTTGAATTTGCCAAATCAAATGTTGAACTTGCTAAGCTACAATTTAGCCAATTGCTGGCAAGCCTTCGCGCCCAGCTGCGTACAACTTTCTACTCCCTTTACTTTGAGCAACATAAGTTGGCCGATATTAAAATTCAGCTGGATTACCTCAATAATCTGCTCGCCGCTTATAAAGAGCAAGGGAAAAAAGGAAACGTTTCTTTAAAAGATCAGGTTCGCCTTCAAACAATGGCCATTGATCTCAACAACGAAAAAACGACAGCAATTAATAATAGTATCAATCTACAGCAGCAATTACGTGTGCTTATTTCCAGTCAGGAAGATGTATTACCAAAGTTAACAGATCAAGAAGCAGATCAGGAACTTGCCGTAAAGCCAACAATGCCTTTGGAAAACATCTACCAATTGGCCTTGGAAAACAATGCTGATTATCAATTTGCCTTGAAGACCTCGGAAAGCGCACAGTTATTTACCAGATGGCAACAGTCTTTAAACACACCGGATATCAACCTTGGCCTTTCCTACAGCCAAAATGGAGGTGTATTCCGCAATGAGCTCAATGTCACAGCCGCCATTCCGATCCCGTTGTGGAAACAAAATAAAGGAAATGTGATCAAAGCGAAATACGCCGAAGAAGAGGCAAAGAAAAATATTGAAGTCCAACGGCAGCTGCTGGAATCACAGATCCGTTCCAACTATCAGTCCTGGGAAAATCAATATACCCAATATTTTACTATCACACCAGACGACCTGCATAACATCGCTGTGGTCTATGATGGCATATTCAATAATTTTAAAAAAGGGAATATTTCTCTAGTGGAGTTCACGGATTTTATGGACAGCTATCGCATATCCATTCTTAAGCTATACGATATGAAAAAGGAAATCATTCTCAACGCCGAACAATTAAACTACCTGGCTCAAACTTCTATATTTAATTCAACTCATGTCAACTAAAAAACTTCTTATAGCCGCTGTGGCAGTAGTACTACTTTACTCTTGCCAAAATCATAAAGAAACAGATAATGCAGCCATTGTCAAAGGTTTCGAAATTAGTGAGACGATGCTTAAATCGACAAGTTTTGCTACGGTAAAAAAAGAAAATGTGACCGAAGAACTCAACTTCTTTGGAAAGATATCGGCCGATCAAAACAATTACATTGATATTTTCCCGCTCGTTGGGGGGAATGTGGTCTCCGTTAATGTTTCTCTGGGTGATTATGTCCATAAAGGTCAGGTATTGGCAACAATCAGAAGTACGGAAGTTGCCGGTATACAAAAGGATCTTTCGGATGCCAAAACCGATGTATTACTCGCCGAGAAAAACTACCGTGTAGCTGAAGATATGTATAACGGAAAATTGAGCACAGATAAAGACATGCTGGAGGCAAAAGGACAATTAACCAAAGCCAAAGAGCAGCTACGCCGTTCAGAGGCTGTCAGTCAGATTTACAATGTCCGTACAGGCAATATTTATTCGGTCGTATCTCCAATCGATGGTTACATCGTCCAAAAGAACATCAATAAGGACATGCAGTTGCGTAGTGACCGCAGCGACAACATCTTTGATGTGGCCAATACAAAAGATGTATGGGCAATTCTTAATGTCAACGAAACGGATATCGACAAGATCAGTATGGGCATGCCCGCTATGGTGTCTACCCTGAGCTACCCGGACAAAAAATTCCAGGGCAGTATCGATAAAATCTTTAAGATCATCGATCCGCAGACGAATTCAATGCAGGCACGGGTGGTACTAGACAATAAGGATGGTTTACTTATTCCGGATAGTAAAGCGACCATTAAAGTATTGCATCGCTCCAATACGGAAGCGCTTGCAGTTCCTTCTGATGCGGTCATTTTCGATCAAAACAAATATTTCGTATTGATCTATAAATCCCAAAATGATATTAAGATTCGCGAAATACTGCCGATCAAACAAAACGAAGGAACAACTTACATGGCTACGGGGCTACAGGAAGGTGAAAAAGTTGTTGTCAACAATAAACTTTTGATCTATAGAGCATTGAATAATTAATCGGTCTTAGCATTTACACGAATGAACAAATTCATTAAAAATATCATCGCCTTTTCCATTAAAAATAAAGCGTTTACCTTTATTTGGGTCGGTATTTTGGCTATTGCTGGTTTCATTAGCTTTAAAAGCATGCCCATTGAGGCATTTCCCGATGTGACCAATACACAAATAACCATCATTACCCAGTGGAACGGAAGGAGTGCGGAGGAAGTCGAACGTTTTGTAACGACACCAATCGAACTAGGCATGAGTCCAGTTCAAAAGAGAACAAGTATACGGAGCACCACCATGTTTGGCCTTTCTATTGTTAAAATCATCTTTGATGATGGTGTCGACGACACTTTTGCCCGCAATCAGGTCAACAACCTCATGCGGTCTGTGAGCCTGCCAGACAATATCGACCCTGAAGTACAGCCCCCCTACGGCCCTACAGGCGAAATCTTCCGTTATACATTACATAGCGATCAACGTAATTCACGCGACCTCCTTACTTTGCAGACCTGGGTCATTGACCGCGCTTTGCGTGGTGTCCCTGGTGTAGCAGATATCAACGTTTTTGGTGGACAGGATTTGGTTTACGAAATAAGTACCGACCCCATCAAACTCGACAAATTTAATCTGACCCCTTTGCAGGTATTTGATGCTGTCAGCAAAAGTAACCTGAACGTCGGTGGAGATGTCATCGAAAAAAGTGGCCAGTCCTACGTCGTACGCGGTATTGGTTTGGTCAACTCAATCAATGATATCGAAAACATCACGGTAATCAACCAAAAGGGAAATCCGGTCTTTGTTAAAAATGTAGCCGAGGTAAGAGAAAGCGCAATGCCTCGGGTGGGCCAAGCTGGTTTTGGTAAGAATGATGATGTGGTAGCAGGAACCATCGTGATGCGGAAAGGCGAAAATCCAAGAGAGGTCTTGACCGCTGTAAAAGCGAAAATAGACGAGCTCAACAACAAAATCCTTCCCAAAGATGTCAAAATGCAAACCTTCTATGACCGTGACAATCTCATGGATTTCACGACCCATACCGTTATGCACAACTTGATTGAAGGTATTGTCCTCGTCACCTTGATGGTATTGCTCTTTATGGCAGACTGGCGCACGACGGTCATCGTTTCTATCATTATACCCCTCGCCTTACTTTTTGCTTTTCTATGTCTTAAACTAGCTGGCATGAGCGCCAACCTGTTGTCTTTGGGTGCAGTAGACTTTGGTATTATCATCGACGGTGCCGTGGTCATGGTGGAAGGGATATTTGTCATGTTGGATCACCAGGCTCATAAGCTGGGTATGGAGAAATTCAACAAAATGGCCAAAGCCGGCTGGATCAAACAGACAGGAACAGGTTTGGGAAAAGCAATCTTTTTCTCCAAGCTGATTATCATCACCTCCTTGATGCCCATATTCTCCTTCCAAAAAGTAGAAGGAAAGATGTTTTCGCCACTAGCCTTTACCCTGGGTTTTGCTTTGCTGGGTGCATTACTGTTTACCTTGACACTCGTTCCGGCTTTATCGCATATTCTGCTCAATAAAAATGTGAAAGAACGCCACAATCCATTTGTTGAATTCTGGAATAGAATTGTCGCCAAGGGTTTTGGATTTACATTCCGAAACAAGCGTCTGAGTATGATCGTTGCGATTACTTTACTAGCTGCAGTCTTGTTTTCTGCAAAATTTTTAGGAACAGAATTTTTACCGACATTAAATGAAGGGTCTCTTTGGGTTACTGCCGAGATGCCTATGAGCACTTCTTTACGTGAATCGGTTAAAACAACCAAACTGTTAAAGAGTACTTTGGAAACCTTTCCTGAGGTCACCGGCGTACTTTCCCAAACTGGACGAAGCAACGACGGTACCGACCCCAATGGGTTTGGCTTTGTTCAGTTTGCTGTGGCCCTAAAACCTAAAGAGGAATGGACACGTAAAATCACCATGGATCAGCTGATTGAAGAGATGGACCATAAACTCAAACAATTCCAGGGGATCACCTATAACTATTCGCAGCCTATCTCGGATAATGTTGCCGAAGCCGTTGCTGGTTTCAAGGCCGAAAACGGCATCAAGATCTTTGGCGATAACCTCGCGACCTTAGACCGCCTGGCGAAAGAAGTTTATGCACAGGTCAAAGGTATTCAAGGTATTAAAGAACCTGGTATCATCTTAAATATCGGCCAACCTGAAGTTAGTGTGGTATTGGATCGGACCCGTATGGCGGCATTCAATGTCCTGCCAGCAGATGCACAGGCGGTACTGGAAATGGCCTTTGGCGGAAAGACCGCTTCCATTTTATACGATGGTGAGCGCAAATTCAACATTCGACTGCGTTATGCGCCCGAATATCGGAAAACAGAAAAGGATATTGCACAGCTGATGGTTCCATGTGGTGATGGCACATTAATTCCGTTGAAAAGTATCGCGACCATTGAAAAAGATAATGGTGCTGCTTTTATCTATCGCGACAACATCAAACGTTATATCGGCATCAAATTTTCCATCCGTGACCGTGACTTAGGAAGCACCATAGCTGAAGCACAACAAAAAGTAAGTAAAATTAAGCTTCCGGAAGGATATTCTATTGGCTGGACTGGACAATTTGAAAATCAGCAGCGTGCGACACACCGCCTAGCACAGGTTGTACCGATCAGTTTGATCGTCATCTTCTTTCTATTGTTTATTCTATTCGGAAATATCAAGGATTCGCTGCTCGTGTTGGCCAACGTTCCTTTTGCACTGATCGGTGGAATTATCGCCTTGCACGTGACGGGTATGAATTTTGGAATCTCGGCAGGGGTAGGTATGATCGCATTATTCGGGATCTGTATCCAGAATGGTGTTATCCTGATCTCAGAATTCCACCAGAATAAGAAGGATGGCCTACCCAATGACCAATCGATTTATAAAGGTGTAAAATCGCGAACACGACCTGTGGTCATGACGGCACTCATGGCTTCCATCGGGCTGTTGCCGGCTGCATTATCGACCGGTATAGGTTCGGAATCACAGAAACCTTTGGCGATCGTCATCATTGGCGGATTAATCTCAGCGACGATATTGACATTGTTGGTATTCCCAATCATCTACGATATCTTCAACAGAAAAGAAAAGGTACAACAAACAATAGCTGAATAATATTGTCCA
The DNA here is from genome assembly GCF_002295765.1 of Sphingobacterium sp. UBA865. Classification (NCBI taxonomy): domain Bacteria; kingdom Pseudomonadati; phylum Bacteroidota; class Sphingobacteriia; order Sphingobacteriales; family Sphingobacteriaceae; genus Sphingobacterium; species Sphingobacterium sp. UBA865. Next base: position 194,150 of record NZ_DBGB01000009.1, on the reverse strand, counting down.
TATTTTATACACTATATACTTAGACCAATAAAGGTCATCGGTACTGCCTCAGGCTGTGAAGCGACAGGCAGTACCATTTTTTTAATAATACTTTTGATGTAACATTTGTATCTATTCCAGGTTTAAAGTTTCAAAAGCAATAAAAAGCCCTTAAGTTTACAACAAATTACCTTCCATTAAACAGCTGCTGTTTTTTGGATCACACAAACAAACACATATTTATGACTATTCTCACCTTTACAATCATCCTTCTCCTGGGTGCTTTTGTAGCAGGGCTCTTAGGATCCCTGACAGGCTTAGGCGGAGGGGTCGTTGTCATCCCTTTATTGACTCTTCTGTTTCATGTCGATATCCGTTATGCCATCGGAGCGGCCTTGTTGGCTTCCATAGCGACATCATCCGGTGCAGCCACAGCCTATGTCAAAGAAGGCATCACCAACATCCGGCTTGGCATGTTTTTAGAAATAGCGACCACGATTGGTGCTGTTATCGGGGCTGTCATCGCCATTTACATGCCGACGAATACCATTGCAATCATTTTTGGTATTGTACTGATCTTCTCCGCAGCAATGACTATACGGAAGAAAAACGAACATGCGCTATCCGGCGGTTCTGCTTTGGCTGAAAAATTGAAACTGAATAGCACCTACCCTGCTGATGGAAAATTGATCCCGTATAAGCTGACCAACGTCGTCGGCGGCTTCTCTTTGATGGGGGTTGCAGGAATACTTTCCGGATTATTAGGCATTGGTTCGGGCTCCCTTAAAGTACTCGCGATGGACAGCATGATGAAAATTCCATTTAAAGTCAGTACGACAACGAGCAACTTTATGATCGGTGTCACCGCAGCTGCTTCTGCAGTGGTCTATTTACAAAGAGGATATATGGATCCAGGTATTGCTTTTCCGGTTATCCTGGGTGTATTATGCGGTGCCATTACAGGATCCAAACTCTTAAAGCGCATGAACCCAAAGACTTTACGTATCATTTTCGCCGTCGCTATTACTTTGGTGGCCTTGGAAATGATCTTCAACGGATTCCAGCATAAATTCTAAAAACGGTAGCTTACCCGATTTAGGATTTTAAGTTTGTAACGTCCTTCCGCTAGACAATGAAGGACCTAATTACTCAAAATGAAACAAGTATTTTCGAAACACTATTGGGGAGACAAAGACATCTCACTGTTGGTAGGACAAATTTTAAGAATAGGCGTTATATTGGCTTCCTCTATTCTTATTCTCGGCGGTATCTTCTACCTGATTGTTCATGGACAGGACACCGTACCGAATTATCGAGATTTTGTCGGTGAAGGGAATTCCAATACAACAATTACTGGAATTATTTCGGGGGCATTTAGCCGAAATATTCCCCAAGTTATACAGCTGGGTGTTCTTTTATTGATTTGTACACCTATTGTACGGGTGATTGGTTCACTGTTTGGTTTTGTAATCGAAAAGGACAGACTTTATATCATCATTACATTGATTGTATTAACCGTCATTATCGGCAGTATACTTAGCGGCATCAAGGGATAATAAGGCTTTATCTCTTGATCCGCCGCCAAGCGGATTTTTCCAATGCGTATTCAAAATTTTTACGTTCTGGCTCATTTACATAGCTGACCATCTTTTCGGCCACTTTAATAGCGCCCAAACGTTCCACGGCCTTCTGAGAACGATAGTTTTCTGCCCCCACATGCAGATAGATTCGATCCACAAAGTTGAAGGCAAAGTCAAACATCATCTCTTTGACCAAGGGATTAATTCCTGCCCCCCAATACGCACGGGCATAAAACGTATATCCAGCAAAAATAGATTTTTCCGCCTCATCAAGTCCATAGTACCGGGTGCTCCCAATGCAGGCTCCACTTTCCTTATCCAGGATCAAATAAGCAGCCTTACTTTCCAAGGCCCCTTCAAAAAATCCCTGAAAAACCTCTTCCTTCCAGCGATCCTTATTGGGATGCTGTTCCCAGATCAGGGGATCTTTGGCAACCTGATACAGCGTATCAAAATCCGTTGGTTCGATGATGCGTAATACGACCTTATCATTTTCAAGGGTGTTGGGGGCGACAAACTTCATGAGACACTTTTATAGTTATAGCAATTCAAATATTTTAAATCTGACAAAAGATACCAATTATTGATCAAACTATCTGAATTTTGCGAATATCCGATCAAATATTACACCAAGATGTAGATTTTATCACCGTGTTGACAAAATTGAATGCAAGAAATCCCCTGCAACTGAATTATTTTACCTTAGAATTGATAGGAATTGGACAACTTATTCAATTAGCATGGCAAAAAATTCGTATTTTACAGCCAAATGGAACAATTCAGGGAATTTGTAAAACAGCGTATTGATGTCACTGAGGAAGAACTAAATGACATCGTCTCACGTTATCAGGTACGGAAAATAAAGAAAAAAGAATACTTTCTCCGGGCAGGCGAGGTATGCCACCATGAAGCATACGTAATCAGCGGTTTATTTAAATCATTCTATGTCACCGCCGATGGGATTGAACATATCCTACAGTTTGCAATTGAAGATTGGTGGATCGGTGATATTGCCAGCTTCAATTATCAGGAGCCGGCCCTCCAAAACATTCAGGCCCTGGAAAACTCCGTCGTCCTGACCCTTTCAAAAAAGGCTAAGGACAAACTTTACGAAGATCATCCCATCTTCGAGAAACTCTCCAGGATTATGGCACAACGTGCGCAAATCGCATCGCAGCACCGTATTATCTCGAGCATAGGTTTCACTGCACAGGAACGCTATCTGGATTTCATCAAAAGGTACCCTAAAATCTATCCGAGGATCTCCAATATGCAATTAGCCTCCTATCTTGGTGTTACGCAGGAGTTTCTTAGCCGCCTAAAAAGGCAGATCTTAAAGCCGAATCGAAATTCTTGACCTACATCAATTTTTTCTTTGTCTGTTTATCCCACCTTTGCAGAAGCTTGTTCAAACAAACAATTTGAACTTTTGAAGGTTAGATAAATAAAAAAAGAAAATAAGATGAATAAATTTTTCCAAATTCTGGCAGTAGCAGTATTAATGGTTAATGTTGCTGTGGCACAAGTAAAATGGTCTGCAGACCCTGCACATACCAACGCAAGATTTGATGTAAAACACCTTGGTATCAGCTTTGTTGATGGTGAATTTACTAAGGTAGAAGGAACAGTTGAAACCCCAACAGGAACAAGTTTCAATAATGCCAAAGTTAATTTCGCTATCGACGTCAACAGTATCGATACGCGCATTGCTGCACGTGACAACCACTTGAAGACCGATGATTTTTTTGCTGCGGAAAAATTCCCTAAAATGACATTAAAGTCTATCAGTTTTAAAAATGCGAAAGTAAAAGGAAAATATGTGATGATAGCGGATCTGACGATCCGTGATGTAACGAAAAAAGTAACTTTCGAGGTAACACAAAACGGTGGAATCATTACGGATCCTTGGGGAAAAACACGTGCTGGATTTACAGCTAAAACAAAAATTAACCGTCAGGATTTCGGCATGAAATACAATGATAAATTACCTTCAGGTGTAGAAGCGGTTGCTTCTGATGTCGACATCATTGTCAACACCGAATTGGTGTTGAACTAATTGAAAATAATAAATCACACTAACATTAAGGGGTGTCCAAACGGATTGGACACCCCTTTTTATGCAATTTTACACCGAGTTCTGGCTACAGCAATCAGCTATGGAATGCTCAAATCAAGGGCTTTGACCTGACGTAATTGAGCAGCTCATTTTTTATAAGCCTTTTAACATCCCGCCGTCCAGAGGAATATTGGCTCCAGTCAGATAACTTGCATATTCGGAGCAAAGGAAAGCGACGAGATAACCGTATTCTTCAGGTTTACCCAGACGCTGCGCAGGAACCTGTTTTAACCGCAATTGTAGCGCTTCCTCGTAGGATATACCCATACGTTGAGCGTCAAGGTTGGTTAGCGACTGGATACGGTCCGTATCAAATAGGCCTGTCAAGATGCTATTGACCGTCACCCCTTCTTTAGCGACATCCGTTGCCAGCGATTTACTCCAGCTAAGCAATGCTGTACGGATCGTATTAGACAACACTAAATTAGATACCGGTTCTTTCACAGTTGAAGAAGACACATTAATAATACGTCCGTATCGATTTGCCAACATATAAGGCAGCGCACATGAGGTCGTGTAACAGTGATTTTGAAATAAGAGTTCAAAAGCATGCTGGTAATCCGCCAAATTTTTTTTGTCTATGGTTCCTGCTTGCGGCCCATTCGAATTGTTGATTAAAATATCAACCTTATTCGACTCAAAATAATGTGTTATCTGCTTTTTGTATGCTTCGTGATCATTGTAGTCCACCACGATATATTGGTGTACCTGTCCTTTGGAGGTATCAAGACCTTCACAGGTACGTTGTAGCTTTTCCTCCTGTCGGGAAGCCAATGTTACAGATACGCCACATGAGGCAAGCACTTGGGCAATACCTGCACCTATACCCGCAGAACTCGCCCCGATCAACGCCCTTTTCCCATTTAGATTGATTTCCATATTTTTTTGTTTTCTATTTTATAGTGTGTATATATCCATAGCCCATCATCGTCGCTGAAAATGTGTGCTAGATCTCGCTAATCGTTGTCTTTTGCCCGAATCATCGCGATAAATAAATATACCGCAAAGACCCATGCTGAGCCTAGGCATATCCAGGCAAAAATGGGAATTCCCCACCACTGCGGTTCTACCCTTGCAACGATAATCATTCCGCCCAGTAAATTGAGTGACATAAACATAATACCGATGACAATACGATTGACCCCTTTGCGTAAAATGGCATTAAAAGATCGCGCACTGATTAGACGATGGTTGAGTGTAAAATTTCCTGTTCGAAATAAACGCACAAGGGCGCGCATATCTTCGGGGAGTTTTTCGACATCACGTGCAAAAGATTCAACTTTATGTTTTCCTTTTTTGAAGATTGCCTCTGGAGAGAGCCGCTCCATCATAATCCTTCGTGCAAAAGGCTTGATACTTTCCATAATATTGAGATCGGGATATAACTGCCGTCCAATACCTTCCATCAACGAAATACCCCGCATTAACTGATAGATATATTCCGGAAAATACAAGCGGTTGTCGCCAATAATGTTCCACAGTTTATTGAACAATAAATCTAAACTCAGATCCCCGAGAGACACATTATCAATCATATCGAAAATCTCATATAGGGATCTTTCAAGCCGGTTACGATCCGGAATATGGCTCACTACGGCAACGTCTTCAATCACATCGGCCAAACGGACAGCATCTTCGGAAATAGCCGATTGAATAAACTCTTCAAGCTGCCTACGGTCTATTCCCAATAATTTACCCATATTTCCAAAATCCAAAAAAGCAATCCGTCCATCCGGCATCACCATCATATTGCCGGGATGCGGATCACCATGAAAGAAACCATGAATAATCACTTGCTCAAGGTATAAATTGATCCCATTTTTTACCAGCGTTTGGACATCCATTCCCCGGCGCTTAATTTCATCGGCATCAGTTACCTTGAAACCATCGAGATATTCCATGCAAAGAACATGGTCCGACGAGAGTTCAGGATAAACACGGGGTACCTTGATCAGTTTATTTCCTTTAAAGTTCTTTGTGAAGCGTTCGATGTTATGCCGCTCAATCACCAGAGACATTTCTTCCTGCATGGTCGTAGCGAAAGATTCAACAATCAGCAGCAGATTAAGGTTTTCCAGTACGTCATTGTACATGGTTAGGATTTTGGCAATATCACGCATGAGCGCCAGATCACAGCGCATAACCTCATCGATGCCGGGACGCCTGACTTTTAAAACCGTTTGGGTTCCATCTTTTAAGGTTGCACGATATACCTGTGCAATAGAAGCCGCAGCAAAAGGTTCCGCAGCAATCTCCTGGAAATGCCCATCAATATCCAGCTCAAGTTCTTCTTTGAGATAAGATTTAATATCCACTTCAAAAGGGGGAACATTATCCTCAAGGCGCTTAAGTTCATCTACGAGATCTTTGGGCAACAACCCCTCTCGCGTCGAAGCCGATTGTCCAAGCTTGATAAAAGCCGGACCGAGCTCCTCAAGAGCCATGCGAATACGGGCATAAACACTGATCTCATCGACATCAATAGGATGTTCTACGGCTGATCTGGGTCCTTTCCACGGCAATCGAGCGATTGCATCTTTAAAACCATATTTGGCCAATATACTTAAGATCTGAGAACTGCGCTGTAACTTCTTTGTCGGATTATACATAATGGACAATGATTTTCGATAACAATATACGAAATATCCTCGCGCTATAAACACGAACTCCTGTAAAACAAAGTAGATATTTCATATGGTCGCTCTATTCCGTTTCCATTTGATCCAATTTCTCCTTGATCTCCGTGATATACCTACTGTAGTAGCAACGAATCATAATTTCTGTCAGGCCAACAACAAGGACGATAGACACAATTGCCGAAAGAATCATCCATACAATAAAGTTCGGTTCCTCTTGGAAAGTTTCCTTGAAATGGTACAACCGATCAAACCACACCGTTGTCTTATTCTGTGCTATCATAATAAGATATAGAAACAAAGCTTGTGGAATCATCACATAGGCCGCAATACGATAAGTCTCTACGGCATACTTCAAATCGTAATACAACTTGAGCAAGTGTTCTTTAGAAGCCAACAACTCGATCTTTTTCGTGCTCTTTACCAAATAAAAGAACCTCCGGTAATATAAAAGACTTGATAATGATATCTGTACGATAAAAAAGTAATAGGCAAATGCCGCATAACCTTCAATCTTATACATTGGCAAGATAGGCACCAAAAACAAAAAGCCCATACAAACGACCCAGGAGATAAACTCGCGTTTGATATTCTTGCGCAACTTGCCCATGATATTGCCAACTTCCTTATAGTATTTGAGATTTGGATTCTGTAAATCCTCATCTGTAGGCTGTTCCTGCCAAGATTTCTTTAACTCATCAAAATTCATACTTGTATTTTTTAATGATTTGTTGAATTCGCTCCTTCGTGCGGTTTAATTTTACGCGGGCGTTGACTTCCGATATACCCAGATTCTCTGCAATCTCGCGATGACTTTGACCTTCCAAAAACAAAAATATCAGGGCTTTTTCAATTGCATTGAGCTCTTGAACGGCCTGGTAAAAGACTTTCAGTTGCTCATCTTTATCGGTATCGTAAGCTTCTTCTGCAAAATCATGTCGCTCCTCTAACGCATCATAAATCTGATGCTTCTTTTCTTTTTTTAAGAATACCATTGCGGTATTGAGGGCAACACGGTACATCCACGTTGAAAATTTACTCTGTTGCTTAAATGTCGCATAGGATTTCCACAGCTGATACACGATTTCCTGATACAGATCTTGCCGCCCCTCATGATCATCCATATACATACGGCTCACCTTAACGAGAATACCTTTATTCTCGTCAATCAGTCGAAGAAATTCTATTTCCGATGGGTTCACCTAGCGATTTTTCTTTAAATATATTTAGGTAATAAGTATAGCAAACAAACAAAGTGTTACAGCTTTATTTAAAAATATGTAAATTGTTATTAAAATAGAGACTAATCGCTGAAGAATATGGAGAATATATTTTATCAAGGTCAAATTATATGGGCGCAGATCGACGCAAATAGACATATGCGGCATTCTGCTTACGCAGACATATGCGCTCAGGCCCGTAGTAATATGTTGAACAAAATGGGCTTTTCACTGGATAAATTTGCCGAATTTCATATCGGTCCGATTTTGTTCAGGGAAGAACTTATCTATTTTAAAGAAGTACATTTGGATGAATATGTACAGGTAAAAGTAGAACTGACGAAATACAACAAAACAAATAGTCGTTTTTCATTTATACATCAGGTTTTTCGTAATGACGGAGTTTTGTGCTGTACCGTTAACGTCGATGGAGCCTGGCTGGACCTTCAAAAGCGGAAATTAACCAAATTACCAGAAGAGATGGAGCCTTATCTCGCCAAAATTCCCCGATCTGAAAACTATACGGAAACGGAATAGTCTTTTCATCATGTCAAGACCATCCTTATAAAAGAAAAATCCCTCGGAACACAAACGGAACTCCGAGGGATTAAAACATAAACTAAACCTAAAAACTATTGTCTTTTATTCATCTTTTGGTCATTCCCAAAATGAACTATTTCCTGTGTATTGCTGAATTATTTAACTTCAATCAAACGTTTTGCAATGATTGCATCTTCTTTCTTGCCAACAGTCAAAATTAATATCCCACCTTCATAGGCAGCCTCGATATTGCTGTAATCTACGGTCTCTGGCAATGTAAATGATCTTGAGAACGAAGAGTAATTGAATTCTTTTTTGCTGTATAATTTTTCTTCACTAACACTTTCCTCTTTTTTCTCAGCTGAAATCGTAATTAGATTTTTATCTACATTGATCTTAAAGTCAGATTTATCCAATCCGGGCGCTGCCATTTCAACTTTAAATGATTTTTCGGATTCCGATATATTGACCGCCGGCACACGGGATACCAAACGATCTGAGATGAAGTTATCATTGAATAAATTGTCAAATACAGTGTTTACAAATGGATTTACTGCATCAGTGTTTAAACTTTTTGTAGGGAATTTAATTAATGCCATTTTTTGTCCTCCTAATTTTTTGTTTTATTGTTAAGCTTTTTTTGTTCTAACTATTTGAAGAGAATTATTCAATTTACGTACCAGCAGTTTTTAAAAGACAAAATGTCATTTTAAAATAAAAATAAATGCCATTTTGACTCATTCACAAACTATTGTTAGCGACTTAGCGATCAATCTGTCATCGACGCCCCGCCCTATCATAAATTGTCCCCATATACAGACTAACGTATAGGAGACAAAACAGTTTATCAGAAGGTGTTATTTTTTATTAGACATCTGAAGCGGAGCGTTCAACTAACAGACTCACGTAGAAGAGAAAAACAGTTTATCAGAAATCGCTATTTTTATTAAGTATCTCAAGCGGAGCGTTCAAAAAAATCATTAAGATTGATTCTGTTCCAATGCAGCAATCAATAAGAATTTGACAGCATCGTAAATATAGTCCTTAGCCTCTGCATAGGAGATCCCATAGCGTCGAGGTACGACATCAGCATAATGTGGAAATGGCGTAAATAATTTATCATAATATGCATCCAACTGCAGCATTGTCGGCAACTCAAACGCCAAACGAAGCTGAAACCGACGGATAATGGCTGTATCCAATATTTCGGGATGGTTGGTTGCTGCAATCAATACCGCTTCAGCAGGAAAATAATCGATCAGCTGTATAATGGTATTCACGAGACGACGCATTTCACCCACATCCTTTTCTTCACTAATCCGCGCCTTTCCGATCTGATCGAATTCATCTAAAAACAGAACTGCTTTTTTACGCCCAGCTTTATCGAAGACCTGTTTAATGTGCTGCGAGGTTTCACCAATACGAGAAGAAATGAGGTTGCTCAGATTCAACACATAAATTGGTTTTTCGAGCGCTGTGGCCAAGGCTTTCGCCGTTGTTGTTTTTCCGCAACCAGAATAACCGTGCAGTAAAATCTTATTGCTAACCGGCAGACCATATTGTGAAAGCTCTTTAATATAACGATGCTCTTTAATCAGCTGATGGAGCTTCTGACGGCTCTCCTCTTCCAAGAAGACATCTTCTAAAGCTATCCTTTCCTTATCGGCAATTACAAGATCGTAAATATTCATACTATTAATTTAAGACTATCAGATAACAGTTGGCAAAACTAAATCTTTCAGCCAGCATATCGCTGATCCAGTTTCAATTTAATCCTTGAAATATTTAAGGCCAACTTGGGAGCAAGAAAGATCTCCACCAAAGGGAGGGTTCGATTTACGTATCACCACTTCGATCGTCACAGCATCGGCCACCCGCAGCCTAATCTGATCTAGTATTTCTGAAGCTGCAGATTCGAGCAATTTTCGTTTAGGCTTCATAACGCTAGCGGTAATCTGATAGAGCTCTTCGTAATTGAGCGTATTTTTTAAGTTCTCTGTCTCCGTATTCAAAAAGGGAAAACATACATCAATAGAAACAAAAAACTCATTGCCAAGCACCTGTTCTTCTTCATAGTAACCTATTGGTGCATAGAATCGGGCTTCTTTCAGCGATACTGTTTGTAAAATGGTTGCCATGTACAAACCTAAGGAAATTGTTCCATACAAATGGGATTATTTGTATATTTAGCCATACCAAAAACCCAACAGATGAACTTTTTTTTATCATCAGCACTAGCAACAACGCTCTTATTTGGTGCCACAGCACTGCAGGCCCAAACCAATATGAAAGCCAGTGACACGGAATATTATAGTCCTGTCCCTCCTACATTAACGATCGATCATGGTATTCCAAGCGATGCAATTGTCCTTTTTGACGGGAAGGATCTCAGTAAGTGGAAAAGTGAAAAAGGAAAAGCCAATTGGACTGTAGCCAACAACGTACTCGAAGTAAAACCGGGAGCTGGAGCCATTGAGACGAACGAACACTTTAGCGATTTTCAACTGCATGTTGAATGGAAAAGCCCCGAAGTGATCAAAGGTGAAGGCCAAGGAAGAGGAAACAGTGGAATTTTCTTACAGGGGTACTATGAAATCCAGGTATTGGACAACGATAATAACCCCACTTATGTCAATGGCGGAGCGGGTAGTCTTTATAAACAACGGCCGCCATTGGCGCAAGTAATTGCACCAGACAAATGGCATGTATATGATATTATTTATAAGGCTCCTCAATTCAGTAAAGATGGAATATTGACCGCTAAAGGAACAGTAACGGTTTTACATAATGGAGTCGTTGTGCAAAATAACACCCAAATCGACGGTACGACAGAATATATAGGACTACCGAAGCAGATAAGCCATGGCCCAGGCCCAATTATACTACAGGATCATGGTGATTTAGTCCAGTTCAGAAACATCTGGTTACGTAAACTATAGCTAAACAGCAAGAAGTAGAAGACTACAGCAAACAATTTAAGTTAGAAAAGCAACAATTCTGTACTAGGTTTTATAGGGCTATTTCCCTAATTTAGCCCTATAAAATTTAAAAACAAACGGAATGTAATGTGTTCTTTGTGTTACGAATTCCTACCGCAGCAGCTTACAAAGCCTAGCTGAGTAGATCAATCAAGCGCAAATATCCCTTGAAATGGGTTTACTTATGCCGTTGAGTTTAATATTCACACAATATTACAGTTTAATGAAAAGAATTGCGCTATTCTTCTTGTTGGCAAGCTCCATCAGCAGCTATGCACAACGTAACCTCAATTTAGAAGAAACAGTATTTGGACCCCGAACCTATGCTCCAACATCGATTGCCGGAGCATCCTGGGTCCCAAAATCAAACAACCTGTCTTATCTCGATAAATCGTACCAGAACCTATTATCCAAAAGCGCTTCCAGCAACTGGAGCGAAACAAATCTCGCTTCTAAAACAGACCTCGAAAAAGCACTAAAAACGGCTATTCCGAACGAAACATTTAATTTGCGCGTATTTCCTTACGACTACAAATGGCGCGACGGAAATACACTATTACTGCAAGTTGAAGGAAAAGATAAAACCTATACAGTAGCTTACAATATTAAATCAAAAAATATTGAAAGTTTTATCGGTAATGACAACAAGGGAGCGAATCGCGAGATCAGTTCGGATTTTTCAAAAATCGCCTATTTAGTAGACAACAACATCGCAATTGTTGACAAAAACGGCAAAATTACCGCTGTAACCAACGATACAGACAAAGGAATTGTCAATGGAAGCGATTATACACACCGTCAAGAATTTGGCATCAAGAAAGGAATGTGGTGGAACAATCAAAATGACAAACTGCTGTACTACCACAAAGACGAGACGATGGTTGCCAATTATCCGTTACCGCAATGGAGTCCGAAAATTGCGGATATCAAATGGATCAAATACCCCATGACAGGCCAAAAATCAGAAGAAGTTTCTTTGATCGTTTACAATACCACCACTGGTCAAAAGGTAACCCTTCAAACCGGCGAGCATTCAGAGCAATATTTAACCATGGTTACTTGGGATCCTTCTGGTAAATACATCTACGTCGGAGTACTTAACCGTGGGCAAAATGATCTTAAAGTCAACAAATACAATGCAGAAAACGGTTCCTTCGTCAAAACCCTGTTCGAAGAAACTGCGACAACTTGGGTTGAGCCAGAAAACCCATTGACATTTTTACCAAACAAACCGGATCAATTCCTTTATCAATCCGATAAAGATGGCTATAATCAACTTTACCTCTATAACACGGAAGGTAATTTGATCAAAAAATTAGGCTATAAAGACATTGTTATGGAGTCATTGCTTGACTTTTCGGCTGATGGCAACAAAGTAAGTTACACCGGAGTCACCAACAACGGTTTAGATCGCCAATTATTTGAAGTCGATCTAAAATCAGGGAAAACGGTTCAATTAACGAATGAATCCGGCATACACCATGCTGCGCTAAGTGGCGATGGCAAGTACATCTACGATCAATATAGCAATTTAAAAACACCAAATAAAGTTCAGATCAAAGAAGTAAAATCTGCTAAAGAAACAACCTTAGTCAATGCAGAAAATCCTTTTGCCGGAAAAATAAATAATCCTAAAATAGAATTTGTACAGTTGACATCTGCAGATGGAAAATACCCATTGACAGGACGCATCATTTATCCCAACGATTTTGATCCTGCGAAAAAATACCCCGTCATGTACTATTTGTACGGCGGATCACATTCGCAGCTGGTTTCCAACAAATGGCTAGGAGGCGCTGGTTATTTTGACATGTATATGGCCCAACAAGGATATATTGTGTTTACCATGGACAATCGTGGCACAAATTACAGAGGCCGTGATTTCTATACTGCTACGCATCGCAACCTCGGTCAAAATGAAATGGCCGACCAGATGAAAGGAATTGAGTTCCTAAAATCAAAATCTTTTGTTGACCAACAACGCATGGGTATTTTCGGGTGGAGTTTCGGTGGTTTTATGACAACTTCCTTCATGCTCCATCATAACGATATCTTCAAGGCTGCAGTAGCTGGAGGTCCTGTAATCGACTGGAAATTTTATGAGGTGATGTACGGCGAACGCTACATGGACACGCCGCAAGAAAATCCGGAAGGTTATAAATTGACATCGCTCCTCAATAAAGCCGATCAACTGAAAGGAAGACTATTGATTATTCACGGCGCACAAGACCCTGTCGTTGTACAACAAAACAGCATGGAGTTTTTAGAAGCCTGTATTAAAGCCGGAAAGCAAGTAGATTATTTTCTATACCCGACTCATGAACACAATGTAATGGGAAAAGACCGTATTCATATGTACGAAAAAATTGCGGACTACTTCAATCAGCACCTCAAAAATCCGTCATAAACTCAGGAAAACAAGACAACACAAAAAGGGCTATCCAAAAAGATTTGGACTGCCCTTTTTTATGCAATTTAGTACAGGTTAATGTTACTCCTGATCCAGGCCTTCGGATAAACTATACAATGTCCAGTGTTTTGTTTTTATGGCCTGAGATTCTGTCCGAAGCAATCGGATAAAATCCTGCACCCCAACTTCCTCATTCCCATTACCATGAATCAGGACAATACTTCCGTTTTTGGCCTGCTGTCCTTTAGCCAACCAGGCATCCGAGCCTACCGCAATAAGACCATAGGACAATAGCTGCTCAATGATGCGCCGATCGGAAACTAAGCCCGGACAACGAAAAAATACCGAAGGCAGAAGACCGTTTTTCAGCATCAATTTTTCATTCTCCAACACTTCATAACCTAGATTCGTATTTTTGGAAAGCAAAAAATTGGATGTTAAAGGATTACTAGTAAAAACATGGTCATACGTATGATTTACCCAGGTAATCTTTACTCCCTTTGCATCCAATGACTTTAGCCATGCTAGATCTGCGGCGTGATTTAGCATCCATTTACCCGAAACAGAAACGGCCAGTGGCAGGCTGCGATCTATCCCCTTAAATGCAGCGAGAAGATCTTCAAAAATAGCCCTGTCCAAAGGTTTATGTGAAGGACATAGATCAATCGTCAAATTAATACCAGCCTCTTTGGGAAGCCTAAAATTCAGCCCCGCATCCTGTAAGTTGTTTTCAGTTTTTCTGACTAAAGAGAAGCAGCTTTCGTATACCGAACCACTTAGACTTTTTGTAACCTGAGCCGCATCGTTGTACAGAACGCTGACCGATCGATCTCCTACTACACGCGTTTGCAGTGTAGTAGGATCTACCGTTAAATAATATTTTACAGTATTTGTCGCGAAACTACGGATCCCCACCAGAGAATTATTATTTTCACGGAGGATCAACCACTCGGTTCTGTAGTTTTCTAAATTGGCAAATGAAACCTGTCCATTAGAGAGTAGGGCGCACACCAAAAATAGACCAACAAAAATGAGCTGTTTCATCATCAGTTGCCACTCGTTCTTTTAGACTGTAGATTAGTTGGCCATACCGTCGGCTTGCCATCTTTATCAATTGGCAATGTGATCTTATCGCGGGAGACCAAAGCAGGCTCTTCACAGGCAAGGTAAGTCAAAATCGCAACGATAATGGCGTTTTGTTTTACTTCATCAAACACAATCTTATCATAGGTATCCCGATTGGTGTGCCAGGTCACCTTACCATAGTCCCAGGATGTGGAAGAGAGCCCAAAGGCCGGAATTCCTTTTTGAACGAAAGAAGAATGGTCGCTTCCCCCCGTCCCCGGCATACCTGGAAAACTGGTTTGGATTTCATTACGGAACTCTTCAGGCAAATATTGCACCCAGCGGCTTATATATTCGTAAGATTTTTCAAAACCACTGCCCCCTATCCGGACAATTCGCCCTGTGCCGTTATCCTGATTCCATACCACCTGTATATTTTTAGCGATCTCGGGATGATCTTCGACAAAAGCTGAAGAGCCATTCAGCCCCTGCTCCTCACTTCCCCAGTTACCGACCAAAATCGTTCTTTTATTATCCGGGTAAACCTTCCTTAAAATGCGGACAGCCTCCATCATGGTAATTACTCCTGTCGCATTGTCTGTCGCTCCCGAAGCGCCGTCCCACGAATCTAGATGCGCCGAAAGCACAACATACTCGCCCGGTTTTTCCTTTCCCTTGATCTCTGCGATACTATTATAGGTCTTTGATATTCCAAGCTCTTTTGAATTTCCCTGCAGCGAAACCCGAGGTTTGACCCCATGTTCTGCCATGCGGTATAACAGACCGTAATCTTCCAGCCCTACGTTAAATACCGGAATCTGTTTGGACTTCGCATCAAAAATCCGTGTAATACCAGGCAACTCTGTCCAATAGGAATCAATGGCACCAACGGCGCCAGCATTCTCCAAAGCCAAGGGCAATGTCCGACGCGTGCTTCCCGTATAGGACATACTACTCTCCCATTTTTTCAACTGATCATTTTTTAAGGCTTGATATTTTTCATAACCTTTCGGGGAAGCTGACTCCTTCCAGTTGGCATCTGACCGTCCTGAAAGCGGATTCATTCCAATCAATACGATCTTGCCTTTGACTGTCTTAAGCCAAGACTGAAAATCAGACGGGGAACTAAATAAAGGCATTACCACAACCTCGGCTTCAACCCCTTTCTCCTTGGTCACGGGACTGAACGCCAACTGTGTACCTTCCAAAGATTTTATGCGGGGATAGGTCATCGTCACCTGAGAAGTTCCTCGTTCCCACGAACGCCATTCACCATAGGGCTCATTGCGGGCCTGTGCGCCAAGCGCATTATAATTTTTGACAACCCAATCATGCGCCTGTTGCATTTGTGGACTCCCGACAAGACGGGGGCCAATCATATCGACAAGCTCAAACGCATACTTCTCCAATTGTGAATTTGCATTTGCCTCCTGCACAATTGACGAAACCATCGCTTCTTTATTTTGAGCAAAAATAGCTGGAGTGCTCAGCAATAGAAGTGCCAGCCCTAAAGATTTCATTCCACGCTGTTTCATTAAATCTACCTTCATGTATATATCTTTATTTATTGTATAATTCTCCGTTAATACGCTAACGCTACGAGCGCAAACTACATGTTACTATATTCCACTAGCTCTCAAAGAAGCTCCAGAAAAAGACAGTGCTCCGGTCAACCTTAGTTAATTTAGAAACCCAAAGTTTCCTGTGATTGGCTTTTCCGAAAATTACTAAACAATATTTAAAAACACACATTCATTTTTAATCAATTAAATAATATACCCTTATTTAGTTGAAAAAAAAACATAAAAAGCCTGAAAAGAAACTTTCCAGGCTTTACCAAATATAGATATGAGGGTTGATTAGTTACACGGCTTCCACTTTGGATTTTTCGTAGCTCTCTTGGTGAACCGAGGCCACAGCCCGACCCGATGGATCATTCAGATGCTGGAAAGAAGCATCCCAAGCCAAGGCCTCTGGTGTACTGCATGCGACAGATTTTACCGAAGGAACAGTTTGTGCCGCCGCTGTTGAAGGAAAATGGGACTCGAAAATTGTCCGATATAAAAACTCTTCCTTATTTTTCGGTGTGTTTATCGGGAAGCGCGTTGAAGCCTCGGCAAACTCCTGATCAGAAACTTTACTTTCAGCCTGCTCTTTCAAGGTATCGATCCAGCTATAGCCTACACCGTCAGAAAATTGCTCTTTCTGGCGCCATGCGATGCTTTCTGGCAGATAGTCTTCAAATGCCTTACGTACAACCCATTTCTCCATCCTTCCTTCGCGAATCATTTTATCGGAAGGATTGATACGCATCGCAATGTCCATAAATTCTTTATCTAGGAAAGGTACACGCCCTTCAACACCCCATGCTGCAAGTGATTTATTTGCCCGCAGACAGTCGTACAGGTAAAGCTTTTTCAGCTTGCGTACAGTTTCCTCGTGAAATTCCTGTGCATTTGGCGCTTTATGAAAATAAAGATACCCACCAAAGAGTTCGTCTGACCCTTCACCCGACAATACCATTTTAATGCCCATTGATTTGATTACACGAGCTAATAAATACATCGGTGTAGAAGCGCGTACCGTCGTGACGTCATAAGTCTCCAAGTGGTAGATCACGTCACGGATCGCATCCAATCCTTCTTGGATGGTAAAGTTGATCTCGTGGTGTATTGTTCCGATATGATCTGCTGCTTTCTGTGCCGCAATTAAATCCGGTGCTCCCTTCAATCCCACCGCAAATGAATGCAGTTGAGGATACCAGGCATCTTCTTTGTCGTCACTTTCGATACGTTTGGATGCAAACTTCTTCGTTACCGCAGCAATAACCGATGAATCCAATCCACCAGACAGCAGTACACCGTAAGGTACATCTGACATCAATTGACGATGCACCGCATCTTCCAAACCTTTGCGCAAAACAGCGATATCGGTCTCGTTGTCTTTTACAACATCGTAACTTTCCCAATCACGTTGATACCAGCGCTGCGGAGCTTTCCCCGTTTTGCTATACAAGTAATGCCCCGGAGGAAATTGTTCAATCGTCGTACAGAAACCTTCCAGTGATTTTAATTCGGATGCAACGAACAATTGCCCCTGCTCATCTTCACCATAATATAGAGGGATAATTCCCATATGGTCACGTGCGACAAAAAAGGAATCATCACGTGAATCATAGAGTGCAAAACCAAAAATACCATTTAATTCATCCACAAATGAGGGACCTTTCGCTAAATATAATGCCAACACAACTTCAGAGTCACTTTGTGTCGAGAACTCATAATCAGGAAGGCTATTTCTTAATTCATGGTGGTTATAGATCTCGCCATTAACTGCTAGTACAACTTTACCGTCCGGACTGTACAATGGTTGACTTCCAGATTTAGGGTCAACAATAGCTAACCGCTCGTGTGCCAATAAAGCTTTCTCACCGGTGAATATACCCGACCAATCCGGACCACGGTGGCGAATACGTTTTGACATTTCTAATACTTGAGATCTCAATGAGCTTGCAGGTTGCTTTAATTCAAAAGCGCCAATAATTCCACACATATTATGAAAATTTTAAATATTTCGTTTTTACATTATGTTATTGATACAAAGTAAAACAATTAAAAACTAAATTCATAATAATTTTTAATATTTATTATATTTTTATCAAAAATACTTTTCAAAACAAACAAAATTATCAACGAAACACTTATTTGTTTACAATAATCACACAATCTATTAACAATTGATCTGCAGATTAATCGTTAAATTAACTTCGTAATCAAATAACCAGGACATGGATCTAATTAGAACCTTCTATAGTGAGCTTGCACTAACTCCTCAGGAATTAACTGCAATTACAGAAAAACATGAAGCCATAACCGTCAAAAAGGGCGATTTTATATTGACCAAAGGACAGGTTTCAAATGCTTATTACTTGATTGAGTATGGACTTACACGCTCCTTTTTACACGATTATGAAGGCAATGAAGTTACCATAAGCTTCTGTACGGACAATGATGTTGTCATTGAAGTCGCCTCTTTTTTTCAACGCCATCCAACGGTGGAAAATATCCAGGCACTCATGGAAACCCGTCTCTGGAAAATAAAGTTTGAAGATTTTCAGGAACTTTTTCATCAGATTCCTGAATTTAGGGAATGGGGGCGTTCTTGGATGGCCAAGGAACTTGTTCACAGTAAAAATAGGGCTATTGCCATGATTACCGAGCCTGCTACTACCCGCTATTTGCGCTTGATAAAAGAAAAACCAATATTGATACAGCAGGCACCACTCAAGCATATTGCTTCCTACCTGGGCATCACCGACACTTCCCTAAGCCGCATCCGGAAAGAAATTGTCCACGGAAATTAAACCGTGGTAACGCCCAAAGGACTACTTTTTTAAATCTTGCCTTAAGGCAAGATTTTTAAGAAAACTTCAGCTTAATTTTACCAATGTGCTTCCAAGCTATTTATTTATAGTCTTATAGGAAGGAAAAATTGAGAAAAGAGTTAAAAGAAGTAATCATTATATTCAAAAATTAGAAATCATGGCAAAATTACACGCTTATCTAAATTTCGACGGAAACTGTGAAGAAGCATTCAACTTTTATGAAAAAGTCTTCAATACAAAAAATCCTGGCTTCATGCGTTATGGAGATATCCCTGCCGACCCACAGATGCCACCTGTTCCAGACGAAGCAAAAAACAAAATCTGTCATACAGCAATTTCGATCAACGGCGATAGTATGCTGATGGGAGCTGATGTTGTTCCTGCTTTTGGACAACAATATATCCAAGGAAACAACAGCTATGTCATGCTGATGTGCGAAAGCACCACCGAAGCGAAAGCTTTGTACGATGCACTGAGCACCAATGCAAAGGTCGTTGAAATGCCACTTGGCGAAACATTTTTTGCCGAACTATACAGCGCTTTTCAGGATCAATTCGGTATCTGCTGGATGGTTTATTTTGGTGGGAACAAAGACCAGGATTGCGAAAGTAATGCTTAAGCCAACCGCTTAGCTGACAAAATAGTTGAAAAAGAGAGGGCAGTAATCTATTGTTACTGCCCTCTCTATTCCCGTGGTTTCGTTATCGTGTAGCACCTATGCTACCCTGTGGAATGGCCATTTCAATTTTGTCTTTTCAAAACTGCCACAACAAGATGTTTTCCTGTGCATCTCAGGTTTTTACCGCTACTAGGTTAAATTTATTATTTTTTCACCAGTACTTCTTCCTCAAACAGGATCCCATCCCAGCCATTTGTCCTAAATTGACGAATGTTCTGATGTCCCTCTCCCTCAGGATTATCGAGTACATTCTGATAATGCTCGGCAAAAAGGCGCAAGGTATCCTCCTGCGAAAGACCATTCAACTGTGCAAAATAGAAAACTTTTGCGCTGCCTTGATTTTCTTCTTTCGAATTTTTCAACGTCCCATTCTGAAATGCACTGGGACTATAGCTGTAATGATCGGCAATATGAGCCAATACTTCCTGAAACTGTAATTCGCTTCCTTTTGATTTAATCAATAATTCTGCTGTATTCATCTTGATGTTATACCTTTTAAAATCTATTCTAATTTAATTTCTCAACCATAAACCTGAATGAACAGGCATTAAGCGCTCTTAAATAACTCCATGCAGCGAGCCTCCCTTTGCAGCAAGCTGATCCACACGTCTTTCCACCGCTTCATCTTTAATCAAAGCCGGGGCATGGTGGGGTTTTGTTCGCGCATCAATAATCAGAGGACCTTCACAACCCCAATGTTTAAATGCTGTAAAACTATTTATTCCATAAATATCATACGCAGGATTACTCCGGGTAAACGTTGTCCAAACAAAGTTATTGACAGTAGCAGCGGTAAAGTTAGCATCATCGCATAAAACGATCAATGGAAAACCTTCCCAGGAGCTTGCAGCGGCAGCGCGACACCATTCCGCCATAATTTTCGATTCATGCTCGTATGTGGAGAATGCCTGTCCATCTATCGCAATAACACCAGGTATGACAAATTTTGCCTGATTAAAAGGTCGTGGCAGCTCAAAATTGGCTGGCAATTCACGGCCCAATGTTCTTTTCTTTGTACCAGCGGCAGCAAAAACCACCTTTGAACCGGCATTTAATCCATCGCCGGAATAATCTAAGGTATCAATAGTCGTATTGGTCTGAAAATGAACATCTCGAGTAAGGTCTATGCGTTCAAGGATATGCCCCAAAAAAGCCGGAATATCATAAATATCCAATTGCGGATTATCTTCATGTGCTGAAATAAACAAATATTTAGCAAGGCTGAGCTGATTTTTACCCAGTATCTGATTGGCTATTGTTAAAATTTCCTGCGGTCGATCGACACGCTGATAAGGCGTATACCGTTCAGACCCTATTGCAAAAAGCAAGGGATGTACACCAGCCGCATCAACAGCATTAACGGCATGGAGACCCGAAATCTCCTTTGGAATAGCCGCACCCGTAATTTCATGGATTAAAGCACCAAAGCTAGTATCTTCCTGCGGGGGTCGCCCCACAACCGTAAAAGACCAAATTGGATTTTTCTTGTGGTACACATTATGCACCTTCATCAAGGGAAACGGGTGAGTTAAACTATAGTATCCGATATGGTCCCCAAAAGGACCTTCCGGTTTATTTTCGTTGGGATAAATGGTACCTGTAATAACAAAGTCCGCATCCGCAGAGATACAAAAGCCTTCATCATCATAAAAATAGCGAAATCTTCTATTTCCCAATGCTCCGGCAAAGATCATCTCAGAGAGTCCTTCCGGTAGCGGCATTACAGCAGACAAGGGATGTGCTGGCGGTCCGCCGACAAAAATACTCACCTTTAAAGGTTTACCGAGCGCATTTGCCTTAGTTTGATGGATTCCGATACCACGATGCAACTGATAATGTAAACCAATCTCCTGATCAGGCAGATAATCATTCCCAGAAAGCTGAATCCGATACATCCCCAGATTGGCCTGCATAATACCGGGTTTGGCAACATCTTCTGTATATACCTGCGGCATCGTCACAAAAGCACCGCCGTCCATTGGCCAGTTGACGATCTGCGGAAGTTTACTAATTGATGTTTTACCATGAAGTATGGGAGCCCCCGATTTTTTTTTCCAGGGTAAAGCCCCAAGGGCTGTCATCGAGGAACCAATATATTGAAAAGGATTTTTAAGTACTGCAGCAGGATTCATCTTAACATCCACCAATTTCTTCAGGTGGTCTAACGAATCCCGGAACATAAACTTCGAGCGTTCCAGCGTTCCAAACAAATTAGATACAGCCGGAAATTCCGAACCTTTGATATTTTCAAAAAATAAGGCGGGCCCTTCAACATCAAACACCCGCATATGGATGGCGGCCATTTCCAAATAGGGATCGACCTCTTCTTTGATCCGGATTAAATGACCATGTTTTTCAAGATCCGCAACACATGCTTCTAAACTATTGTATCCCATATATTAAATCTGCTTCAACATGTTAATCCACAAATTTAACAGAATAATTTATTAAACAGGATATAAAGAAAAAACCTTTAGCGATCTTGGATCCCGCTCTCTTATCATCAGTATAACAACCTCAACCATTACCTAGGTATCCATGCAGACATAGGATTTCAAGGGCGTAAATTCAAATGCCTGTACGCGCTGCCAAGTTGAATTATCTACATTTTTCTCATAATAAAGTACTCGCCTAAATTCATCAATATCTTCTTTATTGATATCATTCAACCTTGTCAACAAGAGCTTAGCAAAGAATTTATTGACGCCTATTTCTCTCTTTTGGCCTTCGGAAGTGCACTTCAGGAAATGGTAAAATAAGCCTCTAAATGTCATTTCCTCATTGCCACCGAAGTAAATAACTTCTGATATAAAATTATTTTCCCAAGGCATTTCTCGTAGCCAGCGGTAAACATCGAGCAAAGGCAGGGGGCGAAACTTCAGGGAAGCCACCCAGTTCCAATAAAATATGGTCTGCCGTTTGGCAAGTTTCGCAAATATGCGGTTCAAGACACTCTCCTTCCCGATGACGCTACTTTTAATCACAATGGTATATTGGACGCGTAAATTTTCCAGCAGATCGCGCACAGGCTCCAAAAAATGTTCATCCATTAGCCTCGCGACATAAATGACGCGGTTATTTCCGGCACGTCTACAAATTTCCACGAAATTGCGCAGACCAAGCAATTCAAGCTGAAGCTGTATATCATTGTCAAGTGAGGGAACCTGCGTAAAATAAATTCCAAAATTGAGTTCAGCAATCTGAAAATTCTCAAAAGCTTCCCCTTTTCGCAACAGGTCCAATTCAAAAAGCTTTGCCGTCACCTTTTCCTTTACTATTTTATTAAAAAGGGATAAGTTGCGCACTAATCCAGTCACATCAAAATCTTTGGATTGCAAATAACAGGATGCCCGTCGTCCCAAATAGGTATTTAGCCCGCTGATTAAAACCTTTTTCATTCGAATTCTCTATATTTTTGGCTTTGAAACTACCACGATTTAATGATTCGTTCTTACGATCGTGAGCCATTAAATAGGATCGTTCCTTCCTAGTACGCTGAATTTATATATTACCCTTTTATTCGCTAAAACGAATAAAATCCCTAGGACGGTTCCATTGGTGATGCAGCAATCTTTTCCATGTTTTTCTTACGCTTTTAGTATGTTACTCGGATTGTTTCAAGAGTAACGGAAATAACTTACAAATATCATAATTCCCTGATTTTAGAACAGAGAAACATCAAATAAGTTTAACACTATTTTTATTTTTTCCTAACCAAAATAGCGTAAACCATCCAAACAAGTACCGCCATTGTCCTTTTTTTGTCAATTCGCGCATAAATACTTTCAAGAACACAATATCCTTATATATTTGTAAATCTTCTGAAAATAGGCTGCACTAAAAAGTATTTATCTTCACCTCTATGGACAAAAGGGCTACAATGATCTGGTTTCGAAATGATTTAAGACTTCATGACAATGAAGTATTTTATCAAGCTTCTGAAAAAAGTTCATTCATCATCCCGGTATACTGTTTTGACCCCCGATATTTCGACCGCAATCAATTTGGCACTTTAAACACAGGTGTTCTGCGAGCGGCCTTTGTCATTGAAGCCGTGACCGCTTTAAAAGAAAAATTAAAGAGTCATGGTAGCGACTTGTTGACTTATATTGGCAAACCTGAAGATATTATCCCAAGAATAGCACAAAAATACCAAGTCAACGAAGTTTATCATCACCGCGAGGTGGCACTTCGGGAAACTTCTATTTCGGAAAAAGTAGAAAGTGAGCTTTGGAGCAGCAAAATAAATTTGCGCCATTTCATCGGTCACACCCTCTACCATAAGGAAGATCTTCCTTTCCCTATTAAAGACATACCCAATGGTTTTTCCATTTTCAAGAAAAAAGTAGAGCGGGAAAGTCTGGTGAGGCAACCCATCCCATTTCCGACCAATTTCCTTACGCCGCCCCATCTTGAGGACACCAAAATTCCTTCATTAAAAGATTTGGGCTATTCAGAAGAGGAGATCAAATCTGTTGATGACATCTATATTCTCGGTGGCGAAGACACTGCGCTTAGTATTATGCATGCGCTATTGTCAACCTTTCCGGAGACAGAACAGGACCCTTTGATTCTAGGGCCTTTTATAGCGTCAGGGGCCTTGTCGCCTATTTTACTCTATAACAATATCAAAAAACTTGGTGAAGGTAAGAAAGACAAACGATTTGAAAAGATTGTCGACATTCTGCTCTGGCGCGATTATTTTAGGTTTATGCTTAAAAAATATCCGAATATATTCTTTAAGCCACAAGGCACTAAAAACAGCTCCCCTCAGGATCATCCGACCTTAGACGGGAATGAAGAATTATTTGAAAAATGGAAATCGGGCCACACGGAACATGATTTTATAAACAGTGTGATGATCCAGTTACAGAAGACCGGCTATATCCCTTATCAAGCACGCTTAATCGCAGCCAGCTATTTAGTTCATGAGTACCAGGTCAACTGGCTTCGTGGCGCTTCCTGGTACGAGGAGCACCTATTAGACTATTCTCCGGCAACTGTTTACGGACAGTGGTCTCATATTGCCGGAGTTGGGACAAGCGAAAAAGACAATAAAGCGCTGGACTGGCAAAAATTGATCAAAACTCATTTCCCAAATGGACTTCCAAAATTGGACGAAATACTTGTTAAATAAATCTTCGGCAGAAATAAATAATTCCAATAGAAAATAAATTTGTAGGACGCTGGAAGCCCTTTTTAAATCATGCTAAAAATGTTAAGAATTGGATAGGTTTATTGATTAAATTATTCAATTTCAGTATTAGAAACTCTTTTTTTATTCATAACTTTGACAAATTTCATAGTTTTAATTGTAAATGGACAATCTGACATATTTGAGTAATGCTGATTCGGCTTATGTCGATGGCTTATATCAATCGTACAAGCAAGATCCCCAATCGGTAGATTTCGGATGGCAAAAATTCTTTGAAGGTTTTGATTTCGGTCAAAATGCTGGCGGAACAACAAGTTCAGTAGGCGAGGCTACTCCCGAGCACGTATTGAAAGAAATCAATGTGCTGAACATGATCAATGGCTACCGCGACCGTGGCCACCTATTCACACACACTAACCCTGTTCGTGAGAGACGTAAATACTATCCTGGCAAGGAATTAGAAACGTTTGGTCTTGCTGAAGCAGACATGAACACCGTTTTTAATGCAGGTGTTGAAGTCGGTTTAGGTCCAGCAACATTAAAAGACATCCGTCAATTGGTGGAGGATACTTACTGCCGTTCTATTGGTGCAGAATTCAAATATATCCGTAACCCAGAAAAAATTAAATGGTTACAGGACCGTATGGAAGCGGACCGTAACATGCCAAAATTCTCGTTGGACACAAAAAAGAGAATTTTAAACAAATTAAACCACGCCGTTGTATTCGAAAACTTTTTAGGCACTAAGTTTTTAGGTCAAAAACGTTTCTCATTGGAAGGCGCAGAAAGTTTAATCCCAGCATTAGATTCAGTCATTGAAAAAGGTGCAGAAATCGGTATCCAGGAATTTGTTATCGGTATGGCTCACCGTGGCCGTCTGAATGTATTGACTAATATCATGGGTAAATCTTACAAATCAGTATTCTCTGAATTTGAAGGTAAGACTTACGCTGATGATCCTGAAGTAAACTTTGGTGGTGACGTAAAATACCATTTGGGCTTTTCATCTGAGGTCAAAACAAACGATGGCAAATCTGTCCACTTAAGTTTGGCTCCGAACCCTTCGCATTTGGAAACTGTAGATCCAATCGTTGAAGGTATGGTCCGTTCTAAGATTGATTTCAAATACGAAGGCGACTCTTCTAAAATTGCACCGATCATCATTCACGGTGACGCAGCAATTGCTGGACAAGGTGTAGTCTACGAAGTAACCCAAATGTCCAAACTCGATGGTTACAAAACTGGCGGTACGGTACATATTGTCATCAACAACCAGATTGGATTTACAACGAACTACAAGGATGCGCGTTCTGGAACATACTGTACAGACGTAGCAAAAATCACTTCTTCACCTGTGTTCCATGTGAACGGTGATGATGCTGAAGCGGTAGTTTATGCGATTAATTTAGCGGTTGAATACCGTCAAAAATATAAAACAGACGTATTTATCGATCTGTTATGTTATAGAAGATTTGGACACAATGAGGCTGATGAACCAAAATTCACGCAACCATTGTTGTATAAAATCATCGAAAAACATCCGAACCCGAAAGAAGTTTACGCTAAAAAATTAATTACTGAAGGAAGTATTGACGAGGCGTATTCTAAAAATATCGAGAAAGAATTTAAAGCTGAATTGCAAACTAAATTTGAGGAATCTAAAACAGTTGAGGTATTGACTGAAGAGATCCCGATGTTTAAAGGTGCATGGGAAGGATTGCGTCCTGCTAAAAAAGGTGAAGTATTAACAACTTCAGATAAAACGAAAGTTGCAAAAGATCTATTCTTAAAATTAGCGAAAGAAATCACAACCTTACCTTCGGACAAAAAATTCTTCCGTAAGATTACACGTTTGTTTGAAGATCGTGCCAAAATGATCACTGCTGATTCATACGATTGGGCAATGGGCGAATTGATGGCCTACGCGACATTATTGGATCAAGGTAACCGTGTACGTATCTCGGGTCAGGATGTACAACGTGGAACATTCTCACACCGTCATGCGGTATTGACGCTTGAAGATTCGGAAGAGAAATATGTTCCTTTAGCCAATATTAAAGGTGGCGATAAATTCTCTATCTACAATTCGTTACTTTCAGAATATGCTGTTTTGGGTTTTGAATATGGTTATGCATCTTCTAATCCAAATTCGTTGACAATCTGGGAAGCTCAATTCGGAGATTTCTATAACGGTGCTCAAATTATCGTTGATCAATATTTATCGAGTGCAGAGACAAAATGGAAACGTTCTAACGGTTTAGTTATGATGCTTCCTCATGGTATGGAAGGTCAAGGTCCTGAGCACTCTTCAGCACGTATCGAAAGATTCTTAGAGTTATGTGCAGATGAGAATATGATCTTAGCAAACTGTACTACTCCGGCTAACTATTTCCACTTGTTGCGTCGTCAACTTGTACGTGAGTTCCGTAAACCATTGGTTGTATTTACGCCAAAATCATTGTTGCGCCACCCTAAAGTGGTATCACCGTTGAAAGATTTTACAGAAGCTGCTTTCCAAGAGGTAATTGATGATGCAAATGTTGCGGCGAAAGACGTTAAACGCGTGTTATTCTGTTCGGGTAAAGTTTACTACGACTTATTAGAAAAACAAGAAACGGACAAACGCAAAGATATCGCTATCGTGAGATTGGAACAATTATTCCCAATTCCTACAGAGCAATTGAAAGCGATCCGTAAAAAATACAACAAGGCAAAAGAATTTGTTTGGGTTCAGGAAGAAAATGAGAACATGGGAGCATGGTCTTACTACTGCCGTAAACTAATGGGTACTGAGATTGCATTTACAGGTTTTGTTGCCCGTAAAGAAAGTGGAAGTACAGCTACGGGTTACATGAAACAACATGTTGCACAACAAGCAGAAATCTTAAATAAATCATTCGAATAAAAACAATTTAAAATCAATTGCGTCTTATCTATAGGACGCAATTGTCAATAAAGAACATTATATATGAGCTTAGAAATTAAAGTACCAACCGTAGGTGAATCAATCACGGAGGTAACCTTATCACAATGGTTGAAACAAGATGGCGATTATGTGGAGATGGATGAAAACATCGCCGAACTGGAATCAGACAAAGCAACGTTTGAATTACCAGCTGAGAAAGCGGGTATCTTAAGAATCATTGCACAAGAAGGTGATACTTTAGAAATCGGTGCCGTTGTTTGTACAATTGAAGAAGGCGCTGCTCCTGCCGGTGGTTCAGCTCCAGCTGCTGCCCCTGCTGCAGAAGCGTCAAATGCAGCTCCAGTTGCGGCTGCCGCTGCAAAAGATGAAGATCCAGATAGCTATGCTGCTGGTACAGCTTCTCCTGCTGCTGCAAAAATCTTAAGAGAAAAAGGAATTGATCCTTCTACAATAAAAGGAACAGGTAAAGAAGGTCGCATCACAAAAGAAGATGCCGAAAAAGCTCAACCTGTCGCTAAAGCTGCTGCACCAGCAGCAAAACCTGCCGCTGCTCCTGCTGCGACAGTTGCTCCGGTAGCGGGTGCAAGAAACGAACGTCGTGAGAAATTATCTTCATTACGTAAAACAATCGCGAAACGCTTAGTTGCCGTTAAAAACGAAACGGCTATGTTGACAACATTCAATGAAGTCAATATGCAGCCGATCATGGATCTTCGTGCTAAATATAAAGATACCTTTAAAGAGAAATTTGGAATCGGTCTTGGCTTCATGTCATTCTTTACAAAAGCTGTAACAACTGCATTAGCTGAATGGCCTGCCGTAAATGCACGTATCGAAGATAACGAGATTGTATATTCTGATTTCGCAGATATTTCAATCGCGGTTTCTGCCCCTAAAGGTTTAGTTGTTCCGATTATCCGTAACGCTGATGCAATGTCATTGGAACAAATCGAGAAAGCAATCGCTGCACTTGCCGTTAAAGCACGTGACAACAAATTAACGATTGACGAGATGACCGGTGGTACATTTACAATTACCAACGGTGGTGTATTCGGATCAATGATGTCTACGCCAATCATCAATGCTCCACAATCCGCAATCTTGGGTATGCACAACATTATCCAACGTCCTATTGCTGAAAATGGTCAGGTGGTAATCCGTCCAATGATGTATATCGCACTTTCTTATGATCACCGCATCATCGATGGCCGTGAATCAGTAAGCTTCTTGGTTCGTGTAAAACAATTATTAGAAGATCCAGCTCGTTTATTGTTGGGTGTTTAAACCTCAATAAAATTGGAAATATAAAAGACCTATGCTTTGCGGCATGGGTCTTTTTTTTCTGAAAGAGTCTCCTATTATTGGCCAGAAATAACCTTCAGTTCGCTTCCATTGCTGTGGGTGCCTGCGAAATCATGAAGTTTTTTATTGACATCGGAATAGAAGCAATATACTTGACAAATATGAATCGGAGATAGACGAATATAAATCGCCTTTTTAATTTCTCCTTTTTAATTTTTACTTTCATCTTGTTAAAGATCAAGCATATCCTAATATACAACCGACACTGTCATTTAAAGGCCGGCATACGAATATGAAACTTGATGTTAAGCAAACAATATCAAGCAAATGAAGTATAAAATTCTACTAACAACTGTATATCTATTACTCGCTGTAATGACATTGTTTGCCAACATGGCAAATCCAATGAGCCCCCATAGCATAACAGGACAGCTTGTTCCTGCCGCAAAGCTGAAAGTTACCAATGAGCGTATTGACATTCATCTTTTGGCAGACACTGCTGATTATAATTCGGACTATCGCAGTCACTTCAGCATTGACTATAACATCCATGCAGAAGAGGCTATCGAATTACCACTGGTATTTCTCGCTTTAAATATGGACGGATTGGATCGCATCCTTGTCAATCAGAACGAAATTGAAGGAAAAAAAATGGATCAGCCCGGTTCAAAATTTCCCTTTTTACGTTTAAAGGATGGCTATTATGAAATCAGCTACGACAGCGATGAATGGAAAAGTATTTCGCTGAATGATGCATTTCATTTTACCGCTAAGCTTCACAAAGGTGATAACAGCATTCAGGTTCAATACAGCGCTTATATGGGCTATGACCGACGGGATATTCGGACCAGATACCAAATTGACTACCTCCTATTCCCTTCCAGGTACTGGTCGTCTTTTGGCCCGATTGAACTGTATCTGCACCTCGACGGGAAGATGGATGTACTTACACAGGATCTGGGAACAGCCAAATTACAAACAGATTCCATTGTTCACTGGAGAATTGATCAGGTAGAAAAGAAAGAGAGTTTTCATATTGAAGTTGGCTTAAAAACCTCCATGTTAGCACAAGCAATTCTTTGGGTACATCCCGAGCTGCTCGCCCTGATCGGGTCAATATGCCTGCTCTGCCTGCATATCCGCTGTATTTATCTAAAATACAAAACTGGCCGATACCGCTATGCACTCCTACTTGGAAATCTAATCATTCCAAGCTCTTTCTACTTCTTCATCTGGTTTTGGTCCAGTCTGGCCAACTATCTTGTCAATGGAGTCTTTGACGAAAAGTCCCGCGGTTTTATCCTGTTGGTCATCTTCACCTTACCCCTGATCTACCTCGTCTATGATTTGATTTTGTTTATTATCGATAGAAGCATTCGCGCTAAATTGAACAGGTAGAAAACCGGCTGTTATTTTTTATAGGTCAGCTTGTTTTCAATCATACGATTGTTATATTGCTGGATAAAAGCTTTCATCTTGGTCTCCATCGTATCCAATACCGTCGGATGTTGTTTTAACAGATCCTGTTTCATCAAGCGGTCCTTCTTAAGATCATAAAATGAAGTCACTTTCAGTCCATCATAAGACATCATATAATCTTTATAGTAGAGATTATAGCTTCCTGAGTTATTATTAAGCACAAAATTATCCTTACCCGGTTTGAAGGCATCTGAACCAAATGCGAAATAAGGCTCATCATAGTGCAGATAATTCAAAATAGTAGGCATAATATCTATTTGCTGTACCAGTTTATCCGCTTTGCCAACTAGATTATCACCGGGTGCATAAAATATAATAGGGATTTGGAAGCCCCCTGCTGCCGTTTGATATTCCGGCAGGTAGCTTACAGTACCGTGGTCTGCACAGATAACAAATACGGTATTCTTGTACCAGGGCATTTTCGATGCTGTTGCAAAAAATTCACGCAGCGCATTATCGGTATATCCAATGGGTTCCTGTACGGGCAAAGGTCCTTTAGGAAATTTCCCCTGATACTTTTCAGGTACCTTAAATGGGTGATGCGAAGATAAAGAGAAGAAACTAGCGAAAAATGGCTGATGAAACGTGTTGATCTTGTTCGCTACAAATTGCAAAAACGGTTCATCCCAGATTCCCCATATACCATCAAAGTCAGCGTCATTGTTATATTCGTTTTTACCAAAATAATGCTGGATACCCGCCAGTTTCATATAAGCGGAGAAGCCCATGCTGCCATTGGGTGCTCCGTGGAAAAAAGCAGTCTCATATCCCTTTTTCCCTAAAAGCTTCGCTAAGCTTGTGGTTTCATTTCCAGAATATATCGAAAGCACAAAAGGCTCACCAATGGAAGGAATGCCGGTAATGACTGATGGTAAAGCATCAATTGATTTACGGCCATTGGCATAAGTATCTGTAAATGTGTAAGCATTGCGGATTAATGAATCCAAAAAAGGCGTATAACCTTTGTATTTTCCATCTTGGATATCTTTATTCAACTCACCAAAATGTTCTTTTGCAAAACTCTCTAAAATCAGAACGACGACATTTTTCTTCGCAAAGGGCTGGTCTGATTGCGGTACATGAATAGGATTGTATAACTGTTCAAGCTCTTGTTCGGAATAATAATGGACAGGTTTAAGATTAACAGCCTTCAATGTTTTCAATATACTAAATGGCGTATTCAGCACAATATTCATTTCTTCCGGTGTCTCCACATAATCACCCGCATTGCTCAATGTAATGGGACGGGTACTATGGGCCCAACCGCCACGCACACCACCTATGAAAAGAAAAGCAGTCAGTAAAAATAAAGGCAATTGGATCAAAAATGACTTCCAGCTATATTTCGTAGTCCTTTCAATCTGAATAAGCTTATACGATTTAATCAAACCATACACAACCAGTACCAACACTATAATGAGATACCAATAATCCAAACAGAAATCAAAAGCCAGCTTCAACAGGTTGGATTCATTGGAAAATTGGTCAATTACCGTTCCTGTCGTCCTTTTTAGGGTAAATGGATAGTAGGCAAAATCAATCAGATTTAACGCTATACCAATTGAATTGGTCACGACAAAGATCCATTTTGCAACTTTTTGATAGATTTTATTCGATTTAAACGGACCTGGAACAGTCAGCATCACAATATAAAGAATATTAAAATACAGCAGGGCTACAATGTCGAATCGTACACCACCCGCAAACATCACCAAGAGCTTACCTGCATCGACATGGGGAAATAAGGAAGCATTGACGCCATAAAACCCCAATCGCAATAACGCATAGATGACCAAAAGAAAGATAAAACGAATTGCGACAGCAAAATAAGGTGCAAATACTCCTCTTAATTTCATAGCTCTAATATTTTAAAAATTCACGATATACGTCTTGATAATACGCTTTACCGATATTCAATAAGCTGTCTGTTTTGCCAGCGGGATATTCCTTATGGGACCTATAATTAATAATCCGTCCTACATTATCAAAAGAAACAGCCTGTTGAGGTGTGATCACTCCAAAGGCATCTTTGGAATTATAGAACGCTATTTGAGGTGTCGTCGGATTAAAAAGATCCCGGCTCCAATGATAACGATCTGTAGGGAGTTTCAGTTGTGTCAATAAGGTAGTCGCCAAATCCGTTTGATTGCCGATTCTATTGAATATTTTCCCACGATATTCAGGTTTGATCACATCACCGAAAAAGATCAGCGGAATATGAAAGCGATTGGGGTGAAATAGCTCCCATTTTTCTGAAGGAAGGCGATGTCCATGATCAGCCACAATTACGAAAAGGGTATTTTTATACCAAGCTTCCTTTTTAGCTTTATTGATAAAATCAAAAACAGCTGAATCCGTATAGTTTGCCGTACTTCGGAATTTATCCGCATTGGTAGCATTGCCAAATTTATAGCCGTGTTTTAACTCAAATGGTTCGTGATTAATTAAGGTAAAGATCGTCGAAAAGAAAGGTTGTTTTTCTTTTTTAAAATCCTTGATCATCTGATTAAAGACCACATGGTCATATACACCCCATGAGGCACGTTCTGCATCCAATCCAAAATTGGCATTATCCACCACCCTAGACATCCCATGCGTCAGCATATACGATTTAAAATTGTAAAACTCGCTCTGACCACCATGATAAAATGATGTTTCATAGCCGGCATGATCGAACTCCTGTCCAATGGCAGGCATATTTTCATGTTTGTCGATATACTTGATAATACTCTCGGGTCCTTGTGCCGGAAAACCGCTCAACACCGCTACCATGCCCTTATCGGATCGATCAGCAGCAGAATAAATATGGTCAAACAAAATACCGCCTTTAATCAATTCTTCCATGTGTGGCGTAATTCCCTTTTCCCCGCCAAGAGACTGAATGAGATCGCCGACAAAACTTTCCAACAAAATAATAACGACATTCGGACGAGTCGTTGACAATACCTCAACGGCAGAATCAGGTTGGCTTTGAAAGGCGGGTCGTAGCTTGTCCTGAAAATCCTTCTGATCCGCGTAATAATTATAGGGGTTTTTCAGTTTGGTACTTTCGGCAAAGAAATCCCGTAAAAAAGACCATTGGGTATTAACCGCTGCATGATTATAAAACGTTTCCTCGGAATAATAGGCTTTACTAGGGTTTAGTGTCGCTCTCCCATAACCACCGCGGATAAACGTGAAAAGTACAAAGACTCCGATTGCCAGTTTGAAAAAATTACCTACAGGAGATTTGATATTGAAAAAAGAGACTTTTTTAAACATCCAACGGTACAGAAAATAACCACAGAATATACCGATCAACATCCCAACGATGGGGAGAAACACCGGCGTGGATTCAGCCGAAGCGACGGCACCCGAAGGCGAAGCAAAAAATGCATCTATGGCACGTTTAGAAATCTTGTCGCCCCACTCCCGATAAATATTGACATTGATAAAACTTGTCACAAAGAACAATACCAGGACGATAATGGTATAAATATCGAGGATCAGTCTTTTGGGTTTCAGTTTTGGAAAGAAACTTAATAGGCAATACACCAGAAATGGTAATGCACAGATATAGGAGACTGCAGAAAAATCCAGATTCAGACCATGGTAATAAATCCTGAAAATTTCTGTGAAATTAGAAAAACCTATCTTCTCAAAAAAAGCAATAACAAAAATCAATCTATCTATAAAACAGATAATTAACCAGAACAGAAAATACTGTGTTAAAGCTCTAAGCTCATTAGCAAATCGTTGCATCCCTTCGTGTAAAAATAAAACAGGCAAATTTACATTAATTTACATGAAATACGGGCTAATTACTTAGTAATATGAAGAAAAGATTAAAAAAGTATAAATCTTACGTTATGCTTTACCTCACTGCAATAAACGCCTCTTCTGCTTAGGAGGATCCTCATTAAACGTATTGCTTAGCCATTATTCATAACTTCTTTTTGTTTGAGAACAAGATCAATGGATTACTAAGGAAAATAACATAGAATTCCTTACTTTTGTGTTCCTTAAAAGTTTGAATACAAAAATTTAAAATGAGCATAGCGAAAACTTACAATCCAAAAGAAGCTGAAGAAAAATGGTACAGCTATTGGAAAGCGAATGGATTTTTCCGTTCCACCCCGGACGAACGTGAACCTTACACGATTGTGATGCCCCCTCCGAATGTCACGGGAGTATTGCACATGGGGCATATGCTGAATAATACCATTCAAGACGTTTTGATTCGCCGGGCACGTATGCAGGGGAAAAACGCTTGTTGGGTACCGGGGACCGATCACGCCTCCATTGCCACTGAAGCTAAGGTCGTCGCTATGTTGAAAGAACAAGGAATTGATAAACGATCTTTATCTCGTGAAGATTTCTTAAAACATGCTTGGGAATGGAAGGAAAAATACGGTGGTATTATTCTAAAACAGCTCGAAAAACTTGGCGCTTCCTGTGACTGGGATCGTACACGTTTTACCATGGATCCAGAATTATACCAATCTGTTATCCGTGTATTCGTCGATCTATATCATAAAGGATTAATCTATCGTGGTTACCGCATGGTCAACTGGGATCCTGAAGCAAAAACAAATATCTCAGACGAAGAGGTTATTTATAAAGAGAAAAACGGCAAATTATACCACTTGAAATATCAGGTTGAGGGAACAGATCAATACATTGTTGTGGCGACTACCCGTCCTGAAACCATCTTTGGTGACACAGCCGTGTGTATCAATCCCAATGATGAACGCTATACCTGGTTAAAAGGAAAGCAAGTCATTGTGCCGATCGTTGGCAGAAAGGTGAACATCATCGAAGATGAATATGTCGATTTGGAGTTTGGTACTGGATGCCTTAAAGTTACTCCAGCACACGATGTGAACGACTATGCACTAGGTAAAAAGCACAACCTGGAATTTGTCGACATCTTTACCGACGAAGCAAAACTAAACGACAATGGCCTGCATTACGCAGGTATGGATCGTTTTAAAGTACGTAAAGAAATCGAGAAAGAGCTTGAGGAAAAAGGGTTATTGGAGCAAGTTGAAAACTATACCAATAATGTTGGAACTTCAGAGCGAACAGGTGCTGTTATAGAGCCAAAAATCTCCAATCAATGGTTCCTAAAGATGGAAGATCTTGCAAAACCGGCATTGGATAATGTGATGAATGATACCATTAAATTTCATCCGACAAAATTCAAAAATATCTACCGCAACTGGATGGAGAATGTTACCGATTGGAACATTTCAAGACAATTGTGGTGGGGACATCAGATACCGGCGTATTTCTATGGCGACGGAAACGAAGACTTTGTGGTTGCACAAACGGTTGAAGAGGCCCTTGTTCTAGCGCAAGAAAAATCAGGTAATACAGCGCTTCAATTGACCGATCTACGTCAAGATGAGGATGTGCTTGATACTTGGTTTTCAGCTTGGCTATGGCCAATTTCAGTTTTCAATGGCATCAACGAACCAGAAAATGCAGAAATTAATTACTATTACCCTACGCAAGATTTAGTCACTGCTCCGGATATTATCTTCTTTTGGGTAGCACGTATGATCGTTTCGGGCTATGAGTTCCGTGGACAATTGCCTTTTGAAAATGTTTATTTCACAGGTATTGTACGGGACAAACTGGGCCGCAAAATGTCTAAATCACTGGGCAACTCTCCCGATCCGATAGATTTGATGAACGAATATGGTGCAGATGCAACGCGGATGGGCATGTTATTGACTGCTCCAGCAGGTAACGACCTTCCTTTTGATGTAGAACTTTGTGTACAGGGCCGTAATTTTGCCAATAAAATCTGGAATGCCTTCCGCTTGGTTAAAGGTTGGGAAATTACTGCTACTCCGGCTTCAGATTCAGATAAGATTTCAGCATCTTGGTTTGAGGCAAGGTTAAATCAAGCCTTGGTCGATATCGAAGAAAACTTCAAACACTATCGTTTATCAGATGCATTGATGACAACCTACAAATTGGTATGGGATGACTTCTGTGCTTGGTACCTTGAATTAGTGAAACCGGCTTATGGCTCCCCTATTTCTAGTGAAACCTTAGAGACAGTAAAATCTTTTTTCCAACGTATACTCACTTTAGTACACCCTTTCATGCCTTTCTTGACAGAAGAATTGTGGCACGACGAACTGTTCGGTGTGAAAGACGAGAAAGATTGCATTATCGTCGCCGCTTATCCGACAGCAACTGATTTTGATGAGCAGCTTATCAAAGATTTCGCTGTCGCTCAGCAAATTATTTCGGAAGTTCGCAATATCCGCAATTCTAAAGGTATCTCCCCTAAAGTAGCATTGCCATTGGCTATCAATCAACAATCAGATATCAATTTAGCACAATATATTGACATCATTACCAAAATTGCAAACTTGGAAGGCGTAACTTTTGTTTCTGAGAAAGTAGCCGGAGCCGCAAGTTTCCTTGCTGGCAAAGACGAATGTTATGTTACTTTGGAGAACAATATTGATGCGGATGCTGAACGTGAACGTATTGCCAAAGAATTGGAATACCTAAAAGGTTTCCTTGTATCTGTAGACAAAAAGCTTTCCAATGAGCGGTTTGTGCAAAATGCTAAACCTGAAATTGTTGAAAACGAAAAAAGTAAAAAGGCAGATGCCGAAGCAAAGATTAAAATTCTTGAAGAAAGCTTAATAGCATTGGGCTAAGACCTATGCAATAGAGCTAATAAATTTTGTAAAAAGTCCCGTGCGCTGCGCGGGACTTTTTTTATATTTCAAGATAATCAAATTCGGAGATCCTTCGGTGCTTCTTCGGTGCTTGTTCGGTACTTCTTCGGAGCTTATTCGGTCGCAACCGAATAAGCTCCGTCCTATATCCGTATCATTTACGTTAAATAATCGTGTAAATGATGAAGTCGGTTCCTAGCTTTTACACACCGAAAATCCGGTTTCTGCAAAATGCTAAACAGGCGGTTCAAGAGAATTTCGGTTGGCCATTCACAGGTAATATATATGTTAAGGATGCACGATATAAACTTGTAAAGTAAAAATGCAACATGAAGTTCTCCCGTTTAAACAGTGCACTTTATAATTGCTCAGCAACAAACAATGCAATTAACTTTATACGGATTCCTGTAAAAAAATGAATAACTTTATAAGAGCGAACTTAAATTATAGCATTATGGGATTCAAAGAAACATTTCAGATTAACGGTGAAAACCTTTTACAGAAAATCAAGGAAATCATTGCCGAGGGCAATGTGAGCAAAATCAGCATTGCGGACAAACATGGTAAAGAAATCATGAGTTTTCCGGTGACTATCGGCGCAATAGGCTTGATCTTAGCACCTGTTTTTGCAGCAATTGGTGCTGTCGCAGCATTGCTTACAGAATGTACCATCACTGTAGAACGAAATACAAACAAGGAAGAAAAAAATGACGAGGATAACAGTACTGATCCGCCAACAACGATAACAGTAAAATAATGAACTAAAATTGACCGTTATGAAGATTTTTAAAAATATACTTTGCATTTTATTTGCCTTGCTTTTCATCAATGCGGGGCTAGATAAGCTTTTTCATTATATGCCTACGCCACCTATGGATATGGACATGAAAAAGGTATTTGAGGCTTTTGCTACGATAAAATGGTTAATGCCACTAGTCGGAATTATCGAACTCCTGAGTGGTTTACTGTTTATTTTTCCAAAGACAAGAACTTTAGGTGCATTAGTCATCTTTCCAATACTCATTGGCATTTTTACCCACAATATGATTTTTTACAGCCAACTGGGATTAATTATTTGGGCCGTACTTTTCATTATATGGCTATGGGTGGTATTTGAAAACTGGGGCAAGTATAAAAAATTGATGGAATAATTGCCTTATCTTCCCCAAAACAACTATTCGACAGAATACTACATGTATTAATTACCTATTTTTTTGACAAATTAATAGGTATTTAATGCTTTTATTAACATAAAATTAAAAAACAAAAAACTTTGTACGGCTAGAATGGTTTGGTCAATTATTTGATGTGTTTTTAGAACAGCCCCGAAGATATAATGACTTTATATAAGGGAAATTAGAAACTGTCTAATATCTGCTAGCAGGTATAAAACAGAAATTAAACTTGCATTTACAGGCAAATTTATCTTAGTTTGCTGAAATAGTGGCGATATATGTTAATATCTGTAAACTTAGCAAACTTTTTTCCGTTTTAATTTTTATTAATAGATACTTAATCAAATAATACGTTGAACAGATTTACCCGAATTGCTTTTAAAACAATATTGTGGATTATTGGAGTCATCATTGCGCTGGCTATTCTTATTGTATTTTTAATCAGAATACCTGCCGTTCAGAATTATATTGCCGGAAAAGTAACGCAATATGTAGAAGGCAAAATTGGTACCCCTGTTAAAATTGGCTACATTAATATTGATTTTCCTAAAAAACTGGTATTGGAGGATATCTATTTAGCCGACCAAAGTAAAGATACCTTAGTAGCAGGAAAAAGCATTGCTGTTGATATCAATATGCTCAAGCTGTTGAAAAACACAGTTGAAATACAGCGTCTCGAAGCAGAAGGAATCACTGCAAAAATTCGACGTACATTGCCGGACAGTTCGTTCAACTTTGATTATATTGTTAAAGCTTTCGCTTCCCAAAAAGAAAGCACAGCAACTGCAGACAGCAGTTCAGCCCTCCTATTTAACCTCGATAAAGTCAAATTTGACAAATTTCATATTGTTTATGCCGATGACGTCATTGGAACAAGTGCCGATGTTTACCTGAACAGCCTAAATACCAATATCAAAAAGTTCGACCTCACAAAAAACATGGCCTTCAATCTTCCAAAAGTGAAAATAGATGGTCTGAGCGCCACAGTGAAACAATGGCGGCCGATTAAGGACGGTACAGCTCCCTCGGTCGAAGACTTTGGCATTACGGATAAAACCGCACAAACAACCGCCTTGCTTCCCGATGTCGGTATACAGATCGCATACCTGACGAATATCTTAGTACGCTACGAGGATCAGTCTAGCCTGTTGAACACCAAATTTTATATTAAGAACCTCCATGCGGACATTAACAAGATCGACCTTAACAAAGAACTTGTCGATATTCAGACGATCAATCTTGACGGTTCAGACAATACTGTGCTCTTTGGAAAGATCCAGAAAAAAGTAAACGCAGCAGCGAAAAACACCGCGGATACAACCAAAATAAACTGGGTTGTTTCTGCCAAAGAAATCCAGATCAATAAAACAAGCTTAGCTTATAGAGACGATAATCAGGCCCGTATGAAAGGCTTTGATTACTTCAACATTAAGATCCCTGGGATGAAAACCAGTTTAAATGATCTTTACTACAGTGCCGATTCCATCAGTGGATCACTCAAAGAACTTGTAGCCTCCGATCAATCGGGGTTTGTGATCAAGCAATTGAAGGGGGATTTTAAGTATACAAATACCGGTGCGGAGATCAAAAATCTATATGCAGAGACGCCACGCACTCTGCTGCGTGATTACTTAAAAATAACTTATCCTTCTTTGGATGTTATCGCTAAAAAACCAGAACTGATCTACGTCAATGCAACCATCAAAAAGAGCCGTGTTGATATGCGCGATATCTACTATTTCGCTCCTTTTTTGGACACCATGCAGGTGATGAAACCGTTGATGGACAAAAAATTTAATATTGATGGTCGCGTTGTCGGGAAGTTAAATGACCTCAATATTCCGGCAATTGATTTTCAAACCCTGTCCAACACACGTGTTATTGCAAGTCTACATTTAAAGGGGCTACCCAATGTCGATAAAATGTCCATGGATCTTAATTTAAAAAAATTGACTACAGGACGTTCGGATATCGAAAAGCTGGTTTCAAAGAAAATGTTGCCGAGCGGAATAGAATTACCCAATACAATCGGACTTACCGGAACTTTTAAAGGCGGAATGAATGCGTTTAACACCAATCTTTCGTTGGTAACAGAGAAAGGGACGGCCAAATTTAATGGTAAAGTAGGCATGATAGGCCGCGATACAACCTATGATGCTTTCGTCAGTATTCGTGATTTTGACATTGGTAAGATCATGAAAATGGACAGTACGTTAGGCATACTTTCCTTTGAAGGGAAAATTAAGGGTCATGGAACAGATCCCAAGAAGCTTGTCGCCAACTTTGATGGCAAAGTAAATCGGATGGATGCCATGGGCTATCGCTACCAGAATATCGATATGAATCTTACAGCAGACAAAGGGGACATAAAAGCCGCTGTCGTCAGCCCTGATCCAAATATCCAATTGAAGTTAAATGCGACAGCCAATATGAAATCCAAGTATCCACAGGTGGATTTTGAGCTTATGGTAGACACTATCAATCTTAAAAAGTTAAAATTGATGGATGACGAGTTCAAATACCATGGTAAACTCGTTGGAAATTTCAGTTCAGCCGATCCAAATTTTTTGAACGGAGAAGCACACATTACCAATTCATCCATTGTTTACAATGATGCTTATTACTCGCTAGACAGTATATCACTAATTGCAAAAGCGGATACTAGCCGCAACTTGCTACTTTTAAAATCGGACTTTTTAAACGCCCATTTGGTCGGAAAATACAAAATTCTAGAATTGCAGAATGCCGTTCAAGACATCTTACAGGTATATTACCAACCAGGCAAAGCTGTTAAAGTGCCCAAATACGACCCACAGAACATCGAGTTTTCGGCCCAATTGACGCGAACTAAGTTTATCAAAGATTTCTTGCCAGAACTGACAGAGATGTCGGATATCACATTGGATGGTATGTTTAACAGTCAATCAAAAACGATTCTCGCCAAGTTGGATGCACCGAAAATAATCTATAATGGCACTGAAATCAATAACGTTACTTTGGATATCAATACCCTCGACAGTACACTGTATTACTCGGCATTGATCAATAAAATCAAGGTAAGCAATATTGAACTGGTGAATACCGTATTCAGTGGTAAAGTCATCCAAAACAATTTGGATTTCGGTCTCTGGATAAAAGACAAGAAAGAGAAAGAGCAGTATCATTTGGGTGCCAATATGCGCGTTGATAATGGCGCATTCGTTTTTAGCCTACTTCAGGACGGCCTTATGCTGAACTACGACAAGTGGACGATAAATCCAAACAATGTACTCAAATTTGGAAGCACAGGTATTCAGGCCAGTGATTTTATCTTAAGTAATAAAGGACAGGAGCTGAGCATATCATCGCAGGATAGTGTGCTCAATTCGCCGCTCAACATTGCATTTAAGAATTTCCGCATTGAGACATTAAGTAAAATGCTTGAAAGTGAAACAGTCGATCTTGGCGGCGGCATTAATGGCCAGGCAACGATATCACGCCTAGAAAGCAGCCCTGTATTTGTTTCTGATCTTGTGATCGATAAATTTTATATTGGAAAAGATACCGTTGGTAATGTCAATATAAAAGTGAATAATCAAAAAGAAAACACCTATAATGCGAATATCAGTATCAGTGAAAATGGCAATAATGTCGTATTAAGTGGTGATTTTATCAGTCCTCCCCAGGGAGAGGCAAGCCTGGATTTCACTTTAGATATTGCACCGCTTTCTATGCAGACGGTTCAGGCATTTAGTCTGGGCTATCTAAAAGACTCGAAGGGAAACTTGGAAGGCCAGTTAAAAATAACAGGATCGCCATCCAAACCCCGCATTAACGGCGATGTTAAGTTTAAAGATGCTCAGTTCAATATTGCTATGTTGAATGCACTATTCAAAGCGAAAGATGAAACCATTCATTTGGATGAAAGAGGCATTACTTTCCCAAAATTTGCATTGGAAGACAAAAAAGGAAATATTGCCAAGGTAACGGGATCCATAGAAACCAAAACATATACTGATTTTGATTTCAATCTCAATGTCAATACCGACAATTTTGAGGTACTCAATTCAACACAAAGCGACAACGACATGTTTTATGGTAAAATGTACCTTACGTCGAACCTGCGCATTCGGGGGAATCTGGATAAGCCTATCGTTGATGGGACAATCAAGGTGTTAGATGATACGGACTTTACCTTTGTTATGCCAAACGAGGATCCTGGGATGGCCGATCGTAAAGGTGTTGTCGAATTTGTTGATAAGAGTGATACAACAAGAGCCAATGTATTTGCAAAATTAGATTCTATGACTGTTACCCGATTGACGGGAATCGACGTAGATCTAAATCTTCAAACCGATAAGGACGCCAAATTTAAGATCCTCTTGGATGCTGGTTCACAGGATGCACTGAATATCCAGGGTGAAGCGGAACTGAACGCCGGTATTGATGCAAGTAGCAAAATTACCTTGTCAGGTACATTTACAGTAGACAAAGGAAGTTATTCCTTCAGTTTTGGCCCCGTGAAAAAGGATTTTACATTCCGAAAAGGAAGTACCATCACTTGGAATGGAGATCCCTTGGATGCGCAGCTAAATATCACGGCAGCATACACAACCAAAGCACCAACCCTCGAACTTGTAGCGACGCAGCTGGGGTCGGAAAACGCTAATTTGTACAAGCAGCGGATTCCTTTCAATGTCTTACTGAAGATTACAGACAAACTGTTCCAACCGCAACTAAATTTTGATATCGACTTGGACGAAAACAACTCGGTTGTTTCGCAAGATGTGATTAGCAAGGTTAATAATGCTTTGACCACCTTACGTGAAAATCCGTCTGAGCTGAACAAACAGGTCTTTTCACTGATTGTTTTGGGGCGCTTTATGTCGACCAATCCATTTGAGAGTTTATCCGGTGGCGGCGGTACGGAAGCCATTGTC
Organism: Sphingobacterium sp. UBA865; assembly: GCF_002295765.1. Classification (NCBI taxonomy): domain Bacteria; kingdom Pseudomonadati; phylum Bacteroidota; class Sphingobacteriia; order Sphingobacteriales; family Sphingobacteriaceae; genus Sphingobacterium; species Sphingobacterium sp. UBA865. Next base: position 150,921 of record NZ_DBGB01000009.1, on the reverse strand, counting down.
AGAAATAGCATCAGTTCGTTCCTGAGCGGTCAATTGAACCGCCTTGCCTCCGAGCTTATCACCGGAGTAGAGCTGGACTTCAACCTAACTTCGGAAGAAGATTACGCTACTGGAGCTGGCCAGACCCGAACAGATCTGAATATCGGCGTGTCTAAAATGCTTTTAAATGACCGTTTAAAAATTACCGTTGGCTCTAATTTTGAAGTTGAAGGAAATACACGTCCGGGAGAAACAGCCAACAACATTGCTGGAGATATCCAATTGGATTACCAACTTTCGCAAGATGGCCGCTATTTTGCGCGGGTATATCGTAAAAATCAATATCAGGTTACACTCCAAGGTCAATATGTAGAAACGGGTATCGGATTTATCATCAATATGGATTACAACCGATTTAAGGAGATCTGGATGAGTTCGAAAAAACTCAAAGAGTATTACGACACCAATAGCAAGGGTTTCAGAAAACGTTTCGATGTAGAACGTATGGAAACCGATTCAGTCTATCGCGACAGTGTACGCACCGTTATCCGAGATAGTTTGATGACCCATAGTCCTGAATACAGAAAGCGTATGGAGGAAAGAGAAAAAGAGAGACGTAAGCAACAGCTGGACTCAACGAAACGTACGCCGAAAAGCGATAGTCCAAAATCAACTATAGATACCATCAGAACGACAGCTATAAAAAATGAAGATGAGGAAAGGAATTACCATGCAAACTAAACTGAAGTATATTGTGGGAATAGTTTCATGCGCTGCATTCATAGCATCCTGCTCTTCCACCAAGAATCTAAAAGAAGGGGAAAGCTTATATGTCAAGGGCAATGTAATAGTCGATTCGGACACGATATCCAAAGAAAATAAGGAAAAGATTGCGACTCATTTAGAAGCTGCACTGATGCCAAAGCCCAACAAACGTTTGGCCGGCGTGCCATTCAAGCTCTATTTCAACAATATGGCCGGGGACTCTGCGGGGAATAACATCATTAAAAAATTCCTCAAGAAGATCGGTGAAGAACCAGTACTATTGAGCGACGTCAATCGCGAATATAATGAAAACCTATTGCGCAATCGTCTGGAGAATTTTGGATTCTTCAATGCGGAAGTGAAATCGGACACCTTAGTTGAAGACAAAAAAGCAACCATTAATTATACAGCCAAGCCTAATCTGATCTACCGAATCAGATCTGTTCAATTCGACATCGACAGCACAACACAGTTGGGTAAAGATATCCGTTCGAGCTCGGATAAAAGCCTCTTGCAAGTGGGTAAGAATTACAGTTTAGATGTTATCCTCAATGAGCGCGACCGCATCGACAATGACCTCAAAAATAGAGGGTATTATTATTTCAGTCCCGATTACATCCTAGTTCAGGTAGACAGTTCGCATCGGAACAACAAAGTCGATATGTATGTTACGGTGAAAAAGGAGACACCGGCACAGGCAAGGGTACCGTCCAAGATCAATAAAATCTACATTTTCCCGAACTACACGGAAACAAGCTCCGGTTATCAGCGATCCACCCGCAATGCGGAACTATATGATAGCAGTTACTATTTTATAGACCGCCAGCATCTGTATAGAAAGCCTGTGATCGCGAATCATATCTTCTTCCATCCAGGCGACGTCTATAACCGTAATGCCCACAATCAAACCATCAGCCACCTGGTGAATCTCAATAGCTGGAAGTTTGTCAAAAATAACTTTGTCGACAGCAAAGAAGTCCCCAACGCACTGGACGTCTACTACTACTTAACTCCATTGCCCAAGAAATCACTCCGTGTGGAACTTTTAGGAAAAATGGCCTCAGTATACAATGGTACCGAGGTCAATGTCAACTGGACTTTACGCAACGCATTTAAAGGCGCGGAGCAGTTGAGTTTTAATGTATTCGGTGGTTATGAAACCCAGACCGGTGGGTCGGCTGACCTCAATTCGAGTTATTACCGTTACGGGATGGAGGCTACACTGACTTTTCCACGGATATTGTCCCCTTTTGGACGGATTTCACCGACACGGCGTTTTATCCCGAAGACTTACGTCAAAGGACGGTATGAATTTTTAAATCGCCGCAAAGCATATACCTTAAATTCCATCGCATTGGATTACGGTTATATCTGGCAGGAGTCTGAGGAGAAGCAGCACGATCTTGCTTTAATGGAGATTACCTATGTCCAGCCTAAAGGGATCTCAGAAAACTATCAAAAACAAATGGATACCATTCCGGCGTTAAGGCATGCAATAGATCCACAATTTACGATTGGCCCAAATTACAACTTTACGTTTCAAAATACGATGAAGCAGCATTTGAAAAATACCTTTTATTTCAAAGGCAACTTGGACCTCTCGGGGAATATACTCGGATTAATAAAGGGAGCAGATTTCAATAAAGGGAAAACCTTCAAATTGTTCGATGCGTATTTTTCCCAATACATCAAGATCAGTGGCGATGGAAGACATTATCTCAAATTGTCGGAGAATTCGCAGCTTGCCTCGCGGGTCAGTCTGGGCTTAAGTTATTCGTATGGCAACTCGCGGTCACTCCCCTATTTAAAACAATATTATGTGGGTGGACCTAACAGTATCCGTGCTTTTGGTGCTCGTGCAATTGGTCCCGGAACAGTTGCCCCTGAAAAATTAAGCAATGGGCTTTTCTATGCAGACCAAACCGGTGACATCAAATTAGAGCTGAATACCGAATATAGAGCCAAATTAGCGGGCTTTGTTCATTGGGCAGCGTTCATTGATGCGGGGAATGTGTGGTTGCAACGGGATGACGTCAACAAGCCCGGCGGTAAATTCAGCAAGAACTTTTTGAATGAATTAGCTGTTGGCGGTGGCGCTGGATTACGCTTCGACTTTACTTTTCTGATCATACGTACGGATATGTCAATACCTTTCCGCATCCCGTATCTTCCCAAAGGAGAACGTTGGGTATTTAAGGATATCGACTTTGGAAGTTCAAGATGGAGAAAGGATAATTTGATGTTTAATTTAGCCATCGGTTATCCATTCTAGGATTTAAAATTTGATTTACACGATAAAAAAAACAGGCTTGAACGAATTTCAGGCCTGTTTTCTTGGGGGGTATTCCATCAGAATCATACCCTTTGGACACTATCATTATGCATTATTCGTTCAATGGCATTTGCCTTCTTATCGATTATGTCAAAAAACAAGTTATTCCCACGAAATACATTGATTTACTAACAATAATTGATTAAATTCAAGAATTATTTATTAATCCACATCAATGCACATGAAATATCCATGTAAAGAATACGCGCATTCGTGAAGAGAGACTGGATATTTTATACGGCATAGAAAACCGCCGAAGGCAGCATGAATTCTTAAGCGGAAATTAGCTCATGAATAAACAAATAATTTACATATGAAAGTAACTATTGTTGGTGCCGGTGCTGTAGGAGCAACTACAGCGGACAATTTAATCCGTCGAAATGTCGCCGAAGAGATTGTATTATTGGATATTAAAGAAGGATTTGCGGAAGGTAAAGCGCAAGATATGGCACAAACTGCCGCCTTGTTGGGTTTTGAATCAAAAATCAAGGGAGTAACCAATGACTATCTGTCCACTGCAGGTTCTACCGTTGCCGTCATTACGTCGGGAATTCCACGTAAACCCGGAATGACGCGCGAAGAACTAATTGGCACAAATGCGAATATTGTCAAGTCTGTGGTGGAGAACCTGGTAAAATATTCTCCGGATATTATCATTGTCATCGTTTCCAATCCCATGGACACCATGACTTACCTGGCACTTAAATCAAGTGGATTACCAAAAAATAGAATCATTGGAATGGGGGGCACATTGGATTCAGCCCGATTCAAATATCAACTGAGCAAAAAACTGAATGCTTCTGCGGCCGATCTCAATGCCATTGTCATTGGCGGCCACGGAGATACAACGATGATTCCACTTATCAAGCACTCCACGTGGAACAGTATTCCAGTCACTGATTTCCTTACCCCGGAAGAGCAGGACGAAATTGTACACAAAACGATGGTTGGTGGCGCAACCCTAACCAGTCTAATCGGGACCTCAGCCTGGTATGCTCCAGGAGCCGCAACAGCCGCAGTGGTCGAAAGTATCGTGCGTGATCAAAACAAGTTATTTACTGCATCCGTTTACCTCGAAGGTGAATTTGGCCAAGAAGATATTAATCTTGGCGTACCGGTTATCATTAATAAAAAAGGATGGGATCGGATTGTCCCCCTTCAGCTGGATGAAGAGGACAAAGAAAAATTCAGTAAAAGTGCAGAAGCAGTGCGTACAATGAATGATGTATTAAAAGAAATAAAAGCGCTGTAGCGCATAAACTATAAAAAGGTGAAAGGCTGTTATTCTTCAAATAACAGCTTTTTTTATGATCGGCTTAACGCATAAACGTTTTCAGGGCATTTTAAACATACGCTAGAGGCCTTAAATTTCTTTTTTAAGGGATTTTTTGGGTATGTTTGGTTATATGACAACAGTACCATTTCAATTACTGGATCTGCAGGGCCAGGGCACACATATTTTAGTCGATGTGGAATTATATAGCCGTTCATTCAAGATGGTGATTGATACAGGTGCCTCTAAAACTGTATTTGACAAAACACAGTTAGTCCATCTTTTGGAAGACCAATTACAGCTTGAGCCTTCAGAAACATTATCAACAGGACTTGGCACCAATTCGATGGAGAGTTTCAACATGAAAATTCCGAGTCTGACCATAGGTGAATGGCGGATAAAAAACTTAAATACGGCGGTATTGGATTTAAGCTCGATCAACTATGCCTATCAGCAGATGGATCTGGAACCCGTGATCGGCGTATTGGGTGGAGATATTTTTGCAGACTATGGCGCTGTCATTGATTATGCCAAACGCAGCTTAAAATTAAGAAACCGGAAATTAAAACTTAAATAGGCGTTTGTGGATATGGAGCCGGAGATAGCCATAGTATACGATTGCGATCAATATCCCCAATCCACCCATGACGTATAATGTCATTCGAAGCCCACTGTAACTCGCTAAGGAACCGATCATCAACGTCCCAATGGGAAATATTCCCTGAAAAGCCATAACGTAATACGAGATTGCCCGGGCGCGATAGATTGGTATGGCATGCGTATGAATATAGGTATTGATACTTGAGTTTTGCATCATCATGGCAAAGGACACCAACATCACATAGACGAGTGCCATCTGCAGCATACTTGAATGCGCCAAAAACAATAACGCAATTCCCATAAGTGCAGCAGCACCCATCACCTGATAGCGCAAATTGGTGCCCGATTTTAAACGGGCCATATTAAATGCACCAATCATTGCACCCAAGCCGGCGGCACTTTCAAACCAGGAAAACGTACGCTCATCGCCATGAAACATTTCTTTCGCTATGGCAGGTAGCAACGAGGTATACGGAATAACGATCAAGCTGGAGAATGTCATGATAATAATCAGTGAAGCAATATGCGGTGAGCGTTTGAGGTAACGAAAGCCTTCGACCAAGCCTTCCCAATTGCTTCCCTTGCTCAGTTGAACATGGGTTTCATCGACCTGCATCATCAACAATGTAATAATGACCGGAACAAAACTGATAAAATTTAGGGCAAAACAGACGAGTTCACCGTATGTACTCAGTAAAATACCTCCTATTGCAGGTCCCAACATTCGGGCACCATTGAAAATTGTTGAATTCAGGGCAATGGCATTCGGCAGATCTTTACGGTCACCAACCAGATACATCATCAGCGATTGACGACCCAAAACATCGAAGGAATTAATAACCCCTTGTATAAGACCCAAGATGGAAAGCCATAAGACACTCTCCCATTTCAGATAAACGACCAAGGTCAAGATTCCAGCCTGTATCATCAAACCAATTTGGGTCATCAGAACCAATTTATACTTTTTGTGCTTATCGACAAAACTGCCGATAAATGGAGACAGGACCAAAGAGGGCAATAGGGAGATAAACTGAACAAAACCAAGCCAAAACACTGATCCTGTCAATTCATAGACCAACCAACTGATGGCTATTCGCTGCATCCAGGTCCCCATAAGGGAAATTGCTTGTCCTATAACATGTAAACGGAAATTTCTATAATGGAGAGAACGAAAAACCTGCATACGTAAAGATAATAGTATATTAAAAGTATAACAAAAAATTAGGAGAAGAGATTCCTTTTTGCTAAAATAAAGATACAATAGGTGAAAATCAATGCTTCAATACTGGAATATAATCAATAACTTTGCGTCATTATTTTGAACATTAGAATAATCAAACAATTATCATTCAATAACATATACAATGAAATTTTTTATTGACACAGCGAACCTAGAGCAAATCAAAGAAGCCCAAGACTTAGGCGTATTAGACGGGGTAACAACCAATCCAAGTTTAATGGCTAAAGAGGGTATTAGCGGTGATGAAAACGTAATCAACCATTATAAAGCGATCTGTGCAATCGTTGATGGCGATGTCAGTGCTGAAGTTATTTCTACAACTTATGAAGAAATGATCAAAGAAGGAGAAGCTTTAGCAGCTCTTGACAGCAAGATTGTTGTAAAAGTCCCTATGATCAAAGATGGCGTAAAAGCAATTAAATATTTCAGCAAAAAAGGTATTAAAACAAATTGTACATTGGTATTTACAGCTGGTCAAGCACTATTGGCTGCTAAAGCTGGGGCAACTTATGTATCTCCTTTTATCGGTCGTTTGGATGATATCTCTACAGATGGATTAGCGTTGATCGAAGATATTCGTTTAATCTATGATAACTACAACTACCCTACACAAATTTTAGCAGCTTCTGTACGTCACAGCGCACACATTTTAGGCTGTGCTAAAATCGGTGCTGATGTCATGACAGGTCCATTATCAGCGATTGTAGCTTTATTAAAACACCCATTGACAGATAGCGGTCTAGCGACATTCTTAGCTGATCACGCGAAAGCTGAAGGCAAATAAGATTCCTATATTTCATATAATAACGAAAACCGATAGGTAAGATGACACTAATCTTAAACTTATCGGTTTTCTTATTTTTAAGAGATTCCGTATTTTTGTACTGTAAAAATGATCTCTGAGAAATGAAACATTCAGTTTCTGTTTCTTACAGATCTATTTAAAGGGAAAAAATACGATGAATAAATCCGTCGGATAGTTTTTAAACTTGCAAATAAGTTTAAATTTCTCTTAGTTTGTATTTGATCTAAGGCTTAACGAAGAAATCCATGGAAGATTCCAACACTGTATATCCAGAAATTCTCAAACGAAATAGTTTAAAAGTTACCCAACCCCGGTTGAAGGTACTTGAAATTATTTCGAGGAAAGACTCGGCAATTTCGCAGCCAGAGCTAGAGAAATTACTGGGCAAGGATATTGACCGTGTCACATTATACCGGGTATTGGCCAGTTTTGAAGAGAAAGGGATTATCCATAAAATCTTTGATCTACATGGTACAGCGACTTATGCCATGTGTTCGACAAACTGTTCAGAACATGATCATCATGATCAACACGTGCATTTTATTTGCCGGGTATGCAATTCTGTATACTGTCTGGAAGATATGACCTTACCAAAGGTGTCGATCCCAGCAGGTTTTAGTCTTGAAGCGATCGCAGTAAATGCACTTGGAGTGTGTAATCATTGCAAAAAGTAAATCAGGCTGTACCAATCCAAAACTATTTTTCTGCTGAACTGTCTTTACATTGGCTATCGGAAGGTGCTCCGTTTAGCTCCTTATTGTCCTGTCAAATGCAGTTTTTTTCGTATATTGTATTGGCATCGATCTTGATGTACAGCGCTCGTAATCTGTGGTAAAGGCTGTTTTTTTGAAATCCATTATCGTAGCCAGTCAAAGGATCCATTGGGCTGTAAAAGACCAATGTAAATGAATAATAATAAATAATAAGTGAATGAAAACAAGAAAAGAAAATCCATATAAAGAGGTGTTAACACAACTGATTATCGATATTTTCGAAAAATCGGGTAATAAGCCCCTCAACTATAAACAAGTTTCGTCAAAATTGAACCTCAACGATAACGACTCGAAAGTCGCTATCGCCGATATTTTACATGACAATGTAAGGAATGGGCTTTTTATTGAGGTGGATCGAGGCAAATTTAATTTGAAGCAACTCAAAGTGTATGTCACAGGGAAAGTAGATATGACCGCCGATGGTTCTGCCTATGTAATTCCGGATGACGAATTTGAAAATGATATTTATATCGCTCCACGGAAACTTAGACAGGCACTCCATGGCGATATTGTCAAGGTCCATACCTTCGAAAAAAGAAAAGGTGGCCGCAAAAAAGAGGGTGAAGTCGTTGAAATTCTGCAAAGGGCCAAGACTGATTTCACGGGAACAATCAGCATCTCCAACAATTTTGCTTTTTTTATTGCGGATGACCGCAAGATGCTACACGACATTTTTATTCCTTTGGACAATCTGAATGGAGCCAAGGACAAAGAAAAAGTGGTCGTGTCGATTATCGACTGGCCAAGCGGGAGCAAGAATCCTGTTGGAACGGTTAAACATGTCTTGGGCACCAAAGGGGAAAATAACACCGAGATGAACGCTATTTTGGCCGACTATGGTTTCCCATTGGAGTTCCCTAAAAAAGTAGAGGATGAAGCGAATAAAATTCCAGAAGAAATAAGCAAGGAGGAAATTGCCAAGCGGCGTGATTTTAGAAACATTACAACCTTTACCATTGATCCCGCGGATGCAAAAGATTTCGATGATGCCATCTCTTTTCAAAAATTAGAGAATGGCAACTATGAAATCGGTGTTCACATTGCGGATGTTTCGCATTTTGTGATACCCGATACAGAATTGGACAAAGAAGCATTTAACCGTGGTACATCGGTCTATTTGGTGGACCGTGTTATCCCGATGCTTCCGGAGCGTCTTTCTAATGGCGTTTGTTCCTTACGCCCACATGAAGATAAGTTATGCTTTTCGGCTGTTTTCGAATTAGACGAAAAAGCCAATGTACACCATCAATGGTTCGGCCGCACCATCATTCATTCGGACCGCCGTTTCAGTTATGAAGAAGCACAGGAGGTGATTGAAACGAAATCGGGCGATTTCAGTGAAGAGATTCTGAAATTAAATGAACTGGCCTATATTCTTCGGGAACGTAAATTTAAAAATGGTGCAATAGCCTTTGAAAGTGAAGAAGTAAAATTCACCTTGGATGAAAATGGCAAACCTACCGGGGTATATACCAAGGTCCGTAAGGATGCACACAAGCTGATTGAAGATTTTATGCTATTGGCGAATCGTAAAGTTGCCGAGTTTATCGGTAAACAAGGGCGCGGAAAAAACAAGCTAACGTTTGTATACCGGTTTCACGATGTACCTAATCCGGAGACGCTGACGACGTTCTCTCAATTTGCAGCGCGTTTTGGCCATAAATTAACCATCAAAACCGATAAGGAAACAGCAAAATCTTTAAATGCTTTGATGACCAAAATAGAAGGCAGCAAAGAGCAAAATATGCTGACTTCGCTTGCTGTACGTTCGATGGCCAAGGCGATCTATACGACAAAGAAGACAAGCCACTATGGATTGGCATTCGATTATTATACCCATTTCACCTCCCCTATCCGTCGTTATCCCGATGTGATGGTACACCGTCTTTTGCAATTCTATCTGGAGGGAGGTACCAAAATCAATGCGGAACATTATGAGAAGATGGCCGAGCATTCTTCCCAAATGGAGAAAAAAGCAGCTGAAGCCGAACGTGCATCGATCAAATACAAACAGGCCGAATACTTGCAGGATCAGATTGGCACTGAATATACAGGTATTGTCTCAGGTGTTACAGAATGGGGTATGTATGTGGAGATTGAAGAGAATAAATGTGAGGGTATGGTCAGGCTGCGGGATATCACCGATGACTTTTACGTACTTGATGAAAAGAACTATGCCATTATTGGTCAACGGAAGAAAAAGAAATTCCAGTTGGGTGATGAGGTGCAAATCCGGGTAAAGAAAGTAGATCTGGATAAACGGCAGATTGATTTTACGTTATTGTCTTAATATAAAACCACCATAACTGGTCCAACGAGCTTATTAAACGTACCCAATCGGATTTAAGACATGAAAAAGCGGTATTGAATTTAGTCAATACCGCTTTTTCATTGGAATAAGAAACAAAAAGTTATTGTTTCGTTCCTTCGAAAGTATAAAAGACTTCTGTTGCACTTGTTTTCTCTCCCTGGCAAAGAAGGGTCTTATTTTTTACATCAAACAAGAATGTTCCTTCGGGAGAAACACCTGCTGTTTGAATCGATACATTCATATTATTAATAACCTTAAATTCTTTCGTTGGTATTTTTAATGCTTTGTCCCCGATCTCAACTTTGAGTGTGTTGTCAGATACTTTTGTAACCGTCACGATTTTATCAAACATAGGACCAGTTGTGTTTGATAGATCCAATTTACCTTTATACGTACCTACAGCTGCATCGATGCTACCACCTGTTTGGATAGGTTCATCTTTGTCCTTTGAACATCCAACAAAAGCGAAAGTGACCAAGGCCAATACCACTGCATACATTAATTTCATTTTGATTTTCATAACTTGAATACATTAATTTGTTTCTACTAAATATTTATACGTTTTTATCAAACGCTTTGCCAAACAGAACGCAAAAACAGGCAAAGCAGGCAATATACTCAGAAACCAGTAGAAGAGAAATTTTGAAAAAAGGCTGTTTTTAAAGAATATTCCACAGAGAAAGAACAGCTTACGGCAGATATAAGAAAAAACCTATTCACCCCATTGAGTGGCTATTCGCCCCCCCTAAAATCGTCTATATTTTTGTACAACCAAGCATAAGGAGTTATCTCTTCGATTTTGGCAACATATGACAGCATAAGTGGCTGACAAATTAGTTTGATAGTGGAAGCGTACAAATGATGAAGATGTTGGACTACAGGCTAAACATCCCGGAGAGGGCGACCAGGTCATTAGGATAGTGAGATAATAAAGAAGCATGAAGAGGTAATAAAGAAGGGCATGGGTATATTCCAGAAAAGAGCAGCGCCAATTCAAAAAATAATCTAAATTTTATACACTAACTATTTCATATTCAAAAGAGAATCAGTATCTTTGCGAACTTAAAATATTTAAGGTACAAAATTTATAAACAAAAACAGGTAAATGCCTACTATTCAACAATTAGTTAGAAAAGGTAGAGTAGCTCTGGTTGATAAGAGTAAGTCACCAGCGTTGGACTCATGTCCACAGCGAAGAGGTGTATGTACACGTGTATATACTACTACCCCTAAAAAACCAAACTCAGCAATGCGTAAAGTAGCTCGTGTACGTTTAACAAACGGAAAAGAGGTCAACGCTTACATCCCTGGAGAAGGTCACAACTTACAAGAGCACTCGATCGTATTGATTCGTGGTGGTCGTGTTAAGGATTTACCAGGTGTACGTTACCACATCATCCGTGGTGCATTAGATACTTCAGGTGTAGCAGGTCGTAACCAACGTCGTTCTAAATACGGAACTAAGCGTCCTAAACCAGGACAAGCAGCTGCAGCTCCAGCAAAAGGTAAAAAGAAATAATTAAACGGAGGAAAGAAAAATGAGAAAGTCAAAACCGAAAAAGAGAATCATTTTACCTGATCCAAAGTTTAATGACGTTCAGGTAACACGTTTCGTAAACAATATGATGGTGGATGGTAAAAAATCTATCGCTTATTCTATTTTTTACGATGCAGTAGAATTAGTAGAACAAAAAACACAAGAAAGCGGTTTAGAAGCTTGGAAAAAAGCTTTGAACAACGTTATGCCTGCTGTTGAAGTTAAATCACGCCGTGTTGGTGGTGCTAACTTCCAAGTTCCTATGGAAGTTCGTCCAGATCGTAAAATCGCTTTGGGTATGAAATGGTTAATTTCATACGCTCGTAAACGTGGTGAAAAAACAATGTTCGAAAAATTAGCAGGAGAAATCATTTCAGCTTCTAAAGGTGAAGGTGCTGCTGTTAAGAAGAAAGAAGATACGCACAAAATGGCGGAAGCTAACAAAGCGTTCTCACACTTCAGATTCTAATTTTGAAGACATTCAAAAAAATATGATTACACCGACCTCCGATAAAAACAATCTTTTATCAAGGTCGGTGTACTTATTTAACATTACATTTAAACACATAAGACCATTAAGGTCCGCTGCTTAAAAATATTATGGCAAGAGATTTAAAATTCACTAGAAATATCGGTATCGCTGCCCACATTGATGCTGGTAAAACTACAACAACTGAGCGTATCCTTTACTACTCAGGTGTAAACCACAAAATTGGTGAAGTTCACGAAGGTGCTTCTACAATGGACTGGATGGAGCAAGAAGCTGAGCGTGGTATCACGATTACTTCTGCTGCTACAACAGTATTCTGGAACTACCGTAACAACAAATACCAAGTAAACGTAATCGATACTCCTGGACACGTGGATTTCACGGTTGAGGTAAACCGTTCATTACGTGTACTAGACGGATTAGTATTCTTGTTTTCAGCTGTTGATGGTGTTGAGCCTCAATCTGAAACAAACTGGCGTTTAGCTGATGGGTATAAAGTACCTCGTATCGGTTTCGTTAACAAAATGGACCGTTCAGGAGCTGACTTCTTGAAAGTTGTAAAACAAGTTAAAGATATGTTAGGTTCTGATGCAGTTGCTTTGCAATTGCCTATCGGTGCTGAAGATAGTTTTAAAGGTGTAGTTGACTTGATCAACAACCGTGGTATCGTTTGGAACGAACACGACAAAGGAATGACTTTCACTGAAGTTCCTATTCCTGATGATATGTTGGACGAAGTTGCTGAATACCGTGAGAAATTATTGGAAGCAGTAGCTGGTTATGATGAGACTTTGATGGAGAAATTCTTCGAAGATCCAGATTCATTGACTGAGCGCGAGATCTTAAATGCATTACGCGCAGCTGTATTGGATAACTCTATCGTTCCTATGGTTTGTGGTTCATCTTTCAAAAACAAAGGTGTTCAAACTATGTTGGATTTGGTCATGGAATTATTGCCTTCACCGCTTGATGTAGAAGCTGTAAAAGGTACTAACCCGGATACAGGTGAAGAGATTTTCCGTAAACCATCTGTAAACGAACCTTTCGCAGCTTTAGGTTTCAAAATTGCGACTGACCCATTCGTAGGTCGTTTATGTTTTATCCGTGCTTACTCTGGTAAGTTAGATGCAGGTTCTTATGTATTGAACACACGTTCAGGAAACAAAGAGCGTATCTCTCGTATCTTCCAAATGCACGCAAACAAACAAAACCCGATCCCTTTCATCGAGGCTGGTGATATCGGTGCTGTTGTAGGTTTCAAAGACATCAAAACTGGAGACACTCTTTGTGACGAAAAAGCACCTATCGTTCTTGAATCTATGACTTTCCCTGAACCAGTAATTGGTTTGGCGATCGAGCCTAAAACTCAAGCTGACGTTGATAGATTAGGTATTGGTCTTGGTAAATTGGCTGAAGAGGATCCTACATTCGTTGTAAAAACTGACGAAGAAACTGGTCAAACAGTTATCTCTGGTATGGGTGAGCTTCACTTAGAGATCTTGATCGACCGTTTGAAACGTGAATTTAAAGTAGAGGTTAACCAAGGTGCTCCTCAAGTATCATACAAAGAGTCTATCAACGGTACTACTGAGCACCGTGAGGTATTCAAAAAACAATCCGGTGGTCGTGGTAAATTCGCGGATATCAAAGTTGTTATTTCTCCAGCGGACGAAGATTTCGATTTAACAAAATCACCGCTTCAATTCGTTAATGAAATCGTTGGTGGTAAAATCCCTAAAGAATTTATCCCTTCAGTTCAAAAAGGATTTGAAACTTCAATGAAAAATGGTGTATTAGCAGGATTCCCATTATCAGGAATGAAAGTTCGTTTGATTGATGGTTCATTCCACGCTGTCGATTCAGATTCATTGTCTTTCGAATTAGCTGCTCGTCAAGCATACCGTGAAGGCTTGCCTAAATGTTCTCCAGTGTTAATGGAACCAATTATGAAAATAGAGGTTTTAACACCAGAAGAAAACATGGGTGATGTAATGGGTGACTTAAACCGTCGTCGTGGTCAAATGCAAGGTTTGGATTCACGTAACGGTGTACAGGTAATCAGAGCATTGGTTCCACTTTCTGAGATGTTCGGTTACGTAACGCAATTACGTACAATCACTTCAGGTCGTGCAACATCTACGATGGAATTTGATCACTTCGAAGAAGCTCCTCGTAACGTTGCTGATGAGGTGATTGCAAAATCAAAAGGTAAAATCAAAGGTTCTGTAGAATAATATAGAACTCAAAAATAAACCGACCGCTGGTTGTTAATAGCTCTAATCAGCGGTCATTTTTAAATAATATCATATACTATGAGCCAAAGAATCAGAATTAAATTGAAATCTTACGATTACAATTTGGTTGACAAATCAGCTGAAAAAATCGTAAAAACAGTAAAACCTACAGGTGCAGTTGTTAGTGGTCCTATTCCATTGCCTACTGAGAAAAAAATCTACACGGTATTACGTTCACCACACGTTAACAAAAAAGCACGTGAGCAATTCCAATTATGTGCTTACAAAAGATTGTTGGATATCTATTCATCAAACGCTAAAACTGTTGACGCATTGATGAAACTTGAATTACCTTCAGGTGTTGAAGTAGAAATCAAAGTGTGATAGATTTCAATCACTGAAAAAGAAAGGGCCTTTCGGAAGAAAAGCCCTTTTTTTGTGAATGTGTCTGATATTATTAGCCAGAAAGAAACCTTCAGTCGGCTTCCATTGCTGTTGCTGTCCGCGGAATGATGAAGGTTTTGTTTGCGCAAATATTCCTCATGAAACTAATAAATCCAAAACATGAGGTGAAAGACATTTTTCGACCAATTAAAATTATAGCTGATAACCAAGTCCGATTGAAAATACACGATTATAGGTACTAATCTTATCATCTAGCTTGATATCTAAAAGACCTAACCCATATCCGCCATGCACCGAAAAGCCATTTGTTAATTTAAATCCCGCTAAAAAATTTAATCCAGCATCATATTTCTTCATCTCATTGCTATTTTTTCTAGTCCCAAACTGAATTTCTTCTACAGTCCTAGAAAATTTCTCTTTCCCAGAGATTGCAACACTTGTATATGGTCCCCCAGCTAGAAAAAATTGTCCAAAATTATTTTGAGGAAAGTAATACATTAAGTTTAAAGGGACTTCAAGATATTGTACCTTACGCCAGCCATCCATCAAAATTTCACCATTTTGCGAACCTGTACTCATTTTGGATCCTGTCTGTTGAAGAGCCACACCAGGTTGCAAAGCAAAATTATTACGCAATGCAAGCTCTACATATGCTTCTACATGTAATCTTGTAATGGCAGGATAGGCCGAGCTTCCATAGCTTGAATATCTCACTTCCTTTGCAAAATTGGCTGCCGTACGAAGGCCGAAAGACATTTGAGCCTGAAGCCCGGTTGTCATTCCCACAATGGCAAATGTGGTTAATAATATTCTCTTCATATAATTACTTTTATTCGCTATGCTTGAGATAGCGGGCAAAAGTAATAAAAAAACTATTCGGCTTCTTTATCAATTTCAGTCGAAGGGGGAAGTTCATGGTGCAAGGTCGCGTACATATCATTGTAAACGTCATCCTTACTATCTTCTTCCCCTAAAAGAAATCCCCAAGGTTTTAACTCCTTAATGCGGTCCATTATAATTTTGACAATCGCCAAAATAGGAATCGCCAAAAACATACCGGAAATACCCCATACCATTTCGCCAATAATAATGGAGAGCATAGCAAACAGCGAATTAACTTTCACCTTAGAACCCACAATCTTAGGGACAATAAAGTTGCTGTCGATCATATGTATAATAATGAGGGCGATGATGACCAGGACGACATGGGTAAAAGAAGATGTTGCAAACGTCAGAATGGCAATGATGAGCATTGAGGAGAAAATACCAACATAAGGCAACACATTGAATACGCCAGTAATCAATGCCAAAAGCAGACTGTATTTTACCCCAATTAAAGAAAGGACAATAAAGACCAAAAGGGAAACCAAGCTCATTTGGATCAGTAGGCCAATAAGATATTTTTTGACGACATACTGAACCTGTTGAACGACGTCCAGGACAATAGGTCGGTCCTCTATACGGTTGACAAATAAAAGAAACTTGACAATATGTCCCCTATATATCAGTAAGAAGAATGTGTAAAGAAAGGTAAAGACAAACAGAATAAACATCGACGACAGGGAAACCAATGCAGTACCTAAAAATAAAGTTCCCGAATCAACGGATTTTGATGCTGTTTTATTAATAAAATCAATCTGATCTTTATGCTGTATTCCAAACTGCTGGCTCACCCAAGTCTGTAAATTGCCCACACCATCCATAATCTGTTGCTTAAAAGCCGGGAAATCTTCTTTAAGGAGTGTAAGCTGAGAAGCTAATAGAAAAAGTCCGTAACCTAACACACCGAAAAATAAAATAACGCTCAATATGCCAGCCAATGTCCTTGGGAACCGCAGCTTTCGCTCCAAAAAATTACTTAACGGAATCAGCAGCAGCGAAAACAACAAGCCCAAAATCATGGGAATAAGTATGGTATCTCCGATCTTTGCCAAATATCCCAATAAAAGTATACTGATCAATACACTGACAAGTTTAACATAAAAGGGTAAAGGAAGAAATCTTTTCATGCAGCAATCTTTTGAATAAAAATAACAATTTCGGTTGACTTAAGTTTAATCCAATAAAAAAGTCCCCACAAATGCAGGGACTCTTTCCTCATAATAAGTTTAAGTACTTATATTTCTTATAGTCCGAAACCGATACCCACAGACCAAACACGGTTTTTCGTTGAAAGGTTAGATACTGGAGATAAATTAGTTAAACCAAGTCCGTAACCAGCATTAATCTGAAAACCGTTTGATAATTGATAGCCTGCCAAGAAGTTTATACCGAAATCGGTACGTTTTAATTCATCACCATCTCCACTACCAAATTTTACATCCCATTCTCTTTTTACACTAGCATTATTTGAACTTGCCTCAAATTTATTTTTACCACTAAGTGCAAATCCCACGTAAGGGCCAGCTCCAATAAAGAAATTACCAGATCCTCCCGTAGGAAATTTAGCAACCGCATTTACAGGGATATCCAAAGACATTATACTTTGTTTTAACTCACCTGTAGCGTTATCAGAAGTTGCTGTATATTTACCACCTTTATTTTGCAAAGACAACCCCGGTTGGATGGAAAAGTTTGGAGAAATAGGTGCATCTAAATAACCCGTTACAAAAAAACCCGTGTTAGATTCAGAACTTCCATTTTCAAATGAATATTTAGGAATATTTACCCCCGCACGTAGTCCATATCCCAATCCACCTTGTGCAAAGGCTCCTAATGAACCAAATAAAATTGCTGCAGATAATAATAGTTTTTTCATGTTTCCTAATTTAATTTACTTTCTTCTTTTATCACTTAATCTCATAATTTCCTGTATGAGATTTATTACATTCCCATTTGCAATATCTATTCCAAAATCCATAAGCCTTTAATTTACAAAGTAAAACATCACAAAAAAGTATCTTTTCACGATTTAGCATTGTCCTTTAAAAGATACAGTGATTGGCGTATTATTTCAATCTGATGGCGAGCTGCAAGGGATTCGGTGTTTGATTTTACCGAGGAAAGTGCTTTATCAAAAACGTCTTGGTTATCCCAAGCTGAAAACCCTCCGGTATGTTGCTGCTGACTATCGCTCAAAGGATCACACAGCAAAATACCAGCTTGGTTTTCAGACCAATGCTTAAAAACATAAAAGTTTTATCATAAAGATTTTTTAATTCCAATTATAAGTTTTATTTTTGCAGACCTTCAAAAGGAAAAAAATAGGGTCGGATGGCCGAGTGGCTAGGCTGAGGTCTGCAAAACCTCCTACAGCGGTTCGAATCCGCTTCCGACCTCGTTTTATTTTAAACAATAAAAATATTATCAAAATGGGAGTTACACGTTTAAAAAGAAAAGATAGAAGAAATAAAACTGTTTCACGTGTTGAAGTTCAGTTTTTGAAATTAGGAACTAACGTAGAGTTAGGTTCTAGATCAAAAATGAAAGCTAGCAACCAAATCGTTAAAAACGATGCTATCTTAAATCAATTAGCTTCAGAAGCTAAGTAGTAAGAAGAATTTAATAGCCTTTAAAGTACTACTTTAAAGGCTTTTTAATAGGTCCACCATTTGGTGGACTTTTTCTTTTGAGCTAATCCACTGTGCCTCATCCATTCCATTGACCTGACTCTGGTTAAACCTCATCTTCGACACATGCAATTCTTTCGCTGAGCTATGTATTGCAACTGCACCAGTTTGCTCTAAAATATGAACTATATTAGCTGCATCGACACCTGCACCAGGCATAATTACAACACGGCCATTTGCTTGTTGAACCAACTGTTTGAGTAATGGAGCTCCAGCTAAAGCAGAATTTTGCAGACCAGATGTCAAAATACGATCTATCCCCAGTTCAATGACATCTTCCAATGCCTGAAAAGGATCTTCCACGCGATCAAAAGCACGATGAAAGGTAACATGCATCGGACGCGCTGCTTCCACCAATCGCAAAGTATTCACTTTATCCACCGTACCATCTGCGTTCAGCATACCTATTACAACACCATCTATCCCCAATTCCTTGCACAACTGAATATCTGCTATCATTTCTAAGATCTCGGTCTCTGTATAAAGAAAATCACCTCCACGTGGCCTGATAAGCACATGAATACCAATATTTACCAGTTTCCGCACTAATTGCAACTGACCAAACGAAGGTGTAGTCCCTCCGTTTTCCAAATTTTGACAAAACTCTACCCTGCTCGCACCTCCTTGTTCGGCTTCAATTGCAGATGCTACGGAATTTGAACAGATTTCTAGTTGGTAATTTCCAATTGCCTTTTCCTTCATTATATTATATCTTAAGCTATTTTTCGTTTACGCGAATAACGTAAAAAAAAAGGAAATAACCTACTCCCCTACTTATGGTCAAACTAGTATAAGCTTTAGAAAAGACTACAGTTAAAAAGATACTTTACCTTCATGGTAAATTTTGCTTCTAGACAAAGATCTACAACTTTAGCTTATAATGATGTAACTCTACTTTTTTCCACTTCCAATCTGGTCCTTTTGAGGTACTCATGCCACCTGACAGCTCCCTTGAAGAAGGAGGGTCTAAGAAACGCTCCCGTTTAATATAAGTTGGCAATTGGAAGCCAGGCGATGTATTTAGCGTTTCAAAACATTCCCGCGCGAGTTTCATGATGTCATTCCGATTTTCTGCATTGCTTTCAATTCGACTTCCTATATAAGATGTCGGACCATACAATTGCTCATAAATAGCAGAATCTTCAAAAGGTTTGAATTTCAGACGCATCATTATTTGTACCAATAGAGCATACAGATCATTGTCCGTTGGCGCCAGAACCAACTTATCCAACACCTTTGGTATCAACTCCCACATCATCAATTCAACCGCTAAATCTTTGGTATTCTCACCAATGAAATCGAGTGTAGGCCACATCTGGTCCATATATCGTACAACAGAATCTCTACTTCCATGCAAAGTAACCAACTGTCTATTGCTCCAATATTCCAGCGGTATGTCCCCTCGATAATAGACTCCAAATATGTATTGACCTTTCAAGCGCCCCAAGGAACCACAATTTTGCATCTCAAACTCAGGTGCAAGCATACAGTAACTAAACATATCACGCGTATTTAGCGTTTTAAATGTTTGTATCGAAAGAGAATTCCATAAAGCAGGATAACGTTCCCTATCCATACTATCCTCTCCTGACACCAATCTATACACGTAATAGTCTTTCAGTAATATTCGCAAGATTGCTTCACGACCACCTAGGGGATAATTTCTAGACTTAATCTTCCCCATTCTTCCGAGATACCTGGGCAACTGATCGTTTATAAATTTTGTAGAATCTTTCAGCTTATATTGGCCATGACACATGGGCAAGCTGCATACCAATAGCAATGCTAAAAAAAGGACATAGGACATCCTCTTCTTAAAGAAATCAACAAAACTAGATGCTAACATAGTTAATACATTTACACTGCATTGGCTGCAATACAGCATATTAAATATACTTAAAATTAAATAGTATTAAATAAATTAGGTTTCAAAAAAAATCTACGATTTGAAAACGGGACCAAAAACCAAAAAAACTCAGTTCCGTTTTAAGCTCAGTCTCTTCTTTTATATACAAAAATCATAACCGAATTTTAGAAATGTAAAACATTCGGCTGAACTATTTGTATATACCTTACATGCTTTTATTTAAATAACTAAAAACCAAGCGCATACATTTTTAAGTAAAATATCATGGCAATTATATCAAAAAACATGGAGACCCAAGAAAAGATCATCAGTACTTTTGAAGAGCTCCAAAAAGCTATATATGACCTGAAACATCAAATTGTTGAATTTGAATTGCTTTTTAATCAGGCTTGCAACAGACATATTGACTCCAATTTCCAAAAGGAATGGTTGCTGGACCGAATATCTTCACGTCATGATATGATTACACTTCGACATGATTCCATGCTGCTAATTCGGGATACTGTGTCTGCGTTCCGGGATTTCGACGGTTATTTTCTAGATCTCAAACAGCTACTCCAATCGATCGAGTTACTCATGCTCAACCATGCCGATGAGGAAGAGTATGAAATTGCAGCTATTATCAAAAAATGGTATGAAAAATTTGCCCAAGCGATTGATTTTGTTGGTGACTTAACCTATTAAGTCGCCGTTTTATTATACTTTTGCAGCATTGTAAAATATTGAGAAATGCGCAAACCACCAGCTATCGTAGACTTACACACCGATACTTTCCTTGAAGATTGGGAAGATTATTCGCCAGAGGAGCTCTTACAAGAATCCATGGATTTTATGCGATCTAATCTAGACGCAGCTATTTATTGGGAAATGAACGAAATAAAATTTATTCATGGCAAGGGAAAAGGAATGTTAAAAAAAATGGTTTTTGAAGAGTTGCAAGAGTACAAGGCTCATGGCTCCATTGAGCGCTATTACACCTCCTACCAGAATGAAGATATTGTAGTCGTTGTCATAGGGATTTAAAAAGGCTACCTTTTCAGATAGCCTTTGTATCATGTTATGCTATTTAATAGCTGGAGTAATAATCACTTTTCGGAATTCCACGGGACCATGATCCCCTTGGAAATAAATTGGTCCCGGCTCTGCCTCTTTACTATCCAAAGCACCGCCCGTTATACCAGGGATTTCTTGGTTACTGATAACAGTCTTTCCGTTTGCCACAACCGTCACTAGACGCCCTACCAATGTAATATCATAGGTCTGCCATTCTCCGGCCCCTTTGTTCACCATCTCATTTGCTGCAAGGAAACCATAGACGCCCGCAAAAAGTACGGCATTAGGATGTGCGTCTTTTGGACTATCTTCTATCTGAACCTCATAACGGCCTCTTAAATAGACACCACTATTACTTCCTGCTGGAATTTTAAATTCAACATGTAATTTAAAATCTTCAAATTTTTGC
Source organism: Sphingobacterium sp. UBA865 (assembly GCF_002295765.1). NCBI lineage: Bacteria > Pseudomonadati > Bacteroidota > Sphingobacteriia > Sphingobacteriales > Sphingobacteriaceae > Sphingobacterium > Sphingobacterium sp. UBA865. The sequence continues at coordinate 129,279 of NZ_DBGB01000009.1, read as the reverse complement.
TCAGAGACCAAATTAGAACCAGATTGCGGGCTAGTCAAAATTCCGTTTTTCACCACCCACTGATTCGTTTTACCGGTAGCTTTCCATCCTGACAGATCCTTGCCGTTGAACAGCTGATTGGGCTTCCCCCATTTTACTGCAGCTGTTCGCTTCAGCTCCGGAGCACGAACACCTTTAAAGCGATATGTTTTCCCATCAGGCTCTGTTATTGTCCCTTGCAATACACCGTTTACAACCTCGCCTTCAACACTTAGATTCATCTTTCCGCCTTCCCATTGAGGTGGGATAGCAAATCTAAACTTTCCTTTCTCATAAAACACCTGCGAAACTGGCCGAGCACTTCCGGAAGTACTCACATAATGACCGACTAAAGTTCTATAGCCCGACAATTTTACCTCCAACCAAGATGGTGCAGGGGTACCATTAATATCAACTTCGATGTCCCATCGACCAATCAGCTCTTTGCCTTCTACGTCTTGTTGATAATGGATGGATTCTCCGATTGAATGTTTAGCAAAGGTTACTTGCGGTAATGCACAAGAGGCCAAAATTCCTAAAAGAAATGCCGCTTTTCTGTTCATATTATTTATGTTTATATTCTAATTGACAATAAATTTCAAGCAATTTAACTGTTTAACAGCGGGTTTACAAGGATATAATGTTAAAAAACAGAAAGAAAGCGAGAAACAAAAGACTTCGAACAAGCTTTATACATTCTTTAAGAAACCGCTCACATCGTTCGTCGTAACGATAAGCTTCATCCCTACCGACCATGGACCAACCCTGATATCGCGTATCTTTTACAGTTTGCGCAAATTCATCGAATAGCGATTTTTCTTCTTCGGTATTACGAGGAAAGATATCGTTTGGAAATTGCCATAAACTAGCACACAAACTGAACAAATGTTTTAGATTGTATTGGTATGGCGTATAGTCATAAAAATATTCTAGTAGCCCCAGACATGCTTGTTCAATAGCTTGATTATAAAGAAGCACTTTAATTTCAACCTCTTCGGATTGATCTATCGCTTTACCTCCATTGTAGAAACCACTTGCGTTATTTTCTCTTTGGTACCATTTTGTCTTCGCCTCTTTCATTTCGTCTTGAGTACGCTTTCCATTGTGTTCATGAAATTCCCACTTCAATAAATTGATCTCCATACCATAAAGCGGATCCACATATTGCAAAGACCGATGAAAGAATGGACTATTTTTGTCCAACTGTTTCTGTATTTGATCTCGAGTGAAAGAAAGGAATAAAACGGAAACTTCCAATTCTTTATTTATCGATGCTTGAATATTACCTATTGTTTCACGAATATCGTTTTCGCTAACAATTAACAAATCGAAGTAGTAATCATAAATGTCAGTATTTGAAGGTTTATTAATGCCATTGATGACAAATGATCTAGTTCGCTGACCAACTAGATAAATGCCTTGTATGTCAATTGTATTCTTCAAACAAGTAATAATCAATTCCAACTTCTTATCAGCAGCGCTTTTGTAGACATCATATTCTGGCATCATAGTATCGTTATTAGAAATGCTTCGTAGCGACTTTTCTTGACTTTCAACACGATCTTCTAATTTCTCTTTCGGATTATCGACCTCAAAAGAGTAGTTTTTAAAATTCGTCACGGAATCCTCAAACATCGTGTCTGTGATCTGCATGAAGTTTTCCATCCGTTCTTCCAGCTTCAGTAGAATATCAAGATCCACGTCAAAATCATCTTCATAGCGTGCCGCCCGATATACCCCCTCTAAAAATTGAAGCATAATTTCATCTTCTGGCTTGCCTTCTTTAAATATAGTGGCTAGTGACGGTGCTATTCTAACAAGATAACGATGGTGAGACCTGATGGAGTGCGTTGCGCGCTCCTTTCCCATGACCATAATCTCCATGCATCTATACCGCAACTCAAATACCTGATGCAGCATAAATCCTGCATGCGACAGCGAATCTCGTTCCTTGAAATAATAGTATCCTTCTTTAAACTCATTAATTTTATGATTTTCACGCGCAAATAATTCGTTTACCGACTCCAGAGTATTTTCGATGGAATGCCCTTCAGGGTATAGCTCGAATCTTGACGATGGATTTTGATAAATAAGTTTGTCTGGGTGACAGGTCATATGTAAATATAAGTTCCCATCAATAAGCTTACTTTTTACCTGAAACGCTATCAAAGTGACATGATGAAACTTCGGGAAATCCTTTAAGGACATTCTAATCTGTGGATCTAGTTCGCCGACAGATTTATGCTCCTTGTTAGATAATAGAATAACCAACTCGTAGAAAGGAACATCAACCGCATAGTAAGTGTTCAGGAATATCCGATCGATATTGTATTTGCTCGCTAGAATCAGAATGATGCTATTTAAATCAGTCTGATCATTTTTATTTGTAATTCCCATAACTTATAAAGGTTCGGTTTCATTTTCAACTTTTAGTAATTCTGTCTACTTGTCATGATCGAATATTGGCGGATTGCATATACCTTCCTTCTTGGTTCTACGTTTTCGCAGATCCAAAACGATGAGGGTTAGCACATCCAAAACTTTCAGTAGCCGTTCTCTTGTGATAATTTGCTCTTTGTTCAAATCTGTATATTTTTCGGAATATTTATCCTCTAGATAAGTCATCATCCTACATTCAACCCTGTATATTTCGTCACGTACATCAACGCCATAAAATAATTTCGACAAAGTCTTTGGAATGTTTCTTTTTCCTTTCTTGCTTAAGCTCTTCGGCTTCCAAGTTGCTATATCGGCTTCTGGAATAGGACAGCGCAAAAAGTCTATTTTGTCAGGGTCAAGCCAGTTTTCAGGAAAATAATCTGTTTGTAAAAACATCCATCCGGCTTGGAGCAACCACCTTAAAACATATCGCAGGTCACGAGAAGTCAATACTATGGCACCTCTTTCACAAGAACATGTGGGATATAAATACAAAATACTTTGTCTAATGTTACTGTAACTTTGTTCATAGAAAACCTCACCAGTCATTTCGAAAGGGTTTGCACTTTGATAGCCATTTATATAATCCGATCCTAAATAATCAACTATTAAGTGTTTGTTTGGTGGTGGATAACTAATCGCTGCCCAGTGGTAAGCGACATAACAAGCTTCACGTAGTTTTAAGAGTTGTTCGTAAGTTTTTAAAGATGCGTATTCGCCACAACTTTCGAAGATGGATTCCTTCTCATTTATACATCTTTTCCAATCATCTAATAAGTTCAGCCAAGAAGACAGATCCATTTCGGAGAAAAAATTCTCAAATGCGATCACAAAATTTTGAATCTCTTCTCGTGTTAGCTGAGTGAAATTATAATCGAAATGCGCTACATGATGATTGAGCTTTTCGTCTTCGCGAGGTCGATATTTTTCTAAACAGCGATAAGGATTTGGTAGCTATTGGATATCTATCCAATCCTCTTCATACTTTAATCGCTTTTTATGATGCAAAAAATAATGACATCCCTTAACCATTAAGACGATGTTATCTAAACGATCAATTATATATTCTTTTTTTGTTTCTTCTGTATTGTTTTGAGATGTGAGAATAACAAGGATGTCCCATAGCTTTTTCTTGAAAGATTCATAAGTGCCATATTGAATGGATTCAAGTATTCCTCCTTCAATTAGATACCATCGAATGTCCCACTCATCTTCCGGATTTTTATATAAGCATTATTCATAACCGACAATTTTTAATTTTTATTTTATCACCGACATTGATTTGTCTTAATGCACAGCCTTCATCTAACTGCAATATTTTCATTCTCGGATTACCCCTGTACTCCATACTGCTTTGTCCGTACAGTCCAAATTCAAGCTCATCTTCAAACCATATCGATACGTTGGCCGCGTCGTGGGCATGCACATTTCCTCCCGAAGCTTCCAGTTCTGATCCATCATAGACACTTATTTGATGCACCAAAACATACGAGATGATTGTTTCGCCGGAGATTTTTGCATACCCATTTTTTATCACGGTACAGTCGATTAAAAAAGCATCTACAGATATATTTATGCACCCTTCTCTGACGATCATGCCTAACTTCTGTAATTTGAGCGTTCCATCAGACTCTACAAAACACCTATCCAGCATCTGCAATCCTGTCAATGTTTTATAGGTAATTGTTATCTGCGGATAATAATCATGTAGCAGCAGGTAACCGTAATATTCAGGCTTTGTGTATACGACTAATTGATCGTTGAGGATAGCTGTATTTACCCAATTCGCCTTTTCTCCGCTTTCGTTGATAGAGAAAGATGGTTGTTCGCCATGTGCAAGTATAACCTTACAACGGGTTTGTATAATTAAGGCGTTAAAATCATTCATGATTTTTTAGTTAGTATTCTTGAAGTACAGAAATATCACCCGTGTGTCTATTCTTTTCAAACCAGCGTTTAAACCAGTGCTGCTTATACATATGATTATTTTTCCAAAATAGCTTCTTATCCTCGTGATCCATCCCGTCTATGGTTTCATAAATTTCTCGTTCAGCCTTTAATTCATCAAACATCTGCTTGACCTGATTTTTAGCATACAGAGGCTGGCCATACTTGCAGTTGATAAAGAACTTATTTGCTGCTTTTCGTTGTTTAGGTGTAGCTGAATTATGATGGGAATAACTTAACATCCACATAAAATCGGTTAACAGTTTCTCGACCTTGACATCCAGTATGGCACACAACATTCTGAGATTTGATGGAATATCCAATTTTATCTCTCTGACTTTACTGGAATACATTTCATCGATTTCAGCATACTTGTGATACATGTCCACGGTTACAACCTTGGGATTCTTTTTCTTCTTCATCAATTTATTTGGGTTTACACAAATGAACACAGCATCATCCACGTACCGAACCAAAACAGCTTGTATAAAACCAATAGCCCTTGTATCGTACAACGCTATCCTTGTTTTGTACCATATGAAGATATTTCGTATCTTGAACGATGAATAATTTGTTAACTTTGGATTTATGAGTACAACCAACACGACAAACCATATAGGAAGAAAAATCAGCCGCATTCGTGAACTGCGTGGTATGAAGCAGGAAGCTTTAGCATTCGAATTGGGTATAAGCCAACAAGCTGTATCAAATATGGAGCGCAATGCCGAGATTGAAGCAAATCTATTGATTCAAGTTGCTGAAGCATTAGGGGTTACTCCACAAGCTATTGAGAATTTTAGTGAAGAGGCTGTGTTCAACTATTTCAATAATTTCCATGATAATAGTGGTGCTGGCGCATATAGCACCAGTCCAACATTTACCTTTAACCCTGCTGACAAACTGATCGAAGCTTACGAGGAAAACAAAAAGCTTTACGAGCGCCTTTTGGAAGCCGAAAAATCTAAGGTGGAGTATTTGGAGAGGTTGTTGAAGGATAAGTAGGTATTCATGTCTAAAAAGGATCTGCACATCACTTTTGGTTTCTCCGGAAATGCTACACTCATTCAGAGCAAATTAATCGATGTAGAGAAAGGTGAAATTTTAGGTTTTACCGAAGCACTTAGTCTCGGACCTCTATGTGATTTGGGCGATGCGGAAGCTATTGAGAGCAGGAAGGCATGGTGGACTAACGTTTTTGGTTCTATCCAGTCTGAGGGGAGCAATAATTTTGTAGATGACAATCTAGCGCTTTTGAAAAAGGTAATCTCTTCTTCCGATCGGTATCGCCATATTTACTTATGGCTTGGTGACGATGCCAACGAAAAGATCATTATAGCACGTTTACTCTCCCACTTGAAAGAATCTTCGACACCTATTCATAAACTCAATTTCCATCATATGAATTTTAGGAACGAGAAAGGAGAAAAGCTAAATCTCCGTTCCTTACAGGTGATGCGAGAAGACAATATTGTGGAGGCTGCTAAACACTTTGAAAAGTTAAGTGAAGATGATATTCAATCCTATTCATCACTTTGGTCGCATATTCGTTCGAATGATGCAGTAGTTAATCTATTTGATGATTCAGGGAAACATTTAGCTGGCGATGAGACATTTTTTGATGCATATCTTTTGAAAAGGTGCAACGAGACACCTCAAAGGTCGGCATTGATTGTTGGCTATACACTTTGTGATATATGGGATGAATTCTATGATAGTTCCGTAGGCGATCTTTTTCTCTTTTATCGATTGAAAGAATTGGCAGATATGGGCAAGATCGAGATTTCCAATCCACATGAAGATCCTGAACGAGCGAAGATAGTATTTGATGTTAGGAAGAAAGATTAACTCTTTGATAGTAAGCTTTTAGTCTTTTTCTCCAATCTTTTAGATCCGGATTTGATTCCGCGTTCTTGTTTAAACTGCGAAGCGTAGCCGTAGCGGACATCTAACATTTTCTGAGGTTTTAGGTGCAATCATTACACTATTGTTTTATCGGCAAACCATGGGTTCAACAGTAATGCTGGTACAAACTAGTGAAAATTTTCTCTATATTGCTTTTACTTTACTATTCTCAAAAGCCCCAGTTTGACGCAATTGACGCAATTCATGACGCAATTCAATTTAAGGTATAATAAGCTCCTGCACCTTTAATTCCACTAGATTTAAATAATTTTTTATCAATCAACTCCTTGATATCTCGAGTAGATGTTTCTCTAGAAACACCTGCCAATTTCTGATAATCACTATTCGTAATCTTTCCTTTGTTCTTTGTAAATAAAACAGCCTTCACCTGTCGGCTATTCAAACCAAGCGATTCAAGATACTCCGTATTATAAATATCCTTCTTAAATACAACCCAGAAATCTGATCCCTCAACCAAGTAACTTGGCTCAGGCAATCCTTCAGCCAAACACTGCTCTGTCATCTTACTAATGCCACGGCCCCAGGATTCCACATAGCCACTACGAAAAAATGCATTTGCTATATCAGGATTATAGGGCCTCGAAGAATGACTCTTTAATAAGTTACTCACGGTCCAATTTTCCGGAAGATGTCCCTCATTCCAGATCATAAGCTTATCAGGGTATACACGAATCTGAATAGGAGTTAATCCCGAATAATCTTTATGAGCGATGGCGTTTAATAAAGCCTCACGTACAGCTTCTTTAGGATATTCATAAGTTTCATTACGATGGATCCCATCATAGCTAATTAGCGCTTTGATATACTTCGTAAATAAAAGATCGATGGTCCTTTCAACCTGTTCAAATAAGTTCCCATGAACCTCATCCTGAAATATCAAATCCGTTTCCCCTTCAAAATAACCAATCTTCACATAAGCTCCCGTCATATACTTTTCCGGATCAGGATGAAACAACAAAATAGCAGCTCGTTTCAAATAACCATTCTCAATCAACTTCAAGTTTTCAAGTAAATGCTCGTCACGGTCAATCAAACTGTCTTCAGACAAACGCTTATTCTTAAAACCACGTTGACGAAAAAAAACAAACGTTTCTTTCTTTAGATCATCAACGGATACTCGAGGAACAGCAGCTCCATCCCAACGAACACCTTTCTTTTGTAATAAAAACTTATCCAACGTAGCACCTTTCATTTCCTGTTTTGTGCTACCGCTTCGATAGTGATATTGACCTTTATAATTTACAGCATTAGGATAAGGCTCCACAATAATCTCTAAGAAATCCCCTTCAACAGTCTCATGCAGATTTACATCAACCAAAATACCCAATACATCACGCACCTTGTTCGGAATATCCTCCAACAATTTCTTAGCATCAGCTACACCAACAGTCTTGCCGCCATCATCCTTACCAATGAAAATAGTACCACCATTTGCATTTGCGAAGCCACATATCCATTTGAGATATTCATCCCTCCAGCTCTGCTTGTATTCAATATTTTGAGATTCTGCCATAATGCCTTTATGAAATTGACTCCTTAGTCAATAGCTCTTTCTGATTCAGTAACTTTTCGATGGTACTTCTGGACACTTCATTTTCCAAAGCTTTTTCTGCTATTTCCTTTTTCAGTATCATCTAGTATTGTTTATTGGATATGTCTAACAATTCCTCCCGGCTGATATTCAATCGCAATCGCCATTCTGCGACAAATTCACCTTCTTCCAATCCCTGGGGATCAAACAAATTATATTTATTTTTTACCTGCATCTTGGCAAAATCTATAAAAGGATCCATGCCTGTAATTTGTAGAAGTTCAACCAAATAGCCAATTCGTTTGGTAACCGCTATATTATTCACAGCCTTGCAATACTCGACTAATTTAGTGGGTTGCATTTGCGCTTGACTAACTGCTCGAATCAGTTCCGCATAGCCACCAGAATGTTGAGGTAGGTCAAAGCAATCGACTATTGTTTTCTCTACATCGGTTATCGGATAATGAAGGTTACCGTAACCATTGTCTATTATTCCTGTTTTTTTATTAGGTGCTATCCTAACGAATTTATAAGAAGTACCTAAGATTGACTTGTCGTTTTTCTGATTAGTCGTCTGAATAAAAACGGTATTAGAAAATTGTTCGGTCAATCCGTGCAAATTTAATGCAGACCAATACGCGACAGCACTATTTTCAGCGACGAAAGTACCGATGACATATTCGTCCCGAAAACCTTGTTTGCAAAATTTACCTTTTTCCATTCGCACAAGTAGTTCCTTGTCGACTAGATTCTCTAAGATTTCACTTAAGTTGTCAAACTTTTGTTCTAGCAACTGTTCAATTTCTGAGAATTTGAACAACTGTACTTCATAGTCATCCAGCAACTTTAAGAACCCAAGTTGGGGCTTCGTAAGATGTTCTGATATATAAACGCTGTCTGCCATATTACCTTTTGTGTTACGATAAGACCTAAAAAATGGGTCTTATCGTAACACGATTGGTAAAGATAAGTAACAATTATTCAAAAAACAACGCTTGATATCAAATCTCAATAGTCACTTTGAATAAACGAAAGTGTTCCAGATTATTAATATTTTTAAGATGTATATTCTAATTCACTTATCTTAATACCAAAATAAAAACAAGTGGAATTCACTAACGAGGACATAATCTATCTTCTCAACCTTTTTAGAGGTCGCGAAGACGTATTTGCTTTACGCTGGGAGAAGGGAAGTAAAGGCGGGTACATGCCGGCCTATAGCTATGACCCATACCATTATCGACTACATAAAGCTAATGGCGGTACTTTTCAAAGCTATGCCCACAAAAGCTACCTGCCATTGTCAGAAATAGAAATTACGAAACATCTTAACGGCCTTCAGCAGATCGGAATTTACCCACTGTTGCAAGATAACACTTCTTGGTTTTTAGTAGCTGATTTCGATAAATCCGATTGGCAACAACAGGCTTTGAAATTTCTCGAATCATGTACCGCTAAAAATATCCCTGCTTATCTTGAACGGTCCCGTTCCGGCAATGGCGCACATGTCTGGATTTTCTTTGAAAGCCCTTATCCAGCAGCCAAAAGTCGTAAGTTATTTATACATATCTTAGAAGGATGCGGTGCATTCTCGCCATTTGATAAAAGCTCCAGCTTTGACCGTTTGTTTCCAAATCAAGATTACCTGTCTGGCAAAGGTTTAGGAAATCTAATTGCAATGCCCTTATTTTCACCTGCTGTACAGAATGGCAACAGTTCCTTTATCGATCCCAAAACGATAGATCCATTTCCTGATCAAATTGCATATTTAAAAGAAATTAAAAGAGTGAGTTTGGATTACCTAGAGGAGCTGTTCAATCAAACAAGAGGAAGTAAAGAAAGCTATGTACCCGTTGTTGATGGAAAACTTAAAATCGCCCTGAGCAATTCGATCCGTATAAATAGTCACGCTATACCATTTGTACTCATCAATTTTTTGAAGGAGCAACTTAATTTTGCTAATTCAGCCTTTATCATCAAGAAAAAGTCAGGGAGAAGCACTTTCGACACGCCAAGATTTTTTAAATTAATTGAAGAAACGGAAAATGAAATCCTCATCCCAAGAGGGTTTATTGGGAAAATACTGCGATTCTGCAGAGAAACACAGGTAGCACATGACTTTGTTGATAATAGACACGAACTCCCGGCAATCCAATTCTCTTTTAATGCCGCATTGCGAAAGCATCAGACCAATGCTGTCGCCGCAGTAGAAAAAAAGGATTTCGGTGTGATCGTTGCTCCACCAGGAACAGGAAAAACTGTTATTGGCTTGAAGATTATTGCAGACAAACAACAACCTGCACTTATTGTCGTGCATCGTAAACAGCTGTTAGATCAATGGATAGAACGTATCGAATCATTCCTAGGGATACCGAAGAAAGAAATTGGGATTATAGGCCAGGGAAAAGCAAAATTGGGTGCTGATAAAATAACCGTTGCAACGATACAAAGTCTTCCAAAACATATTGAAACAATTCAGGACAAATTTGGCGCGATCTTAATCGACGAGTGTCATCATATTCCGGCGGAATCTTATCGTACCACCGTCGGAAAACTAAACAGTGTTTATTGCTACGGTCTCACAGCGACTCCTTTTCGGAAATATAATGATGATAAATTGATCTTCACCTATCTCGGTGATATCATTACAGAAATCCGACCAGAGGAAATTGAAGATTACAAAAGGGCAAATATCATCGTACGGAATACCACACTCCATGTTCCCTATAATTCTAAAACCGACAGTTTCGAAACACTTTCCCAAATTCTAATTCATGATACAGCAAGAAACCGATTAATAGTAAACGATGTATCCGCCGAGCTAAACCAAGGAAAAAAGGCAGTTATAATTACCGAAAGAAAAGAACATATCGAGACGCTGAATCTATTGCTAAAATCAAATTATGAAACCATAACGCTCAGCGGAGATGATTCAGACAGCAGTAAGAAAGCGAAATGGAAAACATTATCAGAAGGGAATTTTCAAGTACTAATTACGACAGGTCAGTATTTTGGCGAAGGTTCGGATATTCAGCATATCAGCACACTACTTTTGGCCTATCCCTTTGCTTTCCATGGAAAATTGATTCAATACATCGGTCGGGTGCAGCGATCCGAGATCAATCCAACTATATACGACTATCGGGATGTACAGATCGATTATCTAGACAAGATGTTTCTAAAACGGAATATCTATTATCGTAAAATCACCAAACAAGCTACACTTTTTGATGAACCAACGATGGATTACCAGTCTCAAATAGGTCATTTATTTACCTTAGAAAAAAGTACCAAGATACCCATTGAGGATCTATCGTTTCATTATGGCCATGTGGTCTTCACTTATAAAGTAGAAGAGATGCATACGGTTTTGGAATTTCAAATCGAAAATTTGGAGATTAGGCCTGAGTTTGAGGTATTAAAACCTTACTTTATCAAGATACTGAAATCTAAAAACATCAACGTTCAGTTAAACGCTGAATTTGAATACGGAAAACTGGTCGCGCAAATCGCTACTTCCGATGATATAGAACGAATAAATAAAGAAATTGTAGAAGGTGTGAAATTCCAGTTTCTGAACAAGGGACTATTAGGCAAGCTACCTTTGCAAAAACAAAATATTTTGACTTCAGATCAGTTACAGAATGGCGATACTGTATATCAAAACGCCGAAGAGTTACTTTCTGAAATCCTTAATTTACGAAAATACAAACACTCTCGTCAAGTTCAATTCTTAGCCGATCACCACCAGAGCAGTATTATGAAGATTAGATTCGTGCTTAGTCCCTTTGCATTTGTATTTCTTCTATCCGGAGAGAGCCAGTACCACATCATCCTTGAAACCTTAGATACGGAGGAGGCGACTTATATCTGGCACACAGATAAAAATAAAACCGTCTTGAAAGACGCTGTTGCGATGATAGATAAAGATCTGCAGATTATTCGTGAAAAAGGTAGACAGGCTTTCTTAGAAAACCATACTCCCGAAAGATTTAATCGCATCCTTCATGACTACAGCGATCCAGAAAGAGGTTTTATCCTCTGGAAAGCATTTTTGGAAGAAACCCTTCGCTGAGAAAAATAAGTTTAAGGTTTAGGTCAGCACCGTGTGCTATTGGTGGATATTTAAGTACGTGTATCATGAATCCCACTTTTCTTAACTTTACAAGCTTTAAAAAACAAGGGAAATTTGTCCGAAATATATCCAAAAATAGAAAAAGCCACTGATTACCAGTGGATTTTATCGGGGTGGCAGGATTGACTCAGCCGCACTTTCCCCAAACACCCCCCCTGAGCCTCCTACGGATCGAACCTACTAATATCTTAAAAGGTCGTACGTTCGCACCCTGCCCTGAAACAAAAAAAGCCCTAACTTTCGTTAGAGCTTTTCTAGTCGGGGTGGCAGGATTTTCCACCACTCTCCTAAATCGTTGATTATATTATTGTTAGCAAGTGACCTGTCAAGAGAGGTAACCGAATAGGTCTCATTTAATGTATCCTACTTTGTAGGCTTTTGAGTTCTCTTGACAGAACCTTTTCCAATCAGTCAATTTACTTTGTTACCATAAAGATACGAAACTCCCCCGATAATAACAATCCTTTTTCTATAGAATTAGGTCGCCAAACCAATCCCGTAAACAGCCAAAAGCGAGAACAGTGCAGGACAAGAGCGGAGGGGTTTCGCAAGCCACTAATGAGCGAGGGGAAAACACTTGGCTTCATTCTGGCTTTATCATGACGCTATTGGCGTTATTAATGGAGACCCTGATTTAACATATTGTTAATACAGCGGAGTTATCCGACATATTTCCGACATTTCCGACATTTATCCGCTAGATTCACGACATAATCGTCAAATAACCAATTCGTAATAAGCTCCTTTTTTCTCCCCAACCCGTCTAAGCACTCCCAATGTAATAAGAGTTTCTATATCTCGTAATGCCGTTCTGTCGGTAGTATCATTCAATTCTTGATACTCTTTATTCGTAATCTTCCCTTTCTCTTTCACATACTCAACGGCTTTTAATTGACGGTCATTCAAGCCAAGTTTAGCAAGTTGTTCTGCTGTCAAACTATTTTTGAAAAGCGTTACCGAAAATCCGCCCTCTTGTTCAATAAGTTCAGGTTCGGGTAAATTTGCCTGTTTACAGGTTTCAATAATGCGAATTGTTCCACTTCCCCAACTGTCAATCAGCCCGCCTTTGAAACAAACATCGGCAATTAGCGGATTACGGGGATTTGAACGGTGTGGCTTTTTTAAAATTTCGGAATTTATTCCTACGGGCAAAGTTCCGTCATTCCAAATATTGATACTGTCGTCATAAATACGAATTTGAGTCATTGAACCCATATAGTTGCGATGTATCAAGGCGTTCAACAGCATTTCACGAATGGCAGGTGCAGGATATTCGCCTGTTTCTATGCGGTACAAACCCTCAAAATGAATTTTCTTGGTAAAATATTTGAAATTTAACAAATTAGAAACTTCACGCAACAACGTAACCAAATTCCCCTCGACTACATCGTGAAACAAAATATCATTCCCTTTGAAATAGCCGACTTTTACAAATGTATTTGGATAAAATCTTGCAGGATTTTTTCCGAACAAAATGATTGAAGCACGTTTCAGTTGTCCATTTTCGGTTAGCAATAATTTATCAAATGCCTGTTCTATTGTTAAGCCGTCAGTTTCGGGCATTCGTCCTTTTTCGTTCGACATTCGCAAAAATGCAAAAAAGGTATTTTCATCAATATCGTCAAATGTTGCTCGTGGTTCAATCACATCATCCCACGTTTTGCCGGATTTCTTCAACAGAAATTCATTTAGGGCGTTGCCCGTCAATTCTTGTTTGGTGCTTCCGCTACGGTAATAATACCGACCACGCCATGAGATAGGAACGGAATAAGGGTGCGTAATAATCTCAATAAAATGATTCCCCGTTTGCTCGTGTAAATTAACCTCAACGGTTATCCCCATTGCATTACGTATCTTGTTGGGAATATCGTCCATCAGCTTTTTATAGTCTTTCAATCCCACAACATTCCCGTTATCGTCTTTCCCGATATAAATCACCCCACCTTGTGCATTTGCAAAACCGCAAACCCACTTAAGATATTCATCGTGCCAACTCTCTTTATACTCTATGTTCTGCTGCTCCGGCATATATACTGCTGTTTAAAATTACACCAAAAATAACCATATTTATTTTCAATGGCTAACTATTCTATGAGATACAGTTTTTTGTTGTGGCTTACCGCTAATCCAAACGTTCTGCAAATCACAAGCGACAACAATCAGCTACAAACTTTATCAGCTGGCGAAAGAAAGGAAAACCTTGTATGGCACATCAGTTATTCACCGTAAACAGCCAAAGCGAGAACAGCCACGGCCATAAGCGGTGGGGTTTCGCAGTCCGAAAATAAGAGTTGGGTAATTATTCCGGTTAATTCTTCTAAGCCTTACAATTTTTTGTTTTATATCTTTTCTTTTTTAGACGCTCAATTATCTTTAAAGTCCGTTTTAAAATAACGATAACTTAAAATGGTAAATATGACAAAATATGCAATGCTGAATATTTCGTGTTGGGGAAAGATGCCAAACATTTTAGATGACACCCAATTTGGTGGGTTTATCGTTGAGTAATTATATGCATATGGGAAATAAATTATTTGTTCAGCTCTTCCCTGATACAATGCTACCCATATTATTCCACCTAAAACCGCAATAGCTATTGGGATTATCATGTTTTTAAAGCGTAAGCTCAACCAAAAATGTATACCGACTATTCCAAGTGATGCAATAAATGAATGGAAACATAAGTTTATCATCGACACATAGTCAGGTGTATTTTTTGTCAACTGTAATGCTGGTTTTATCATTCCGACAAAAAAACCACACCCCACCCAAAATGGAACGTACAGCATATAGAAGAAAACAATAAAAATAAGCAGCGTTATGAGTTTATTGAAATAAATAGTGCCCTTAGAAATAGGCAATGTGAAAATGTGTTTCCATGTATTGCTTTTGTGTTCAATATTAAGAAACAGGCTTATTAATAGTACAACAAAAAATGGTGTATACAAAAACCCCATTCCTCTCCATGACATTTCAGTAAAATCATCCCATGGATTCTTCCCTTGTTCGGGTATCAACTGCTCCCATTTGATTAAAAAACCAAATGAGACAAAAAGCGGTATAAATGCTGCCCCGAGAATTACCAACCAAGAAACAAATGTATTTTTCGATTTTATAAATTCAGTACTTATTCCCTTTAATACGTTCTTCATTTAATTTCCAGTTATTTTTAGAAAGATTTCTTCGAGGTTACTATTTTCTATCTGCATCCTAAAAATATCAATGTTGTTTCCAACCAACAATCTGCATACATCAGCAATTTGCTCTTTGCTTTGATATGGAAGCTGTATTTGCAAATTTTCCGAAAATACAGGGACATAAAGATTAGAAAGGACATCAAAGGATTTTTCATTATTACTCGTCTGGATATGGATAATCGCCGATTTTTTTTGAAGTTCTTTAACATCATTGTACTTGCCTTGGAAAACTAACTTTCCTTTACTCAGAACGCCTAAATGTGTAACTATTTTTTCAATTTCAGATAGTAAATGGCTTGACAGAAAAATGGTGGTTCCATTTTCTTTGTTTAGTTTTAGAAGTAATTCCCTGATTTCAATGATTCCATTTGGATCTAAACCATTTACCGGTTCATCTAAAATCAGTAATTCAGGTTCGGAAAGCAACGCTACGGCAAGCCCTAACCGTTGTTTCATTCCCAAAGAATATTCCTTTACTTTTTTTTGAGCTGCTGATTTTAAACCCACTATTTTAAGTGTCTCATCAACTCGACTTTTGCTTATGCTCCTGACCTTCCGTGTAATTTCCAAATTATCAAAACCAGAAAGATGGTCATATAGTGAAGGTTGCTCAATTAATGCCCCAATTTTTGATAGGATTTCAATTCTATTGTCTTTGAGATTTTGTCCGAATAACTGAATATTATTTTTTAGGTTTGGTAAAAGTCCCAAAAGTAACCGAATAGTTGTAGTTTTTCCTGAGCCGTTTGGCCCCAAGAATCCATAAATAGAACCTTTCTCAACGTTAAGGTTTATATTCTTTAAAACATCGTCTCCATTGTTAAAAGCGAAGGTTAGGTCGTTTGTTTCAATTAGTGCCACTGTGTTGATTTGTTGCAAATGATATTTTGCAAAAGTATTCATTTTAAATCATTATCGCCCTGCTTTTTTAGTCTTTTTATCATTTCATTCGCCCGTTCTGCCTGCTCGGTGGACTGCTTTGCATTTTCTTCGGCTTTCCTAATCGCAAGTAATCTTTCTTCCTCCTGCTTCACCCATAGCTTAAGTTCTTTGGGATTGCTATTGTAGATAGAATCAACATCCAACGATACATCGGGATAAAACAACCTTACCATGCGGGTTTTAATATCGCTGTCCTGCAATTCCGAGTTTGACCGCCAAAGCTGAAAGCTGACGAAAAGAGAAAAAACAGATACAACCACAACAATTGCCCCCGTAATGATATATGGTCGTTGTCGCCCTGTAATACGATGCTCCACATTTACCTTTATACGGTTTGGCATTTCACTTATTGCTTTCCTCTGTTCCTCCAAAGCGGTGACAAGGCTATCGGTTGCCTTAGCGTGCTTTAGGATGGATGCTTTCATACCGACAAGCGTTTCCTCTGTTATTTTATTGTCCAACTTCTTGCCTATATCCGCCAATTCTGCCGAATAATCCTTGCTTTCGGGTTTATCTTCTTCCATTTTTTTCAAGCGTTTACCCACTTGCACCAATGCTTCCTGTGTGTCTTTCAGTATGACCAATAATTCCTGTTCGTTCATTTTCTTTTTTGTTTATCGTGATATTCCCCTTGACTGTACTTCCTGTTTTTTCCTTTTTCTCCTGCGCCTTTCCGCATCGCTCATGCTTTCGGGTTCGGGTTCTATCGAAGCGGGAATGTTCAATAAGTCTCCGAGCAATCCCAATCCCTGCGGTTCGTATGTCTGCGACCGCTGTGGCTGTTGCAGTATCTCCCTAATCTGTTCGGCAAGCGGACTGCTGTCCGTAATCGGTTGGGTGGCTTCCATTGCTCGGTTTTCATTTAGCTGTTTCTCCATGTTTGCAAAACTGAACTTGTGGTCAATCGCCGAACCTTTGAATTTCACCCCGTCCTTTTCAAACGAAATGCCCTGCACTTCATTTGTTCCGCTACGGTACTTGTAATGGATGCCGACACCATGTTTTGCAAGCATCGTTTCGACCTGCTTCCATGATGTGGCTTTTGCCATGACGGATTTAAGGGCATCATGTATGGCATAGCGTAATTTGTCGTTGCCACGCAATGCCTGCCTGTTTACCTTTGCCTTGCCCTTACCGAGATGGTAACCGTAACACTCGGTCATCTCCCTGCATATCTTTCGGCTCTTGTGCCAATGGTTGAAATTGCCCATCGTCTTTCCATCGTTGTCCACTCGGTTATAGACGATATGCAGGTGCGGATGTTCCTTGTCCGAATGCAGTACGGTCACATATTGGGTATTCTTGATACCCATCTTTTCCATGTACTCCCTTGCGTGCTGTTCCATTTTCTCCACCGTGAGCTTTTCCCTGTCCTCGTTGCTCCAACTTAGCACGGTATGCCCTACGGCATTGCCAAGCTGTGGGCGCATCTTGCGTTGGGCATTGAGGTCAGCAATGATGGTCTTGGTGCCGTAATCCCTTACGCCTGCCGAGTCCAAAACCTTTGATTGTTCACGCTCCAATAGGTAGCGGACACATCCGCCGAAACTCTTGCCTACGATTAGTTTAGCTATCATCTTTACCAATCCTTTCCATTAAACGTTCCACTTCGCCAAGTAACCTGCGCAGATCCGTTAGGATTGACACAAGTCCGTCCGTATGCGCCAACTTGGTCAATTGGTTGAGATTGTTTGCCATGCCCGACAGGGTACGCAGGTAGCTGGCTTCCTCCCTTGAAAGTCTCGGTATTATGACCGCCGTCCTGGCGGTCTTTCTGAACCATTCGCTTACGACCATTCCTGCACTCTTTGCCCTGCCCACAATGGCGAGCCGTTCGGTAGGGGTCAAGCGGACGACCAGAGAAACGCTACGGGTGATGGCTTTTTTAGGTCGTCCCCGTGTGCGTTTTTTTCCGTCCGTTTCTTTTTCTTTTGCCAATTTTTTCATTGGCAAACCTCCCCAAGTTTACGGACTGCGACCATCGGGAGCATCCGCCGTTCCCCACTCCGCAGAGCGTGGGGGAACGGTTTTTTGCATTGCAAAAAAATAAACTTGCTCCCTACAGGGCGACAAAGGTTTACCTTTGGAGAACTGACTGCGAATGGTCGGTCTTGCCTGCAATCTTTCCGCTGTTCTTTCCGACGGACACCCTGCTTTTGGTCGGGTGCTTGCACCCGTAATGCTGTTTTGCAGATGTTATTCCCCATCTTCCCCTCCCTCCATCAGCCTTTGGATGTCCTCGTACTTGTAGTACATCAGTCCGCCGATTTTCTTGTACGGCAATGTACCGTTTACCCGTAAATTTTGGAGCGTGCCTGCGGATATGCCGAGCAACTTACGTACCTCATAGCTTTTGAGCCATGCCCTCGGCTCATGTACGTGTTTACGTGGGTGGGGACTGTGCTTTCTGATTTCCTCGAACAGTTCCTTTTTGAATTTTTCGAGGTCGTTCCTCGTGATAAGCTCTACGTTCATCTTTCCTCCTTTGTGTTATCGTTAAAAAATCTGTTACCATGCGGACGGAAACAAACGGTATGTTTCAGTCCGCTTTTGGTACAAAGGAATGGGAGAAAGCTGTTCAAAGGATGACCATTATAGGCATTTGGTCAACTTTGGATGTGTATAATAGGTGTTAATCTTCGTTAGATACAATCTTGAAAATCTTATCCTTATCCCTTATAGGACGGTATTTAGTGTTTGGTTTTTCTTTATCGGAAGTAAACCTGCTCCTTATGGTTTCAATGTTGAGTGCTTTGTCTCCGTGTTGGAAATATTTACATATCATCTTCGCCCATACGGTATCGGTAGATGCACTCAAAAGACGTGTGCCGTCTTTGGTCGGGATTCTGATTTCGGGAAATTGGTGCATGAGGTCGATAAAAGCACTCAAATATCCGTTTGTTATCTTCACTTTATATTCGCTTTCATAAATCTTTAACTCTTCAAGCTCTTTGTTCTTCTTTGCAAGTTCCTTTTTCAGCAAGGCAATCTCCATATCATAACGTGTAATGGTAATGTCTACGGGGTCACGGTATCCATAGGTATTTATGGATATAAGATAGTCTCGGAATATGCGCAGGCATTTGAGATTGACACGGTTACGTCCGTGCTTACGTGAAAAAGGGGATTCCTTTCTGATAGCTTCGATATGGTCGGCAACTATCTCCCTTACGTGTGCGTAAAACTCGGCTTCGGTACATTTGCCCGTGCTTACGGCATACTCCATGTGATAATTATAATACTGCTCCTGTTCCTCGTTGCCAATGACATACAGCCGTGTAAGAAAATGGTTGTCATCGTAGTAATTCCAAAAGCCGATAGGGCTACCGATGTCATATCGGTGTTTTCTTCTGCTGAACGGTCGGCGTGTCTTAAAATAGGTATCTCGCATAGCTATCAATTTTTGGACGTTTGAAACAATAAAAGAGACAGTACAAAAAGCACTGTCTCTAACAAATATACTGAATTTGAGGGGTTCTTGGGGAAACACTGGTCTTTCAGCTTCCCGATGCCATGCGCTCCCTTAGGTTCTGCATATCCTCACTTAACTTGTGTTCGACCACTTTGGCATAAATCTGTGTGGTTCGGATGCTCGTGTGCCCGAGCATCTTGCTCACCGATTCAATAGGTACGCCGTTGCTCAATGTGACCGTAGTGGCAAAGGTATGCCGTGCGATATGGAACGTAAGGTCTGTACTTATTTCGCATAGCTCTGCTATTTCCTTTAGGTAGCCGTTCATCCGCTGATTGGAGATAATAGGGAATACCGTACCGTTGCTTATTGACCTCGGGTCTTCTCGGTATTTTTCCATCAGTGCCCTTGCTTTTGGCAATAAGGGAATGCGGACACTTGTGTCCGTCTTTGCCCTGCTTGTATATATCCATAGGTCACCATCTATGCCCGTGATTATATTGTCGGGCGTGAGTTCCGCAAGGTCTATATACGCAAGCCCTGTATAACAGCTAAAAAGGAACATATCCAATACTTGTTGCAAACGCTCGACCCTAAACCTTTTGTTTTCGAGTTTGTCAAGTTCCTGTTTTGTTAAGCTTTTGCGTTCCACTTTGTCAAAGTGTTTCCTAAACTTGGCAAAGGGGTCTTTTGCAAGCCAGTCCATTGTAACCGCCATATTGACCATTTTACGTAAACGCTCGATGTGTTTCATGATGCCGTTGTTGTTCAGCGGTCTATGGTGGTCTTTCGGTTTGTAATTCCGCAGGTAATATTCAAAATCGGATATAAACGAATAATTCAGTTCTAAAATGGCTATATCTGTACGGCGGTACTTCTCTTTTAGAAAGCGTTTGATATAGCTTTGTGTGGTATAGTAGTTCTTCATTGTACCGTAGGCAAGTTTGCTTTCCTGTTCCTTGTTATGGTACTCAATCAGACTGCCGAGTGTCCGCCCCGACTGTGCAGACCCCGTTACCCGTTCACGGATGACAGCACCGTCTACTATACTTCCCGATAGTACCGTCTCTTGATAGGTATCAATGATTTTCGCCTTGAAACGTGCAAGGAATCGGTTAAGTTCCGCCGTTTCCTCACGGCTACCCCTTGCCAATCCTTTTTTGGCATCCCATCCCGATACGGCTATGGAACGTTTGACGGATATTTCCGTGCGTTTGCCGTTCACCGTTACCCTTGCGTAGATAGGTGCTGTTCCCTGTGCTGTTGTTTTCTGCTTCTTGAGGTAAAAGATAACCCCGAATGTGCAATTTTGTGTTTTCATATCAACTAACTTTAATGGTTGCATATCAGTGTTTTGGTGCTATTTGCTTGGGTTTGATATGAAAAGGGTCTTCAATCGGTTAAAACCCTGTATCAAACGACTACAAAAAGCAACAAAACAAACAAGCACAAAAAGCTGATTTTTAGATATTTGGACCCATTTCGGTGACCCAAAATTAGGTATAGAAAATGGGTAACCGAATAGGTCTCATTTTCTTTGGTTTTACTTGAACAAATTGGGGTAAGAAAAAAAGAAAAACCCCTCAAATCATACGATTAGAGGGGTTTTGACCGCCTTTGTAGGCTTCTTGGTCGGGGTGGCAGGATTCGAACNNCCTTTGTTTTGTGTGGCACAAAAGTAAATTAAAAATATGTTTTTTTCAAAAATATTCTCTACATAACACCTAACAAGCTGACTTATTGTAAAATAATTTACAAAACATATAAAACACATATCGATTTCGATCCATAATAATTTTAAAAACCAGCATGACTGCCCTGAATAGCGAAGTTAACACTTGGCTAGCTAAAATAGCGGGATTGGCTGGCCCTGACTGAGTTTCCTCCGGATCAATCTAAATAACACCCTAAAGGCCGTAGGTTCGCCTTCCTACCCTGAAACAAAAAAAAGCCCTAACTTTCGTTAGAGCTTTTCTAGTCGGGGTGGCAGGATTCGAACCTACGACCTCCACATCCCAAATGTGGCGCGATACCGGGCTACGCTACACCCCGAAAAGGTATCACCTTTGTTTTGTGTGGCACAAATATACGCTTCTTACAAATTATTTGCAAATGAAAAACATAAAATAAAACTAACAAGTTGTTATATTGCGACATACTCTTTGCCCTGACGATACATAGCTCTCCTTTATACATCAAATCTAATGCTATTTCGAATATTTGTCACTTCGATCAAGCGCTCACCTGTCAATTAAAATCTTTTTGACCTCCCCACTGTAGCCTGTTCGAATATGAACATGAAGTGTTCGAATCCAAACACTTTAACCACAAAAAGAAAGAATACAATCTATTGACTAAAAATACTTTAGCCCTTTGGCCGCTTTTTTGAAATTGATCCATTGAACATTTTTTTCAAAATAGAAATCAACCTATCCTTCAACGGGATTGATTACCATAAGTTCAGAATGAACACTTATAACAAAAAGTATGATAAAGACCTATTTCCAAATCGCCTGGAGAAACCTTATTAAGAACAAGGTTTTTTCCTTTATCAATATCCTTGGCTTAACAATAGGCATCACCGTCTGCGCAATGATATTCCTGTTTATCGCCAATCAGTTTAGCTTCGACAAGTTTCACAGCCAAGGTGACCGGATCTATCGGGTCATGCGTGGCTTTGACAACACCAAAGACCGCGCTCCTTATTTATCTGCACCCTATGCCACCGCCTTAATAACCGATTATCCGGATGATATCAAAAAAGCTGTACGGGTAATGCCTGCCAATGGGTTATTCTCTTTTGGCAATATCGCATTCAATGAAAAGAAACTCTTTATTGCAGATGACGATTTCTTTGAACTATTTAGTTTTCCGCTCATCAAGGGAAATCCAATGACTGTTTTAAAAAATCCAACAAGTGTTGTATTAACGGAAAAAACTGCGAAAAAATATTTTGGAGATGAGAATCCCATCGGTAAAATACTACAGCTTGATAAAAATAAACAATTAACCGTTACTGGGATCGCTAAAGATCTTCCGGTCAATTCGCATCTGGATTTTGATCTCATTATCCCCTTATCCAATTATCTCGATACCGAACCCTTTAAAGCCTGGCAAAACAACAATTTATTCACTTACATCTTACTTGACGAACATAAGGATGCTAGGCAATTGGAAAAGCAGTTTCCTGATTTCATGAATAGGCATATGAAAGCAGTTTCTACCAATATGGGCATTCATTTTGATCTTGCGCTTACACCGCTACGAGACGTCTATCTTGAATCCCACAGCGCATTTGACAGCGCAAAACATGGCGACAAAAAGGTTATTTACATTTTTCTTTCCATCGCCATACTTATATTGATTATCGCCTGCATCAATTTCATGAATCTCTCAACAATACGTGCAGTTGACCGATCAAAAGAAGTTGGTTTAAGAAAGGTACTTGGCGCTCGACGTCTTCAATTAATGGGACAGTTTATCGGAGAATCCATTTTATTAACCAGCATATCCTGCGCACTCGCCATGTGTCTGTTGCAACTACTCATGCCTGTATATAATCAACTATTGGGATACAGCCTAACAGTCCCATGGAATTCATGGCCGATCTATATTTTTTTGATTGCAGTTATCATTATAGTAGGTCTATTAGCGGGAAGTTACCCCGCATTATACCTTTCGACCTTCTCCCCTATACAGGCATTAAAAGGCAAATTGCGCTTCGGCAAGGGCGGCACACTGTTCCGACATACGCTGGTTGTATTCCAATTCAGCATATCCATTTTACTTATCATCGGTACACTGATTATCTCCAAGCAGATGAAATATGTAAAAGAACTAGGGCTCGGCTACGACAACCAACAGACTGTGGTTATTCCAATAGACAATGAAGAACTGTACAACAACCTTCGTACATTCAAAAACGAATTATCTGTGAGCAGTGATATTGCATCGGTCTCCTTTATGTCCGGTGAACCGGGCGGCTTCTTCGATAGCCACACATTCGAGGTCGAAGGAAAGAACGGTGAGAAGTGGAAGTCAAGGACAGAGTTCACTGATTTTGACTATGTAAGTACGTTGAAACTCAAAATAATAGCAGGCCGAAACTTTTCAATACAACACCCGACCGACTCCACTAGGGCTGTATTAGTCAATCGTACTGCAGCATCGATGCTTGGATTTACTCCCGAACAGGCCATTGGCAAATGGATAAAAAATACGATCCGCGATCAATCCCCCCGGACAATCATTGGTGTAATTGATGATTTTAACTTCCTATCCCTAAAAGAAAACATGGATGCATTAGTTGTTGCCCCTTCTGATGATCTAAGGGTAGCCCTTATCCGCTTAAACACAAAAGATTTCCCTGCAGCCCTAAAAACTATTAGAACCGCATTTGGGAAAGTAGCCCCATTATATCCGTTTGAATACAGTTTTTTGGACCAGAAATTCGATATGCTGTACAAAACTGATCTTAGGCAACAACGTATACTCAGTCTTTTTTCTGGATTGGCCATATTTATCGCGTGCCTAGGCCTCTATGGTTTAGCCTCATTTACGGCTGCCAAACGAAACAAAGAGATCGGAATTCGCAAGGTGCTTGGCGCTTCGGTATCGGGTGTCACTACATTACTGTCCAGAGATTTTATAAAACCCGTATTAATTGCCTTGATAATCGCCTCGCCGATCGCCTGGCTAACCATGAACAAATGGCTGGAAGACTTTGCTTACCGCATCGAGATCCAATGGTGGATGTTTGTGCTGGCGGGACTAGTAACAATAGGCATCGCATTAATTACAGTAAGTTGGCAGGCTATCCGAACAGCCATAGCTAATCCTATAAACAGCTTACGGGACGAATAAAAAGAGGATACAAAAAAAGCTCTAACTTTCGTTAGAGCTTTTAAGTCGGGGTGGCAGGATTCGAANNTTGTTTTGTGTGGCACAAATATCGAATCATTTTTTGACTTTGTCAACACCCTATAGAAAATTAATCACTAAACAGCTGATTGATTGCATAATATTTTTATCAAAAGAATATATTCTATTGAATTTAGCAATCAAAAACCCTTTCCATATAGCCTACAAAGGAATATTCAAAATATCTTTAGATTATCCATTTCATTTTCATATCTTTGCATCCGATTTGAATATCAGTCAATAGTTTTTTAAAAAAGTATTTTTATATTCAGAAAATAAGTCGTAATATTGCATTCCGATTTTTACAGGATATAAATCGTTAATAATTACTCGAAATCATGGATTTAGTAAAATTTGTAGAAGAACAAGCGGTAGTAAAGAATGAAATTCCCGCTTTCAAAGCTGGAGATACCATCAGCGTTCATTATAAAATTCGCGAAGGAAATAAGGAGCGTGTACAGGTGTACCAAGGTGTAGTAATTCAATTAAACAGCGAAGGTGCTAACGCTACTTTTACCGTTCGTAAAATCTCAAACGGTGTAGGTGTTGAACGTATTTTCCCTGTAAACTCACCAAACATTGAAAAAATTGAAGTAAACAGCTACGGTAAAGTTCGTCGCGCGAAATTATTCTATTTACGCGGCCTTACTGGTAAAGCTGCTCGTATTAAATCGAAAAGAATCTAATTACGACTACCACGGCATAAAAAAAGGCTTTGAAATCATTCAAAGCCTTTTTTTATACCCTACCACCCGTAGCTTCCAAAACGCAGGTCATACAAACCACTGCTTCTGTAATAAATTTAGGACAATTATATATTGTTTCCTAAAATCACACCCTCCTCTTTGCCGCGCTAAAACATTTTACTTACTTTTAGCTTCGTATCTGAAAGGTAGAATCGTAGATGATCACAATAGTTAAAAACATCCTAATTTTGTTCCATCTTCACTTTGCTGCCGTTAAAAATCAAACTGTATCTTGATGAGAATTATAGCTTTTATCCTTGCTTTTATAAGCTATCCGACCTTTACTTTTGCACAACGGAATCTGAATGAATTTCTTCAGTTACAGTCGCGCCCTGAAACCTATTATGTACACCCAGCAACAGATGCAATCACGATTGACGGAAAGGACGATGAGGCTTCCTGGTCAAAAGCGCCATGGACAGACTCTTTTAAGGATATTGAGGGATTAAATAAGCCTGTTCCTACTTTTAAGACGCAAGTCAAGATGCTTTGGGATAAAGAAAACCTTTATCTTTTTGCCAAGCTTCAAGAACCTCATATCAAAGGATATTTAAGACAGAAAGATACAATCATCTATCATGACAATGATTTTGAGATCTTTCTCAAGCCAAATCTATTCTCTCCGGAATATATAGAGATTGAAATAAATGCATTAAATACAGTTATGGATCTTTTGATGACTAAACCTTATCGCTTTGGCGGTAGGGCTAATCTAAATTGGGACACAAAAGATATTGAAACTGCAGTCTATCATGCCGGGTCCATCAACAATCCACAAGACAAGGATGAATTTTGGACTGTGGAAATGAAAATACCTGTAAAAAGTCTAAAATACTTTGGCGAAGGAAATCAGATCAAAGTAAATGAAACCTGGAAGATAAACTTCTCACGCGTTCAGTGGCATTATGACAACACCGAAACCACCTACAGCAAGAGAAAAGACAATACGGGTAAGACGCTCGCTGAAGAGAACTGGGTATGGTCTCCAATCGGCCTCGTTAATATGCATTACCCCGAGCGATGGGGACATATAAAATTTGTTGATGATGCAAACCATCAACCTATCGACCAGCAATTCCTCGCGCTCGAAAAAGTTACCTGGAATATCTTTTACCTGCAACAGATCTATAGAAACGATAAAAAACGTTATGCAACGTCAATTCAGGAGTTAAGCAAATTATATCCTGAAATTATAAATGAGCAAAAAAATTATGAGATTGTATTTTCAAACAGTATTAATTTCTATCGCATTGAAATCAAGTCAAAAGCACAGCCTACATTAAAGACGACAATCGATAGCCAAGGTAACATCTATTTTTAATTTAATTATTCGAGCGATCTTCAATTCTGATTTTGAATAAAAATTGCTATCTTTGTATCCCGTACATAAAGCAACTATTATTGGTCATTTTGACCACATAAAATTGAAAATCCTTTAATTGTTATGACTAAATATATTTTTGTTACGGGCGGCGTTACTTCGTCGTTGGGGAAAGGTATTATTGCTGCCTCCCTTGCTAAACTTCTCCAGGCGCGTGGCTATAAAGTTACCATTCAAAAATTCGACCCTTACATTAACATCGACCCAGGAACATTAAATCCATATGAGCATGGAGAATGCTATGTTACGGAAGATGGTGCTGAAACAGACCTTGACTTAGGTCATTACGAGCGCTTCCTGAACGTCCCTACTTCACAAGCAAATAACGTCACGACAGGCCGCATCTATCAACACGTTATCCAACAAGAACGTGAAGGTGCATATTTAGGAAAAACTGTTCAAGTGATTCCCCATATCACAGATGAGATAAAACGCAGAATGCAACTGTTGGGTGAGTCTGGTGAATATGACATTATCATCACTGAATTGGGCGGAACCGTGGGCGATATTGAGTCCTTACCTTTTGTGGAGGCCGTAAGACAACTTCGCTGGGAATTAGGAGCCAATAATTCGCTGGTTATCCATTTGACTTTAGTCCCTTACCTAGCTGCTGCAGGTGAGCTTAAAACTAAACCTACGCAACATTCAGTAAAAACATTATTGGAATATGGTGTACAACCAGATATTCTAGTGTGTCGTACTGAACATAAATTATCACAAGAAATCCGTAAAAAATTAGCGCAATTCTGTAATGTCAACATCAACGCCGTCGTAGAATCTATCGATGCGTCGACGATTTATGACGTTCCATTACTGATGCTAAAGGAGAATCTTGATAAAACAGCATTAACAAAGCTAAAACTTTCCAACAAAAATGAGCCTGATTTAGAAAATTGGAAGAACTTCCTTGGCAAACTCAAAAACCCAACTAGTGAAGTGAATATTGCTTTGGTTGGAAAATATGTAGAACTTCCAGATGCTTACAAGTCCATTATCGAAGGATTTATCCATGCAGGAGCAACAAACGAATGTAAAGTAAAAGTAAGCTATATTGCTGCTGAAAGTGTTACAAAAGAAAATGTTGCTGAAAAGCTAAAAGGTATGGATGGAGTTTTGGTTGCTCCAGGATTCGGCGAACGCGGTTTGGACGGCAAGCTAAATGCTATTCAGTATGTTCGTGAAAATAATATTCCGTTCTTTGGTATCTGTTTAGGTATGCAATGTTCGGTTATCGAATTCGGAAGAAACGTGTTGGGGTTAAAAGATGCCAACAGTTTTGAAATGGATGCCAACACCAGCAATCCGGTCATCAATTTGATGGAAGAACAGAAGAATATCACCAATATGGGCGGTACAATGCGTTTAGGTGCTTACGACTGCGAAATTAAAAAAGGAACTAAAGCCTTTGCCATCTATGGTAAAACAAAAATTTCTGAAAGACACCGTCACCGTTATGAATTTAACAATGACTATTTAAAACAATATGAAGCAGCTGGAATGATTGCTTCAGGATTCAACCCGGAGACTGGATTAGTTGAAATTGTCGAATTGAAAAACCATCCATTTTTCGTTGCCGGACAATTTCATCCAGAATTAAAGTCAACTGTTGCAAATCCTCACCCACTTTTTGTTAGCTTTGTAGCCGCTGCTTTGGCCAACAAAAAATCAAAGTAGTAATAGAAGGATACAATTAATTAAGTTTAATTATTAAAAATGGATAGAAATACCCTAATTGGTTTGGTCCTGATGTTTGCTATCATCACTGGTTCATTTTACCTGATGAAGCCTTCAGAATCAGAAATCAAACAAGAACAAGCGAGACAAGAGGCTAAAGCGCGTACAGAAAAAGGACTGCCTGCCGAAAGTGACTCTACCGCTAAAGCCAAAGCAGCACAAACAGCAGTGATTGCTGATTCGGCGGAATTGAAAAAACCTTTTGGCGCGACAAAATTTGGAACGGAGAAAGTCATTACGATTGAAAACGAGAAAATCATTGCCAAAATCAGTACAAAAGGTGGTAAGGTTAAATCCGTAGAACTAAAAGGCGAAAAGAATTTCAATGGAAAACCGTTGATGCTTTTTGATGGCGACGACAACAAGTTTGGTTTTCAATTTAACGCAGCTGGTCAAAATGTGTCAACAAATGATTTATACTTCAGTACAGAGTCTTCGGATATCCAAGTTTCTGCTGAAGGTAAACAATCTGTGAAATTCCGACTAAATTACAGTGCCGATCAATATATTGAATATGTATACTCGATTGCTGGCAAAGGTTATAATGTAGGACTGGACATTAACACAAAAGGGATACAGAATTTAATTCCGCAGAGTCAAAAAACGTTGACCCTGAACTGGAACACCACGTTGAGACAGAAAGAGCAAAACATAGAATCGGAAAGACAGAAATCTACCCTGTATTATAAAGAAGATAATAAAGTAGATCACCTTTCCGAATCAAAAGATGCTGATGAAGCATTGGAGAAAAAAGTACAATGGATTGCATTCAAGCAGCATTACTTCTCTAGTATCCTCAGCACTAAAGATGGCTTTGTCAACGCAAAAGTGGATGTAAAACATGCGTCAGAAACCGATATCGTTAAATTCTACAACACAAACGCGGAATTAGCATTTGATAACCACAAAGACAACAACTATTCCTTAAACTTCTTCTTTGGGCCAAATCAATACAATGTATTGAAGGCTGAAGGAAATGATTATCAATCGATTATCAATATGGGTTGGGGCCCTATGCGTTGGATCAACCAATGGATTACAGTACCTGTATTCAACTTCCTGGATGGTTTCCATATGAGCTACGGTATCGTTATCCTTTTATTGACATTGATGTTGAAGTTGATTCTTTCCCCAATGACCTACAAGTCTTATGTCTCTATGGCCAAAATGCGTGTTTTAAAACCGCAGCTGGATGAGATCAAAGCAAAAGTGGGTGAAGACAATCAAATGTTGATGCAGCAGGAGCAAATGAAATTGTACAAACAGGTTGGTGTGAATCCACTTGGCGGATGTCTTCCTCTTGTCTTACAAATGCCATTTACCATTGCGTTCTTCTACTTCTTTCCAAATTTATTTGAATTGAGAGGACAAAGCTTCTTGTTTATGAAGGACATGTCAACTTATGATACGCTATTCACATTTGCACCTATTTTTGGATCATTCAATCACATCTCTTTGATGTGTATCTTGATGACATTGACAACACTGTTAACGACCTGGTATAACAACGCTACATCTGGTGCTACAGGACAAATGAAATACATGGGCTATATCATGCCGTTGATTTTCTTCTTTGTTTTGAATAGCTTCCCAGCGGGTTTGAATTACTACTATTTCTTAAGTGCATTATTTACGTTCTTAACGCAGTTGGTTATTCGCACTATGGTGAATGATGAGAAAATCTTAGCTAAATTGGAGGAAAATAAAAAGAATCCAAAAGCAGATAAAAAATCGAGCTTCCAAACGAAAATGGAAGAAATGATGCGTGCACAACAACAGGCACAACAAAATAAAAACAAATCGTAAGATTTATCCTACTGATAAAGAAGGCTTCTAATTGGAAGCCTTTTTTTGTTTGTGAACTTTTGTAGCATTTTGTCAAACCAAACGTTAAAAAGGGTGTTAATAGGTTAAAATTTAGAATATGAACTTTAAAAACATCGCCATACTGGCCATCTTAATCGTTAGTCTTGGAAGTTGCTCTGTGATCAAGAAAAACGCGAATGAGCAGAACACAGACAGTAGCCTGTCGTCAGTAATTGGAAAAAAATGGCAATTGATTGAAATCAATGGACAGCCAGTAGCGGCTCAGATCAACGGCAAAATGCCTTACCTCCAGCTGGACGAAAAAAGTTACAGTGCAAGTGGGGGATGTAATGGCATCGGTGGAGAATTGACTTTATCAAAGAATGGAAAGGTTAAATTTGCTCAGGGTATGTCTACGATGATGGCCTGTCCGGATATGTCTATTGAACAAGCCTTATCCAAAAACCTTATTGCTGCAGATAATTATACGGTTAAGGATGGTATTCTTAGCTTAAACAAAGCGAAAATGGCTCCCCTGGCAAAATTTAAACTGATTCAGGACAATAAGCAACAACTTAGTGGAACTTGGGAACTTGATTATATATCCGGCCCACGGATTGCTTTCGACGGCCTATATCCCAATCGTAAACCAACCATGATCTTTGATGCTTCCAGTGGTAAAGTAAACGGAAATAGCAGCTGCAATAACTACAATATGACTTTTAAAACGAATGGAAACACCATCAATTTTGGCCCCATTATGTCGACAAAAATGGCCTGTGAAGGTAATGGTGAAGCAACCTTCTTTTCGACCTTAGAAAAGGTAAATACCTTTAGCATAAGCGAGAATACATTGACATTTATCATGGGAGATATTGCTATTATGCGATTCAAACGGAAATAGAAAATTAGATTTTTGCTCCAAATGAAGTAAAACTGGCGTTGTTACGGAACAACGCCAGTTTTATATATTAAGCGATATTTGGCAACAGAATGCCAAAGACCAGCCTGATAATCCCTAAACAAAGGCACTAAATCCAGTTATACTTCTACCAACAATAAGTGAATTGATTTCTTTTGTCCCCTCATAGGAATAAATGGCTTCAGCATCGGCCAAAAAGCGTGCGACATTATATTCCAACAGAATACCGTTTCCGCCCATGACCTCTCGAGCCTTGGAAACAATATCCCTCGTACGTAAAGAACAGAAGACTTTGGCCAGCGAGGCATGTTCATCTCTTAGCTCACCCTTATCCTGTAATTCAGATAATCTGAAGACAAGCGTTTGCATGGCCGTTAAATTGGACAACATTTCGACCAGGTGATTTTGAATAAGCTGAAAAGAGGCGATTGGTTTACCAAATTGCTTCCTTTTACGTGTATAATCCAAGGCATTTTCATAGGCACCTCTCGCACATCCAACGGCCATCCAAGCAACACCTGCTCGCGTCATCTGAAGAACCTTTCCTGTATCTTTAAAGGAATTTGCATTTTGCAGGCGATCACTTTCTGGAACGATGCAATTCGCTAAAGTAATAAGACCATTCTGTACAATACGCAAAGCCATCTTATCTTTAATTTTCTCAACTGAAAAACCTGGGTTATCTTTTCGTACGATAAAACCTTTAACTTCATCATCATCAAGATCCCTAGCCCAAACAATGGTTATA
The DNA here is from genome assembly GCF_002295765.1 of Sphingobacterium sp. UBA865. Taxonomy (NCBI): domain Bacteria; kingdom Pseudomonadati; phylum Bacteroidota; class Sphingobacteriia; order Sphingobacteriales; family Sphingobacteriaceae; genus Sphingobacterium; species Sphingobacterium sp. UBA865. The sequence goes on along the minus strand of NZ_DBGB01000009.1, from coordinate 97,478 downwards.
TCCGAAAAGGTGGAGTTCCCGATCCATTTTTTCTGACCATTTAACACCCAACCTTCGGCGGTCTTCTTACAGGTTGTTGTCAATCCGCCCGCTGCTCCCGACCCTACTTCGGGCTCGGTTAGACCAAAAGCACCAATCACTTGCATTTTCTGCATTCTAGGCAACCACTCCTGTTTTTGTTCTTCGGATCCGCATATATAGATTGATCCCATAGCCAAACCACTCTGTACGCCAAAAAAAGTCGCTACAGAAGCATCAACACGTGCTATCTCAGCTGCTATGATCCCTTCCATTAAAGAACTCCCCCCCATACAGCCATACCCATCGTAGGTATAGCCACAAATATTTAAAGCGGCTAGTTTCGGTATAATTTCAAAAGGAAATTCATCTCTTAACCAATATTTATTGACAATTGGCTTGACTTCAGTCTCCATAAATTCCCGCACCTTCAATTGCAATGCACGATCTGAATCGTTTAATTTGCTATCCATAGCATAGAAATCACCATTGATAGGAGGTAATTCCTTTTTTTCTTTTCCTGCACTCAGCATTTTCATTAAGCCATGAAGCTGCTTATCATCCATTTTTGATACGGCATCCATTACTGCTCCCAAGTCCACTTTCTTCGATATTTCTTCCAATTTGCCAAAGTCTATTGATTTTGCCAAATCCATTATATTCTTTACTTTATCAAACATAATTGCAATTTCTTTTTAAGTGTTTACTTTTTAAAATAAGAAAAATAATCGAAAATTGTTTGTTATCAGTACCATCTTATCCCCAGATTGGCTAAAATACATTCACACAAGCTCAGCACAACAAACACACAAGAACGACACAACGATCACCCTTCCTTAGCCCTTGTTAAGCTAAAGGATGACACAAGCCGAGACTTGTGGGATACCATCTTATTCTAAACAAATTAAACAACTTAAATTCAGTCATTTATATATTATTTTAAAAAAAACATATTTTTTGGGTTACCTTTTTTGGTTACGTGTATTAAGAGATGAAAAAGAAAATTATTTCAATTTAAATTAGAAAATTAGAAAATGAAAAACGCATTAAAATTCGGTTTCTTAGGTTTAGCTTTAACTGTAGCTTTCGCATCTTGTAACAATTCAGAGAAAAAAGCTGAAGGTGCTGCAGATTCAGCTTCTGCTTTAGTTGATTCAGCTGCTAACACATTAGATTCAGCTGCTACTAAAGTTGATTCAGCTGCTGCTAAAGTTGATTCGGCTGCTGCTAAAGTTGATTCAGCTGCTACTAAAAAATAATTTAGGACTGAATAGAGCTTTTGGAAGGCCTTTTTTACGAAAGGCCTTTCTTTTTTTTTCAAAAAAAGAAATACAGGGGTTACCTTTTTTGTTTAATGGTATTAACTCCTAAATAACAAGATTTAAAAATATTTTAATTTTAATAAAATGAAAAACGCATTCAAATTCGGTTTCTTAGGTTTAGCTTTAACATTGGCTTTCGCATCATGTGGTGAAACTGCTAAAAAAACTGACGCTGCTACTGATTCAGCTAACGTTGCTTTAGATTCAGCTAACACTCAATTGGATTCAGCAAAATCTGCTGTAGATTCAGCTGCTGCTAAAGTTGATTCAACTAAAGCTGCTCACTAATTCTCTGAAAAGAATTTACACCGTATAGAAAGCTTCCTTCAGCAAGGAGGCTTTTTTTATATCTACACCAATTAAATTGCTAAGCTCCAAGCATTTTTTTACCTTTGCCAAAAATCATTCAATCTATGGCTTTATCATCTTTAACAGCAGTTACGCCTATTGACGGACGCTATTACAATAATACTAATGAACTTTCAGCATTTTTTTCCGAATTTGCCTTAATAAAATATCGTGTACGCGTAGAAGTCGAATATTTTATTGCATTAAGCGAGTCTGGTATCGCTCAATTGCAACAGTTTGACAAAACACTAAATGAAAAATTAAGGGATATCTATAGGAATTTTTCTGAAGAAGATGCCATTTGGATCAAAAACACGGAGAAAGTTACGAACCATGATGTTAAAGCTGTTGAGTATTTTCTAAAAGATCAATTTGAAAAATTAGGATTACAGGACTACCTTGAATTTATTCATTTTGGTTTGACTTCACAAGATATCAATAACACAGCCATTCCACTTTCCTGGAAAGAAGCAATTAAAGAGAGCTATACACCTGCAATCGAAGAATTGCTTCATGAATTGAAATCTTTGGCAACTTCGTGGTCAGAGATCCCGATGTTGGCACGTACCCATGGACAGCCAGCATCTCCAACTCGTTTGGGCAAAGAGTTCTATGTTTTCATTGAACGTATTGAACGTCAATTGCAACTATTACATCAAGTACCGTATTCAGCTAAATTTGGTGGAGCGACTGGTAATTTTAATGCGCATCACGTTGCATATCCAGCGACAAATTGGATCGATTTTGGAAATAATTTCGTCAACAATATCTTGGGTTTAGACCGTTCACAAACGACCACGCAAATTGAGCACTACGATAACTTTGCGGCAAGTTGTGACGCCTTAAAACGGATCAACAATATTGTCATCGATTTATGCCGTGACATTTGGACATATATTTCGATGGAATATTTTAAACAAAAAATTACTGCCGGTCAAATCGGTTCTTCGGCTATGCCACATAAAGTCAACCCGATAGACTTTGAAAATGCAGAAGGAAATTTAGGTATTGCAAATGCAATTTTCGAGCACCTTGCAGCGAAGTTACCTGTTTCCCGTCTTCAACGGGATTTAACAGATTCTACGGTATTACGTAATATTGGTGTTCCATTTGCACATACCCTAATTGCTATTAAATCAACTTTGAGAGGGTTACGCAAATTGATCTTAAACGAACAGGCATTAGCCAATGATCTTGAAAATAATTGGGCTGTTGTTGCGGAGGCACTACAAACTATACTAAGAAGGGAAGGTTATCCTAAGCCGTATGAAGCTTTAAAAGACCTAACACGTACCAACACACATGTTACGAAAGAAACGATAGCGACATTTGTTGATAATCTAAATGTGTCAGCGGAAGTTAAGGCGGAACTAAAAGCAATCAGTCCTTCGAACTACACAGGTATTACTTTATAAGCTTTTACTTATAGATGACCTTAAGAAAGCTTCTTTTGACCTATATTTGCTTGGAATAAAAATAGATAATACATGGCTACGATTAACGTATATACAGAGTCTACACCCAATCCTTCTACAATGAAGTTCTTGGTCAACAAATTGTTGATCAACGGTAGTGTAGATTATCCAAATAAAGAAGCAGCACAAGATTCACCGTTTGCACTTGAATTATTCAAATTTAACTTTGTCAATGGGGTATTTTTTGCAAGTAACTTCGTGACCATTACCAAAACTGAAGATGCGGAATGGGAAGACATTGAAGCTTTGCTAAAAGACTTTGTAAAAGGTGCTGTAGAGTCTGAACTTGCTGTAAAAACGGTACACCACGATACAGAGGTTAATTTTGAAGGTACTGAAACTGAAGTGAAGATACAACAAGTATTACATGATTATGTGAGACCTGCTGTTGAACAAGATGGTGGAGCAATCCATTATAAATCCTTCAACGAAGGTATTGTGACAGTTGAACTAAAAGGTTCTTGCAGTGGTTGTCCATCCTCGACAATCACATTAAAAGCAGGAATTGAGGGATTGTTGAAACGCATGGTTCCAGAAGTGACTGAAGTAGTGGCAGAGGCCATGTAATCACAGCTATTCGATACAATAAAAAAAGGATTCAGTAGTTAATTTTGCTGAATCCTTTTTTTTATCCCCTAAGTCCTAAGGAATGATTGCCATCCGTCATCTATTTGGTCTGGCAATTTTAAACCTAATTGACCACTTCAAATGAATCCTTAAGCGGAAGATTAACAGAAGAATTACCGATAAATAGTTCAAATTTGCCAGGTTCAACTGTCCAGTTATTGTGCTGATCCAAAAGTTCCAGGTGGGCAGGTAGTATTGTAAACCGTATGGTCCTTTTCTCTCCTGGATTAAGTTCAATTTTTTCAAACCCACGCAAATCCATCTCATATGTCGTTACCGAAGACAGCACATCTTTGATATAAAGCTGAACAACTTCGGCGCCTTTCCTCTTCCCTATGTTTTCAATATCAACCGTAACTGTAAGGGAATCCGTTGGTCTGATCTGTTTCTTCGTGAGTTGTAAATTTGAAAAACTAAAATCTGTGTAGCTTAATCCATATCCAAAAGGGTATAAAAAGCCAACAACCCGACTATTTCCCCACCCATTGGGTCCGACCCCGGGTTGCCCCGCCTGTGCAGCGGGCTTGGTCGGAAAATTCATCTCAACCTGTCCTACAGACTTTGGAAATGAAATGGGCAATTTTCCACTAGGGCTATACCCTCCAAACAGCATTTCGGCAAGAACATTTCCCGACTGATTACTAAGAAACCAACTCTCCACAATTGCAGGTAGATACTTATTTTCCCAATTGACAGTAAGTGGACGACCATTGACAAGTACCAGCACAATAGGTTTACCTGTTTCTTTCAATTTCATTAAATAGTCGCGTTGCTTGCCTGGCAAATTTAGATCTGACCTCGATCGACTTTCACCGACTTCCCGTTCCGACTCGCCCATTACTGCTATGATTAGGTCTGATTCTTTACCGAGACGGACACCTTCGGCCATCTTTTCCAGCTCCTCACTTGACAAGTCTGTTGGAATAATCTCACTCTCAGGCCAGTTTTTATCCACGACATCTACCCCTTTTGCATAATCAACCCGAAGTGCCTTTGTTTTTCCATAGTTTATAATCCCATCTTTGATGGTTGTGATTGGGTTATTGGATGGCCCGTATCGACTTGTCGTATAATTTGTTGCTTCTGCCATTGGTCCCGTAACCAAAATTCGTTTGTATTTATTCACGTCTATTGGAAGAAGATTCTGTTCATTTTTCAACAGAACAATAGACTCCTTATTCATTTGAAGTGATACTTCTTCATCTGCGGGGGTATGCACCTTTTTATCGGCTATCGCTATATCTTCTCTCAATGGATGATCAAATAATCCCAATTTAAATTTCACCGTCAGGACTTCGCGAACCCGCTGATCCAATATTTTGGTATCCAGCCCCCCTTCCTCTATTAGTTCCATTAACGGTGTTAGATAGGTACTCGGTGGATCAAAATTTGTCCGCACATTCAAACCCGCCTCCAATGCCTGTTTAATAGCCTCTTTATAGTTTGCAGCAACATGGTGTTTGTTGTAAATAAACTCTAGGGCCTCGCTATCAGAAACTACATATCCTTCAAACCCATATTCTTTGCGGAGTAAGTCCTGCAAAAAATAACTACTGGCAGATACCGGCACGCCATCATAATCATTATAACTACTCATGACTCCTAAAGGTTTGGCTTCCTTTATGACCCTTTTAAATGGATAGAGGTGAAGCGAATGCATCTCACGAAAGCCAACATGCGGATCCGTTCATGCATTGCCATCTCTCCCCCCTTTGGGCACAGAATAGACCGCATAATGTTTCAATGTGGATGCGACGCCATTTTTTTGAATCCCCAAAACAACTTGTTTTCCCATTTCGGCAATATGAAACGGATCTTCTCCATAGGTTTCAACCACTCTTCCCCATCGTGGATCTCTAGAAACGTCAAGAATAGGCGTATAAACATTTGTATAGCCAAGATACTTGGCTTCCCTACCAATTATATCACCAGCTTTACGTACCAGCGCAGTATTCCATGTACTTCCAATATTGATTGGTGCCGGCAAGGAGGTAGCCCGATCATGGTTGAGTCCATGAATTCCTTCATTGGTAAAATCAACCGGAATACCAAGTCGTGTATTTTCCACAAACCATCGTTGAACATTATTTAAGGCTTGAGCGTGGCGGCTGAAGGGATACGAAAATGAACTTTTTGCCGACTTATTATAAGCTAAGCTATTCAACATTTCGTCAATATTGGCCAAGCCGTATTTCCAAATCTCTTTGTCCCAAGCGGCAGTGGGCTGTTCATCCTTCAAAACCCGCCCATAACCGTAAAGTGTGACAGTCTGATTGGCCTTTTCTTGAACAGTCATTTGGCGCAACAAATCTTCCACGCGACTGGCTATTTTCTGATTGGGGTCTTCATAAATATCCTTTTTTCCATTTTTGTTAAAATCGATCCAATCCTTATGATAAATGTTGCTGTGCTGGGCAGAAGAATGCAAATATAGGACTGAGAGCGCTGAAAAAAAACGCAGCTTTTGAGTTGATTAAGCATTATGCTGAAAATTGTTGGTTTTATAAAGTGAAGCAAGGTACAAAAAAAATAAAAATCTGCAGGCCAAATACATTGTCAGTCTGGAATAAGTCAATATAAATTCATTTTTTAACAAGCATCTAGCTTAAAAATAGTTAACTTTACGACCAATTGTGAAACCAACAAAAAAAATGAGTGCAGATATTAACAAACTAGAACAAATTGCATCACAGGTAAGACGTGATATCGTACGTATGGTACACGCTTGTCAATCAGGACACCCAGGTGGTTCGTTAGGTTGTACAGATTACTTTGTGGCGCTTTATTTCAATGCAATGAAACGCAATCCTTCCTTTGACATGGATGGAAAAGGAGAAGATTTATTCTTCCTGTCAAACGGACATATCTCTCCTGTATTTTACAGTACATTGGCACGTGCGGGATATTTTGAAGTGAGCGAATTAGCAACGTTCAGAAAAATCAATTCCAGACTTCAAGGTCACCCAACAACACACGAAGGCCTTCCAGGTATTCGTATTGCTTCGGGATCATTGGGACAAGGATTATCTGTTGCAATTGGAGCCGCACAGGCAAAAAAATTGAATAAAGACAATAATCTAGTTTATGTATTAATGGGTGATGGAGAATTGCAGGAGGGCCAAGTTTGGGAAGCTGCAATGTACGCGCCACACAACAAGATTGACAATTTAATTGCTACTGTTGACTATAACAAAGCACAAATTGACGGATCTACAGATCAAGTATTATCTCTTGGGGATCTTCGTGCAAAATGGGAAGCATTTGGCTGGGATGTGATGGAAATTGCTAAAGGCAATGATATGAATGCTGTTGTTGCAGGTTTAGCAGAAGCTAAGTCACGCACAGGAAAAGGTAAACCAGTCATTATTCTGATGCATACTGAAATGGGTAACGGTGTTGATTTTATGATGGGTTCTCATAAATGGCATGGTGTTGCTCCAAATGACGAACAATTGGCGTCGGCATTGAATCAGCTTACAGAAACTTTAGGAGATTACTAGAATGAAAAAATATACTTATACAGAGTCAAAAGATACACGTTCAGGATTTGGTGCGGGATTACTAGAAGCAGGAAAGCAAGATGAGAATGTAGTTGCATTATGTGCTGATTTAATTGGTTCGTTAAAAATGAACGATTTTATCAAAGAATTTCCAGAACGTTTTTTCCAAATCGGTATCGCGGAAGCTAATATGATGGGAATTGCTGCCGGACTTACGATCGGTGGTAAAATACCATTCACTGGTACATTCGCAAATTTCTCAACAGGACGTGTTTATGATCAGATTCGCCAATCGATTGCATACTCGGACAAAAATGTAAAAATTGCAGCGTCGCATGCCGGCCTAACCTTAGGTGAAGATGGTGCAACTCACCAAATCTTAGAAGATATCGGCTTGATGAAAATGTTGCCAGGAATGACAGTGATCAATCCTTGTGATTTCAATCAAACAAAAGCCGCTACGATTGCAGCAGCAAAATATGAGGGACCAGTTTATTTGCGTTTTGGCCGTCCCGTAGTTCCTAACTTCACTCCTGCTGATCAAGAATTTGTGATTGGTAAGGCGGTATTATTAAATGAAGGAACGGATGTTACGATCATTGCTACAGGTCATTTAGTATGGGAAGCTATCCAAGCTGGCGAGAAATTAGCTGAGTTGGGTATCAACGCTGAGATTATCAATATCCATACCATCAAACCTTTGGATGAAGAAGCTATTTTAAAATCTGTTGCGAAAACCAAATGTGTCGTAACGGCAGAAGAGCATAATCGTCTTGGCGGTTTGGGTGATAGCGTTGCTCAAGTGTTAACAAGAGAGTTACCTACTCCACAAGAGTACGTTGCCGTAAATGATAGTTTTGGAGAATCAGGTACTCCTGCTCAATTGATGGAAAAATACGGTTTGAATGCTGCGGCTATTGTGGCTGCGGTTCAAAAAGTAATCAAAAGAAAATAACAAAACTACGCAAGTCAATATATGGATGACGCTTTAATTATAGCAAAATTCGCCGAAGAGAGTACGCGAGAAGAAGCTTTCCGTTTATTGTTGAAGAAATATCAACAGAAGATTTATTGGCATGTGCGAAGAATGGTCATCGATCATGACGATGCGGACGATGTTGTTCAAGATATCTTTGTCAAAGTATGGAAAAACCTTGGGAATTTCCGTGAAGACTCACAATTATACACTTGGCTTTATCGTATCGCAACAAATGAATGTATTACCTTCTTAAATAAGAAAAAGCAAAAGCAGAACGTGTCGTTGGATGACGACACGACTGCTTATTTGGCAAAAACGCTTGCTGATGGCAATTATTTTAACGGTGATAAAGCTCAAATGAAATTACAACAGGCTTTGTTGACTTTGCCAGAAAAGCAAAAATTGGTCTTCAATATGAAATATTTTGAAGATATGAAATACGAAGAAATTTCAGAAGTACTCGGAACAAGTGTCGGAGCGCTTAAAGCCTCTTATCATTTAGCTGTCAAAAAAATAGAGGCATTTTTTAACAACAACGATTAAACCTTTTAGCGAAATTAGGTTCTAACAGATACTATGAAGGAAAATGGCACATATCATGATGGGCTGGAGCCTACAAATCTTCCAGCATCGTTGCGTGAAAATCCATTTGGCTTACCTGAAAATTATTTCAGTGATTTAGAATCAAAAATAATTACGCAAGTCAAATTGGTTGAATGCAAGGAAGAATCCATCTTTGAGGTTCCAGAAGGATATTTTAATAGCTTATCTGACGCCATAATGTGTAAGGTTGCGGAAGATAGTTTAAAAAAGCAGGTTACTACAGACGGCTTTGAAATTCCTGAAAATTATGCTTCTGAACTATCTTCAACTATCTTCAACCGAATTTTAGAAGACAAATTAAAAGAAACGATTGCATCGGATGGCTTTACCATGCCTTCTGCTTATAATCAAACCCTTGAAGACTCCATCTTCGCCCGTTTAGCGGCGGAGAAATTGAAGGAAACAGTTCCGACAGATGGTTTTACAGCTCCTGTTGGCTACGAAGAAATAGTTGAATCGACAATTTTTGCTCGTATTGCTGAAGAAAAACTAAAAGAAACGATTGTGACTGCAGGTTTTGATGTACCACAACATTATTTTGAGATTCTTTCGGACAGCATCATTGATCGTGTTCAAATGCTTGAAAAGGATAATACACCGATCCGTCAGATTGGGAAACCTAAAAAATGGTACGCTCGTTATGCGGTTGCGGCATCCTTTGCGGCTATGTTGAGTATAGGCGGATATTGGGGTTATCAATATCAACAGCAAAATACGACTCCTGTAGAAGCTGTTGCAGAAGAGCAGTTAAGCCAGCATTTGTCAGAAATTCCTAAGCAGGAAATCATTAATTACCTTGCGGAGTCGGCTTCTGGTGACGATATGATCTATATGGCCCAGTATACTGACGAAGCAAATCTCCCTACTAAGGGATTTGGAAGTAATATATCTAAACAAGAAATAGAAGATTATCTAAATTATACCTTATAATGATGTTCAATAAAAAATACATATGGATAACATTGTTCTTTAGTATATTTTCTATTGCCTTGGGCTTTGCGCAAGACAAAAATCGATTTCAAGCTATAGAAAATGAAAAAATAGCTTACATTACTAAAGAACTGGATTTAACTCCGAGAGAGGCTCAGCAATTCTTCCCGCTCTATAATGAATACAGCCAAACGCTTTGGGATATCAGGAAAGAAAAATTGAATGGTGCTCCAAAAAATAGTTTTAGAGGTGGCTCCAGAGACGTCTTACAGTATGATGCTAAGGAAGTGGAGATCAAAAAAGAATATCGGGCCAAATTTGCCAAAGTTATTGGCAATGCGCGAGCATCGCAATTTTTTGAAGTAGAACAGGAATTCAGGGAACATCTATACAAATCCCTGCAGAATAGAAGAAAATAATCTCGAAAATAAAAAAGAAGTCTTGAAGACTTCTTTTTTATTTTCGGACATTTGTAAGATCATGTTAAGCAACAGAGAATTATTTTTAATGAATACCGCTCAAACATCTAGCTCACCTAGATTGGTTGAAGTAGTTAAGGCTGAAGGTGTCTACCTTTATGGCCCAAATGGAGAAGAATACATGGATTTGGTCTCTGGCTTCAATGTCAGCAATATAGGCCATCGTCACCCGAAGGTTTTGGAAGCTATAAAATCACAATTGGACCAGTACCTACATGTCACCGTTTATGGTGAATTTGTGCAGGCCCCACAGGTGCAATTTGCTACAGAATTATTAGCAGAACTTCCTCCTAATTTTCAATCGGTTTACCTCACCAACAGTGGAACGGAAGCCGTAGAGGGATCAATGAAAATAGCAAAGAAATATACCGGTCGCAGGCAGATTATCGCTGCAAAAAAGGCGTACCACGGCAGTACACAAGGCGCGCTCAGTCTTATCGGAAACGATGCGTACCGTAAAGCGTATGCCCCCCTCCTTCCCGAAATAGATTTTATCAAGTTTAATGATCTGGACGATCTAACAAAGATTACGGAACAAACTGCTGCTGTCATCCTCGAAGCTATTCAGGGGGAAGCGGGTGTCCGAGTCCCGGATATCGCTTACATGCAAGCCGTCAGAAAACGCTGTAATGAAACAGGTACCCTACTGATCTTTGATGAAATCCAAACTGGTTTTGGCCGCACAGGCCGTCTCTTTGCTTTTGAGCATTTTGCTATCGTCCCAGATGTCCTGATGCTTGCCAAAGGAATCGGTGGTGGCATGCCCCTAGGCGCATTTGTTGCAGCCAAAGAAGTGATGGATGTTATTAAGGATAATCCCATGCTTGGACATATCACGACTTTTGGGGGCCACCCCGTAAGTTGTGCCGCAGCACGGGCTTCACTGGCTGTTATCAAGGAAGAAAAATTGGTAGAACAGGTCGAGCGAAAATCGCTTTTATTTAAAGAAAAACTCCGACACCCTGCAATTAAAGAAATTCGAGGATTAGGTCTTATGATGTGTCTGCAATTGGATTCCTTTGATCAGGTTTACAACGTGAGTAAGTATTGTGCTGAAAACGGGGTTATGATCGATTGGTATCTGCATTGTGAAACAGCACTGCGTGTCGCTCCTCCATTGACTATTACAGATCTGGAAATTGAAAAAGCGTGTAACATCATTATAAAAGGTTTGGAAAAGTATGCTTAAAGTATGTAACTTTAAACATAACAAAAACCTAATAATGAACACAAACCGCAGATCATTTATCAAAAAAAGCATTATTGGTTCCGGTCTATTGACTGGTGCCAATATACTGGGAAACGATGTATTCGCTCACGAATCCACCGCCAGTTCCTCAAAAATCAGTTTAAATAACGACGACATCATTTTATTTCAGGGCGATTCCATTACGGATGTGGGCCGAGATAGAAACAATAGAAATGCCAATGATACCGCAGCACTTGGACATGGTTATGCTCTATTGGCTGCCAGCCAGCTCTTAAATAAATATTCGGCAAAAAAACTAAAGGTATATAATACAGGTATTAGTGGAAATCGTGTGCCCGATCTTCAAAAGCGCTGGCAGGAGGATACACTGGAAATAAAACCCACTGTATTGAGTATTTTGATCGGTGTGAACGATTTCTGGCGAACAATCGACCGCGGAGCACAGACAACGGTTGAGGAGTATAAATCCCAATACCAACAGTTACTACAGGAGACATTACAAAAGCTTCCAAACGTCAAATTGATCATTGGAGAACCTTTTGCAGTAAAGGGCGTAGGTCACATTACTGAAGCGTGGTATCCAAAATTTTTGGCCTACCAAGAATCCGCTCGTGAGGTCGCCAAAGAATTTGGCGCAATTCTAATTCCCTATCAAAAAATATTCGACAATGCCCAAAAGAATGCTCCTGGTGCCTACTGGGCAGCAGATGGTGTACACCCTACCCTTGCCGGCGCACAGATGATGGCCTCAGCCTGGATGGACTGCATCAAATAATAACAAAAAAGAGCGGATATTTTATTGAAATCCGCTCTTTCGTGTTTAACATGCGCCTATATGCCAAATCTAGATTTCTTTGTAAGGTGTTTTTTGTAGATTGGGAAGAAAATAAGCCACAATACCCATCAATGGCAGGTAGGAACATAGGTGATAAATAAACTCGATGGACGTATGATCTGCCTGCCAGCCAAGTACAGCGGATCCAATCCCTCCCATTCCAAATGCAAAGCCGTAAAATAAACCTGAAACCATGCCCAACTTCTTAGGCAATAGTTCTTGTGCATAAACAATAATTGCTGGAAAAGCTGATGATAAAATCAATCCAATAATCACGATTAGTATTCCCGTCATCGTAAGTCCGACATAGGGTAATGCTAATGCAAATGGTGCAACGCCCAAGACGGAGAACCAAATGACATATTTGCGACCAAATCGGTCCCCGAATACTCCGCCCAGTAATGTTCCCACCGCAACAGCTATCAGAAAATAAAATAGATAGACTTGTGCTTCCACTTCATTAATCCCAAATTTCTTGATGGTATAAAACTGGAAATAGTTTGTAATACTTGCTATATAGAAGTATTTTGAAACAATCAGTAAGAGGAGTATAACAACGGTCACGACGATTCGGCTATTGGGTAGATCAGGCACGCGTATTGTTTTCTTCGTTGATTTGGCAAAGCTTTGAAGTCTCTTTTTATACCAACTACCAATATAATAAGATATAAATTGGCCAAGAATCGTAAATAAGCACATCCAGGCGATCGCCTGCTGCCCTCTCGGTAATACCAAAAAAGCGACAATGATTGGGGCCATTGCGGTCCCTCCATTTCCTCCAATCTGAAAAATAGATTGTGCCATACTTCTTCTCCCTCCCGATGCCATATAAGCTACACGAGAAGATTCAGGGTGAAAGATTGAAGAACCAATCCCGACCAGAAAAACAGAAAATAAGATCCATTCATAACTATGTGCTTTCGAAAACAAAAGCATACCGAGAAGGGAAAAAGACATCCCAATGATCTGAGAGTATGGTACAGGATGTTTGTCCGTAAATGAGCCTACAACGGGCTGGAATATTGAAGCTGCTATCTGATAAACCATTGTAATCATCCCAACCTGAGAAAAGCTTAGATGATGCTCTTCTTTGAGCAAGGGATAGGTCGCCGGTATCACTCCCTGAATCATATCGTTCAAAAGATGCACCATGCTCACGGCAAACAAAATAGAAAAAATAGGTCTACTCGTCTTCTCTTGTATCATGACGTTGTTCAAAAATTAAAAAGGTTGATTTGTTAAAATCAACCTAAACTATCTTCATATAATAATTACAATACGCGCACCAACAATCCTTTCAGATACTCGCCTTCTGGGAACGAAGCCCGGACAGGATGATCTTCAGGCTGATGAAATTGTCTGATAAACTGAATTTCCTTACCGGCATCCAGTGCAGCCCAAGCGAGCACCTGTTTGAAGGTATCCATGTCCATCGCACCTGAGCAAGAAAATGTCGCTAATAAACCACCACTATTTAACAACATCAATCCGCGGCGATTGAGGTCTTTATACGCCCTTGATGCTCTTTCCAATGCAGATCGAGAGGGCGCATATTTCGGTGGATCCAAGACAATAAGATCAAATTTTTCCCCTTCATCAATGAATTTACGCAATTGCTTGTTTACATCAGACAATATTGCGCTATGTCGACTAAGTTCAAAACCATTTTCAATAATATTCTTTTCCAGGGTTTCAATAGCCAGTGCAGAACTATCTACAGATATAACTTCTGCCGCCCCACTTTTCAAGCTATTTAACGTAAAACCACCGGAATAGCAAAAACAATCTAGGACGCGTTTATTTGAAACGTAATTGGCCGTCAGCTGGCGATTTTCACGTTGGTCGCAATAAAATCCCGATTTTTGTCCATCAATAATGTTCACCTTATAATGAATGCCATTTTCGATAACGTCGACAAATTCAGATGGAAGTTCTCCAAACAAAAGCCCATTGGTATCAGGTAAACCTTCATGTTCGCGAGATTTCAGATCACTACGCTCATAAATTCCTTTGGGTTGCAGCAAAGCATTCAATTCATCGATAATAACTGATTTGACTTTTTCCACCCCAACTGAATGAACCTGAATGGATATAAAATCCGCGTATTTGTCTGCAATAAGTCCAGGAAGAAAATCTGCTTCAGCAAAGATTAAACGAACCGTATTGGTGACACCTTCTTGCAACAGATGCTGTCTTGCTGCTACAGCCTTCTGAACGCGTGCACGCCACCAATCTGCATCAATCTGTGCTTGAGGGTTCCATTCCAATAAACGAATGGCTACACGCGAGCTATTGTGAAATAGACCATAGGCAATAAATTCACGTTCAGCATTGTAAACGCCAACAACTTCGCCATCTTCAATCTTATCGGACAATGATTTAATTGCTCCAGAAAATACCCAAGGATGCAATTGCCAGGCAGCTTTATCCTTACCCTTATTCAAATAAACTGATTTCATTGTTGCAAAATTAACGTATTAATTGTAAAACCCTGCTTCTTTATTTGTCAAAAAATAAATGAAACAATTATTCTTGTATATTTACAAAATGAATTTAAAACACTTATTATTAACCACAACATTTATTTGTTCGCTTTTTTCGTGTAAAAAATCAGATTCTGAACTCACAATTAAAAATGAGGAGGATCTTGAGCTTGTCGAGTTGTCTAGATTTGAAAAAACAGAAATGAAAGTCAGCCAAGCAATTAAAGCTGAACCATATTTTATGGTAGGCTATGGATATGATGCAAAAGAAAACCTACTTTTTGTCAATAAGGGGCTACGTGCAAAAATCATTGATACCGAAAAATTAAAGGAGTCTTCCTATATTTCTAGAACAACGGGCTTTTCAAGTGGTGGTGCATTTAGCGAAGATATTAATAAGGAGGGACTATTGAGAAGTCTGAGAATACAATTTGATCATTACGGGGAGCAACTCGTTACAACGGAAACAGATGCATTGGCACGCATTCCCTCGGACCAGAAAATGCAACTAACCAACTATTATTCTGAAGGATTTCAATACAGCATGCTTTTCTTTGCAGTAAAAGATCCGAAATTTCAAAATCAAGACTTCATTAATTTTGTTCAGAACAACAGTCCAGAACTTATTGTAAAAAAGTATGGCACACATCTCATTTTGAGTTGCACCAAGGGGGCGTCCGTAAATCTTATAAAATACCTGGACAAAAAAACTGTGCTTGATGACAAAGTCATAAAAGATTGGAAAATTGTAGCGTTTGTTTCAGGTGCCAATCTCCGATTATTTGATATGCACCCGATAAAAAATACCATTGATGTCAGTGCATGGTTAAGTTCATTGACGGAAGAAAATGGAGATTTCATAAGATTTGGGCGAGAGCAACCTATCCCCATCTATGACTTAATCTTAGATAAGGATAAAAAACTTGAATTAAAGAATTATATTGATACTTATCTTGGTATAAAAAAGGGCTCCTAAAGGAGCCCTCAACGTTTAGTTATGGTTGATTAAATATTTTTTGAAGGCTTCGAAATCAACTTTTAAAAGTTCCGCTAATTTTTCTTTTCCTTGCAATGTTTCTGCACCGGCAGGCAACACTATTTTTCCAAATACATCTGCTGCTATTGCGTCGGGGAATTTGCAGGGATGTGCTGTCGATAAGAAAACCGAAGCGTAATGACCTGGATGCTCCTTTGCATAAGCACGAGCGCCAAGCCAGGCGATTGCTGTATGCGGACAGGCGATATAGTTCGATTCTTCATATAATTTTTGCATTCCTTCTTTTGTTTCTTCATCTGTAAATGTATAAGAAGAGAGCATATTTTTTAATTCCTCCACATTTCCGCCAAAAAGATCCTGTATACGCACCCAGTTGCTGGGATTCCCAACATCCATGGCATTGCTTAAGGTTTGAACAGAAGGCAATGGTTCATATTTGCCGGAAGAAAGGAATCGAGGAACGGTATCATTGACGTTTGTTGCAGCTACAAAATGCTTCACTGGAAGTCCCATTTTATAGGCCAATAAACCAGCCCCGATATTACCAAAATTACCACTCGGCACTGTAAACACGACCTCATTGATTCCTTGTGACTTCAATTGTGCATACGCATAAAAATAATAAAATGTCTGTGGGATCAGCCGTGCTATATTGATTGAATTAGCGGAGGTCAAACGCAATACAGCATTGAGTTCTGCATCACTAAAAGCTTGCTTTACTAATGCCTGACAATCGTCAAAAGTTCCTTCAACTTCAATAGCACGAATATTTTGTCCATTGGTGGTCAATTGTAGTTCCTGAACTTCCGAGACTTTACCTTTAGGATATAAGATCGTCACACGTGTTCCTTCTACGCCCAAAAAGCCCAATGCAACAGCTCCTCCTGTATCGCCTGACGTCGCAACAAGCACGTCCAGTAATTTATCGTCAGTCTTTGAAAAATAGCCCATAACCCTGCTCATAAACCGAGCTCCGAAATCTTTAAAAGCATAAGACGGCCCATGAAATAGTTCGAGCACAGCCGTGCTGTCGGTCAAGAATCTTACAGGAGCATCAAAATTGATGGCATCGTTCACAATCTGTTTTAAATCGCCTTTGGGAATATCTTTTCCCAATAGGGTAGAAGCTACTTCGAAAGCAATCTCCTGCAAGGAATACTGTTGAATATTCTTAATGAATAGCGGGTCCAATTGTGGAATCTCTTCAGGCATATACAATCCTTTGTCTGCAGGGAGAGAATTGAAGACCGCATCTTTAAAGGAGACTTCTAATGTTTTATTATTTGTACTATAAAATTTCATATGTAAATAATTTTGTCAAGGCCATATAAAATATCCTGTTATTTTGATTCGTATTCACTTTAGAATGCGGATATTTCATTTTATTATCTTTTCTGAGCCAATTATCAATTGACCTGAGATTTATAAACCTCGTTTCTGTCCGTAAATAATTTTTAATCTAAAACCCTGGGTCCTTCGACATTGACACGGGAAACATAGCCAAAACTGTCAATTTCATTTTCTTTGAGATGAGTTTGAATTTTGTCGGCGATATCCTTTGCTATTTTTTCGTCCCGTGTTATTGCAACGACAGAGGGGCCTGAGCCAGAAATACCAAAACTCAAGGCACCATTTTTCAAAGCAATCTCCTTCATTTCATAAAACTGGGGAATTAAAATTGCACGTGTTGGTTCAATGAGGATATCTTTCATGCTTCGTGCAATGAGATCGTAATCTTCTTTGAACAATGCAGCGACCAATCCCGCGATATTTCCCCATTGTGTCACGGCGTCTTTCAACAGCACTTTATCCTTTATGAGTTGTCTTGCGTCACGTGTGGGAACATCGACCTGTGGAAAAACCACTGCTGCTACGAGTTCTTTTGGCGAAGGGATGGAAATAACATCCAAAGGTTCATTTCCCCGGATTAATGTGATGCCTCCATAAAGCGCTGGGGCAACATTATCAGCGTGGCCTGTACCGCAAGCCAAACGCTCACCTTCAACACAAAATGGTAATAATTCTTCTTTTGTCAAAGGGTTTCCGAGCATGGTATTGATGGCAAAAAGCCCAGCTACGGTGCTTGCTGCACTGGAACCTAGTCCAGATCCAATTGGCATATGTTTATGCAATTCGATTTCGACGCCTACCTTTGATGAGATATTCAGGGCTTGTAATAGATATTGCACACAGGCAGATACGGTATTCTTGCCAGGGTCGAGTGGTAGTCTTCCATCGTCACCAGTTATTTCCCGAATCGTTACTCCAGGTTGTTGCGTACGTCGCATCACCACCTCATCACCGGGTTGCTCAACAGCAAAACCCAATATATCAAAACCGCAGATCATATTTGCGACAGTTGCAGGTGCAAAAACACGAACTTCCGACAGCATGCTGTCTAAATTTATCACCTTATCTTTCAGATACTCCACATTTAAATTATTGGCCATCACGTAATTTTTATTTTCCTTGAATAGTTTTTATGCTCCGACATTTACCAAATCTGCAAATACACCGGCAGCTGTCACCTCAGCTCCCGCACCAGGACCTTTTACGACAAGGGGACGTTCTTTATAACGCTCTGTTGTAAACGATATAATGTTATCGCTGCCTGATAAAGCATAAAAAGGATGATTTTCATCAACAAACTGAATCGCAATGGATACCTTTCCATTTTCCAATTTCCCGATGTAGCGGATTACTTTATTTTCATTGGCTGCTTTCTTCTTCATTGCTTCGAAATATTCATTTTCCTGTTGCAATTCTGTATAAAAAGAATCTACTGTATCTGCTTTCAAACATGCTGGAGGTAATATTGCACCGAGGTCTACATCTTCGGCCTCAACAGCATACCCCGCATCTCTCGCCAGGATGAGCATTTTACGCATAAAATCTACACCACCTAAATCATCCCTTGGATCTGGCTCGGTGTATCCCAGCTCCTGAGCCTGTTTGACGATATCATAAAAAGAAGCATCTGCTTTAAAATTGTTGAAAATATACGAGATTGTCCCTGAAAGAATAGCCTCTATCTTCAGAATACGGTCACCGCTCAGCATCAAGTCTTTGAGCACCCTGACGATAGGCAATCCTGCACCTACATTTGTTTCATAAAAGAAATCTACACCGTGTCGATGAGCAGTATCGCGTAATGTTTTATATTGCTCGAATTTACCTGAATTCGCAATTTTATTGCAGGTGACGATTGAAATATTGGATTTAAAGATATCTTCGTAGTAGGTTGCAGGTAATTTGCTTGCAGTATTATCGATAAATACACAGTTCGGCAAATTCAGCGCTTTCATTCGATCTATAAACAATGCCAGGTCTGATTCAGTTCCATTTTTAGCAAGTTCATCCGACCAATTATTTAAATCAACACCTTCGGTATTGAAAAGCATTTTACGGCTATTGGAAATTCCAACAACTTTAATTTCAATATCATTTTTATCCAATAGGAAGTCATGCTGATTTTCCAATTGTTTAAATAAAGTTGCACCAATGTTACCGGTACCGATATTAAATACATGCAGCGTTTTCTTTAGCTCTGCAAAAAACGCATCATGTACGGCATTAAGTGCCTTCGCTAAATCTTCTTTACCAATAATTACAGATATATTGTATTCGGATGATCCCTGTGCAATAGCACGGACGTTGATACCGTTGCGTCCTAATGCTGCAAATAACCGACCGGCCATGCCGGGAGTTTTTTTCATATTTTCACCAACGATAGCTAAGACCGACAGGTTTTCTTCGATCGCAGGAACGACCAGTTTATTTGCCTGGATTTCAAGCTCAAACTCCACTTCGATCAATTGTATAGCGCGTTTGGCATCCGATGGATTGACAGCAAATGTGATGCTGTGTTCGGAAGATGATTGCGTGATTAGCACAACATTGATCTGCTCTCGAGCCAATAGCGTAAAAAGCCGCCCGCTAAAACCCGATTTACCGATCATCCCTGATCCACTCAGGTTGATGACAGAAATATCCGAGATCGAAGAAATCCCCTTGATTGGCAGCGCAGTTTTTCCACTATCAAACTGAATCACTGTCCCTGAAAAATCAGGCTCAAAAGTATTTCGAATAACTATCGGTATTTTCTTTAAGAAAGCCGGAATCATCGTTGGAGGATAAATCACCTTAGCACCGAAGTAAGATAACTCCATTGCCTCTGTGTATGATAATACAGGCAAGGAAAACGCTTTCTTCACAATACGTGGATCGGCAGTTAACATCCCATTCACATCTGTCCAAATTTCAATGGCTGTTGCGTCCAGTATCGACCCGAAGATCGCTGCGGTATAATCTGATCCACCTCTTCCCAAGGTGGTAATACGTCCATTTTCATTACTTCCGATAAAACCGGTGACAAACAGTAGTTTATCACCATGCGTGATATACAATGATTTCACCAATTGCTCCGTTAGCATTTCATTTAAATGTGCATTACCAAAATTTGAATCAGTTTTCACATAATGGGATGCATCTACAAATAGAGACTCGGGAATATATTGTTCCATCACCTTAGATACCATATAATTTGAGCAACGCTCACCGTAGCTAAGGATCAAATCTTTACTTTGATTACTCAGCTCCTTTAGTGCAGAAATTCCTTGCAGGAGATCTTCTATCTCATTAAAAAACAACTTTAGCTTTGTAAATACAGGATTTTGATATTTCACAGCCAAGAGCTCTTTGACAACCGTAAAATGCTTATCTTCCAAGGACTTTAGACCATCCGAAAAGGACTTTCCTTCGGCAGCGTCCTCCGCCAGTTGGGTAAGTAAGTTTGTTACACCTGACATAGCTGACAACACAACCAATGGTTTTTCCTTTGCATCGTAAGATTTTTTTACAATGCTTAAGACCGCCTTTAGACTTTCTACCGTCCCGACCGATGTGCCTCCAAATTTTAAAACTTTCATACTGTTTTATACTGTTTGTTTAGATTGATGATTTTTATGCTAAAAAAAGAAGCGCTTTCCTTTGTCGAGGAAAGCGCTTCTAAATATTGTGTCTACAATTATATACAACGAAACTACTTCCTCCTGAGTTTTATCCCGGTGGTAATAATAATCGATGTAATAATTGTATTTGTGTTCATTGCTTTTGCTTATGTTTTGTAAATATAGAACAAATATTATCACTTTACCAAAGAAAATTAATATTTTTTTTAAGATTCACAATGAGACATATAATCAAGTGGCATTCTGACATTAGGGGAGCGTTTTTTACTCGAACAGGTAGTCGAGGCACTGTCGTTGATCGTTGACAGAATTATTAAAGTACAATATGCCCAAATGGGCGTTATGAAGATGTTAAAATTGTTAAAATTTCGTTAAATACCTTAAAATAAATTTGACCCTAAACTGATATTGTATTATATTCGCAACAGTGCTGTCCAAAATAGATGACAGTGTTAAATTTTTAAAAGTTAAATGTTGTACAAAAAAGCGATTTAATGAAAACAAAGAAATTTATAGCGTCAATGCTATTTATCGGCTTATGTCTAGTGTCGCAGGCACAAACCAACAGAAACTCCAAACCAGAATCAGATCCTGATAATCTAGCGAAAGAATACTTTTCACAAATCATGGGAGTTGCAGTCTCAGCAACAACAAATACCAAACTTTATCAATTTGTTTACGAATGGTTGGGAACTCCATACCGCTTAGGAGGAGATTCAAAAAGAGGCATTGATTGTTCTAAATTTTCTTATGAATTATACGACAAAGTATTTAACACTTCGTTAGGATATAATAGCAGAAATCAATATTCTCAAGTCAAAACTGTCGAAAAAAATGAGCTAAAAGCAGGTGATTTGGTATTCTTCAAAATTAGAAGTAAAAGTATTACCCATGTAGGTGTTTATATCGGCGATAATAAGTTTGCACATGCCTCGTCCAGTAAAGGAGTTATGATTAGCAATTTAGATGAGCCATACTGGCGACGTTATTATTACAATGGTGGTCGTTTACCAGAAGATAATAGATCGCTTACAGCAGAAATATTAAAAGCGGAAAAAGATAATAAATTGAATTAATAAGATTGATTCAGTCTCGAAAAGTCCAAAGCGTTTAACTCGTTTTGGACTTTTTTTATACAATATAATATCCTATTTTTACCCCATAATCATTGGAATACTATTATGTCTTCAAAGAAAACGCTCATCTTAAATAAAGAACAAATAAAACAAAAATCTATTCGGATTGCCTATCAAATTTTGGAAGACAATTTTGAAGATGAAACACTTGTATTGGTAGGAATTGCTGACCGGGGTTATGTATTTGCACAACGCCTTCAGGCGATTTTACAGGAGATTTCAACGAAGGAAATCCTGCTGATTAAAGTTACTATGAAGAAAACGAGTAGATCGTTGAGTGCAAGCACAGACATACCTGTTGATATTGCAAAAGATAAGACCATCATCTTAGTCGATGATGTACTGAATAGTGGTAGAGCCTTAGCCTATGGACTGGGTGTATTCTTAAACGTTCCATTGAAGAAAATGAGAACGGCTGTATTAATTGATAGAAGCCACCATAAGTTCCCTATATTTAGTGACTACTATGGTACGAAGCTTTCAACGATATTAAGAGAACATGTTACCGTTACTCTTGAAGAATTTGACAAAGAAGAAGATGCAGCATGGTTAATTTAAACCATGCTGTTATTTTTTTGAGACTTTCAATTTCATCCCCGGTTTTATCCGGCTTCCATTTAAATCATTTTCACTTTTAAGTCGACCGACTGATGTGCCATTTTTATCTGCGATCTCAGATAATGTATCACCTTTCTTAACGACATAGTAAGCTGTACGCGTGGCGCTAGCGGCACGTTGTTGGTTTTTCTTTGAAGACCTTTCTGTGTTACGAGCTAATTTCGCATTGACGAAATCATCCTCCTTTTTTATCAGTAAGTTTTGTCCAGGGACAATCTGATTTCCACGCAGGTTATTCCAAGATTTTATATCCTGTACGGTTACTTCAAACTTGTCAGCAATGGAAGCGAATGTCTCACCAACTTTCACTTTATATTTCCCATTCTGTAAAGGCTCGCTTGGATTTTCTGTCTGACTAGGATTTACCGAAGATATTGGCGTATTGAGCGCTGCATACAATTCCTCTGCGGCAATCTTTTTATCCAATACAGGTAAAACTAATCGCAATGGGGACCCTTCAGTGCCATTTAATACATTTTTTTTAAAACTAGGATTCAATGCACGTAATGTCTCTTTTGACACCTGTAAAGCATCCGCTATTTGGTTCAATGAAATACGCTTATTGATATCTAATGCTTGAGTTCTCAGTGAAAGTTCGGTATCCGCAGCATTGATATCATTTTCGTCCGCATATTTCATCGCATAGGTCATTGCGATGAACTTAGGGATATAGTTTTGGGTCTGTTGCGTTAGATATGGAGCGATATCCCAAAAAGTAGCATTCTCCTTTCCCGAACGTTGGATCGCACGGCTAACCGCTCCTTTACCGCCATTATAGGATGCTATCGCTAACAACCAATCGCCATATTCATCATAAGCTTCTTTTAGGATTTTTGCAATAGCATAGCTCGAAGCGATCGGATCCATACGTTGGTCGGTATAACTGTCCACCGTAAGATGATAAGTTTTGGCTTCATAATACATCAATTGCCATAAGCCTGTTGCTCCGGCACTAGAGATATCACGTGGATTTAATGATGATTCGACTACACTTAGATATTTGAGTTCCCGCGGCACTCCTACTTCATCCATGATTTTATCAAACAATGGGAAATAGTATTGTCCTAGTCCCATCATCCTACACATATAGGGATTATAATTATCCGACGTGTATTTGGCAATCAGATCTTTCACTCGTGGTGAGTAGTCTAATGGAACCTCACGTTCTATTGCCTTTAATTTCCGTACAAGCTGTATATCTTCATCTGTAATTTCAGCATCATGCTGTCGGTTACTTCCGGAAGATTTTATACTGTCCAGGTACTGGTAAATGTCTTGTTTTTCTTTTTCGATGCTTTTTTGAAAGAAGGTATGGGCAGCTTCTTTCATACCTTCTACAGCGCTTTCTTGGGCCATGAGTGGTAGTACATAGCATACCCCTCCTAGTATTGAAATTAACGTCTGTTTTCCGATCATAAATTTACTGTTAAATCCGAGTTTGATTCATCTGCTGAAAAATCAACAATAATCTAAACGATTAGAAATGGATTTTAGTATAAAATGGTTTTCGTCCTATTTCGCTATAGGTCGCGTATAAAACAAAATACGATTTTGTTCATCACAAAATCGTATCCATGCTATATGGGATCAAAACCTCCCTTATTTGTTATCTTCTACTTCAGATTTTTTTTCAGGTGAAGACTCATCTTTTTGGCCTTCTTTAAATTCCTTTACTCCTTTACCCAATCCGCGCATCAATTCAGGAATCTTCTTGCCACCAAATAATAGTAACAATATTACTACAATGACAATTAACTCTTGCCCCCCGATTCCCATGATTAATAATGATGTTGACATAACTATAATTTCTTGTTTTTCAATTCTTTTAAACTAAAACTTCTCTCTCTATTTACAAATGTAATGATAATTATTAAATATAGTAATTATTTCTTATCTCGCCAACCATGACATCGGATTCAGTGGTGTTGTTCCTTGTAGTACAGAAAATTCTACCATCGGAACTCCCGTATCGGAATCTACATCGGCCGTCCCTATCGTCTGTCCCGTACTTACTTTTTGTCCTTTTGAAACACTTACACCAGCCAAATTCATATAAACAGTAAAGTATTCACCATGTTTAATCATGACAATACGCTGCCCCATCATCGATACTATACTCAAAACTTCTCCATTAAATACTGCTTTCACGGCCGAACCGCTTGATGTTTGTATTTTGACAGTTTCATGATCCCAATTGACATTTCTACCGACACTTTCTGAACCAAACTCTTGCATAATCTTCGCATTAGAAACAGGCCAAGGCAAACTACCTCGGTTCGATCTGAAGTCATTTGAAAGTTTGACTGCTTCCGGAGTACTACGTAAGACTTCAGAATCTGATTTTCGCGCAGTATTACTGCCTTTCGAACTTGTATTATTTTTACCCTTTGTATTTGATGTGGACTCATTCGCTTTGCGATTCCGTTCAGCAGCAGCTTCCGCAGCACGACGCGCCGCCTCAGCTCGTCGACGTTCAGCCTCAATTTCTCTTCTAATGATCTCCTTGATGGCCGCATTAATACGACGCTCCTCTTTTTGCTTTTGGGTAATATCTTTCTTCACGCCGCGCTCTGTAACAATCAATTCACTCAATTGTCCAGAATAAACAGATCGCTGTTGAGATATGGTTTTTTTCTCATTTTCCTGCTCTTTCATCAAGGCAACCTGTTTGTTTCGGTCCGCCTGCAATTGAGCAATTTTTTGTTCAATCTGTTTCTTGGTATTTTCGATATCGGCAGCTTTCAGCTTTCTAGAATCGTTAAACTGTTGTAAGTACTTAACCCGTCGGAACCCCTGATTAAAATCCTTGGATGCAAAAATAAACATCAATTTATTATAGGCATTCCGGTTTCTGAACGCAAACATCACCATCTTCTCATAGTCACGTTTCATCTTCTCCAATTCGGCCTTTAACTTATTTACGGCAGCGGTATTGGCATTGATATGTTTGTTAATTACAGCTACTTCCGAAGTAATGGTATTTATCTTCTGCTCGCGCAAATTAATCTGCTTACTCAATGCTGTCACTTGTTGTTGAGTAAGTGATTTTTCCTTTGCAATCTCTTTGACCGTATTCTGTAATTCAGCAATTTCACGATTGAGTTTCTCACGCTGTTTTTCAAGTTCAGCCCTAGTCTGCGCCGATGAAATCCCAATCATGAATAGGAAAGCAGCTATACCAAGTATTGTCTTTTTAAAGTTCATTTACAGTACTATTTTTTTGTGTTTGCCATCTTTCTATCCTATTAATTCACCCCATACTTTAGCAAACTAATTGCGAAAGTAATAAATCTAAAGGAAATAGACAGCTTCTCATCGGATTACTTTGTAACGTGACGATACTGAAAAAGGCATTTCGACTGGTTCATTAAAAGTCACTTTGTTAAAATTTATCTCTGTTTTTATCTCTTGACGACCATCAGAAATGATCATTTTTAAAAGCATCGGAAATTCTTGTCCAGAGGCCATGGCATATTCACCGTAATTGGCCTCCAGCAATTGTTTTTTTGAAAGTTGCGCTAATCTAAACTGATAAGGCCTATTGTTATTATTTAACTTATATAAAAAATCTAGTTCATTCAGTTTGCCATCCAACTGGACAGACATCGAGTCCTGTTTAAAATTAACCTGATCAATATCGGACAATAGATTCACCGAAAGATTGGCTAGCAACAAATCCTGTAGATTTCCGAAAGTTAAATCCGGACTGGCAAAACGATATAGGTAGTCAAATGGCTTAACCATATATTCGCTCTGAAACTTATTTAAAATTTGTACACTGTCTGGAGTGATCAATACCCGGGCAACCTCTATACCCAGTGTAGCAGAAATGGAAATCCAGATCCTTTTATCTTTCTCTATTCGAATAGTAGAAGTGACATCATAATTGTCCTTCCCAAGATCGAGACGCATCTTCGCTTTTCCAGAAAAAGTAGAATAATTCAAATTGGTCAAAAAAAGATCACGTAAGCTATTCTTTTTCGCCTCCCTTGTATTATCTTTTATGGTCAACTCGTTTTCAGCTTTAAGGTCAGCACCTTTTAGTAGTTTCTTCTTAGAACTACAAGAAGAAAGCAGCAACACAACAGCACTAACCCAAACAATTTTATTCCACATAGCTCTTAGTCTCAATCTTCTTTTTCAATTTCAGCTTACCCTCCTCCGTATCAGCTCCCTTTTCTAAAGCGAGGTTCCACTGCTTAACGGCATCCGTTGTTTTCCCTAACTTAATCAAAATGTCGCCATAATGTTCCAGTAATACCGCCGTTTGCGGATTTGTATTTTTTAACGCTTTTTGAATCCATACTAGTGCGTCATCATATTTTCCATTTGCAAAAAGTACCCAAGCATAGGTATCTTCAAAAGTTCCATTATTGGGCTGCAATTTCGTCGCCATTGCGGCATACTTTATAGCTTCATCAAGTCGTTCTTTTCTTAACGACAAATAGTATGCTAAATTGTTCATCGCCGTCACATTTGTACTATCCAATCGAATAGCTTCGATATAAGCCGCGTCAGAGGCTTTATACATCTGAAGTGAATTATAAATATCACCTAATCCCCCATAAATATTTGCTTGTAGAAAAGGCGATTCATCCTGTGCATTATTAAGTGCAGCCTCCATAAACTTTCGGCTATTTTCCATGTCTTTTTTCATCAAATAGGCCATACTCGTAAAATAGAGTATGGTCGCATTATTGGACACATAGTGCAGCGCTTCCCCACCATGTGCAATGGCTTGATCAAATTCACCTTTGTCCATATCCAAACTCATCAGCATCCGCCAAGCATCGATCTGGTAGGGGTTCATACTCACGGCTACCGCTAGTGAACTTTGAGCAGCGGACTTATCGTCTCTCAACCATAACACTTGTCCCTTTGCCATATGGCTTTCGGCAATACGTGGATGAACTTCAACCAAGATATTCACCAATTCCAAAAGTTGGTCTTTTGTATAGGGACCTTTCGGATTCAACAAGGTCATTATAATCCGATTCTTATCTGCAAAATCAACTTTCTTAGATTGAAATCCTTGCTTAAGTGCATCAAAAGATAATTTCAGCTTTTTATCAAATCGATAGAGATCAGCCAAATCGAAATAAAGAAAATCCTCTTTTGTGGTCTGAATTCCTTTATTAATGTAGTCCAATGCAAGCTTCGAATTTTTGGAAAGATTATAGGCTTGCGCTAATTGTCCATACACTTGAGCCAGCGAAGTCCCTTTGTCTGCCCAGGGCTTCAAAAGATCAATGACAGCTTTATAATTACCGGCATCATTTAACAACACACTGCCAACCATGTCCAATGTATCAGAAGCGACAGCGATCTCTTTGGTTTTATAGAAATACTCCAAAGCCACATCCTTGTACCCACCATTGAAAAGGAGCATGATACGCTCCCGTTTTAGTGAGGCAGTATTATTGTCATCTCGATCTATCAACTTATCGAGATAGATTAAAGCACTATCCGCGTCGTTTTTACTTTTAAATGCATCTACAGCAAAACTTAGATATTCCGGCTTCGACTGAATATTCAGCGCTTCTTTTATAGCTTCGATCGCTCCATCTTGATTTCTCATCTGCGCAAGAAGAATTGCCTTTGTAAAATAGATGTCATCGGCTTGTGGGTAATCTGCGATTATAGCATCCAAAGAATCCATCCCCGGGCCAATTTTTCCTTGCTTCAATATTTCCTGTACGTTTTTGAGTCGTGCATCGTAAGGTTTAGGCTTATTATCCGGAGATTGTGCCTTTAATGAGCCCAGTGCTACTAGGAGTAAACCAATAAAACTTAAAAAAAATCGCTTATCTAAAAAATTCAATCTCATCTACTTCCGCTATAATAATTTAAAAATTCTTCCTGCAATATACTAACTAATGTAACAATATTCATTCGAGGAAGTTGTAAAAATATTGAGATTAGTGGGGCTCGCTTGAAATTCAACTCGTTTTCAACAAAATAAGCAAAATAGATTTTAAAATATAGAATAATAGATGTACCTTTGCAGACCCTTGAGATAAGGGGAAGAAAAATTTTTTAATAAATTATTTAAACAAAAGCAAGTGAATACGTTAAGTTACAAAACTGTCTCTGCCAACAAGAACACCGTTAACAAAGAGTGGATCGTTGTTGACGCTGAAGGAGAGATTTTGGGGCGTTTGGCGAGCAACATCGCGAAAGTAATTCGTGGTAAGCATAAGCCTACATTCACCCCACACGTAGACTGTGGAGATAACGTGATTGTTATCAATGCAGACAAAATTAAATTGACAGGAAACAAATTAGGCGACAAAGTTTACGTACGCTACACTGGATACCCAGGTGGTCAACGTTTCGTTTCTCCTAAAGAGTTAATGGCTAAATTTCCTGAACGCATTATTGAAAAAGCTGTTCGTGGTATGCTTCCTAAAAACCGTTTAGGTCGTCAATTGTTTAAAAACCTTTACGTTTATGCTGGTACTGAGCACAAGCATGAAGCACAAAATCCAAAACCAGTTAAATTTTAAGGAGAATCGTCATGTCAACAACTAACACTTCAGGAAGAAGAAAAACTGCTGTTGCCCGCATTTACTTAACTGCTGGTAGCGGAAACATTATCATAAACGGTAAAGACTACAAAGAGTATTTCCCAACATTACCTTTGCAATACATCGCTACACAGTCATTGAACGTAGCTGGTGAATTAGCAAACTTTGATGTAAAAGTAAACGTTAACGGAGGTGGTGTTAAAGGTCAAGCAGAAGCTGTTCGCTTAGCGATCGCAAAAGCTTTGGTTGAGCTTAACCCAGAAGTTAAACCTGCATTACGCGCTAAAGGTTTAGTAACACGTGATGACCGCATGGTTGAACGTAAGAAACCAGGACGTCGTAAAGCTCGTAGAAGATTCCAATTCAGTAAACGTTAATCAAAGGAGGATCAAAAAATGGCAAGAACTACTTATCAAGATTTATTGGATGCAGGTGTGCACTTTGGTCACCTTACACGTAAATGGGATCCGAAAATGGCTAAGTACATTTTCATGGAACGCAACGGTATCCACATCATTGACTTGAACAAAACTCTTACGAAATTAGAAGAAGCTGCTTCAGCTATCAAACAAATCGTAAAATCAGGTCGCAAAGTTTTATTCGTCGCTACGAAAAAACAAGCAAAAGAGATCATCGCACAACAAGCAAAAGAGGTTAATATGCCTTTTGTAACTGAGCGTTGGTTAGGTGGTATGCTTACAAACTTCGCTACAGTTCGTAAGTCTATCAAAAAAATGTCTAACATTGACAAAATGCAAAAAGATGGTACATATGATGTATTGTCTAAAAAAGAGAAGTTGATGATTCAACGTGAGCGTATCAAATTAGAAAACCTTTTAGGAGGTATCGCTGATTTGAACCGTTTACCAGCTGCTTTATTCATCATCGATGTGAAAAAAGAACACATCGCTGTTTCTGAAGCAATGAAATTGAACATCCCTACTTTTGCAATGGTAGATACAAACTCTGATCCTTCAAACATTGATTTCCCAATCCCAGCAAATGATGACGCTAGTAAATCTATTAGTTTAATCGCCGGTATCATTGGTCAAGCAATCCAAGAAGGTTTGGACGAGCGCAAACGCGACAAAGAAGAAGAAGCTGAAAAAGATGCTGCTGCTGCTAAAGCAAAAGTTGATAATAGTGATGCTTCAGAAGCTAAACGTCCTCGCAAAGCGAAAGACGGAGAATAATATTTTTATTCCAAACCGGATGGCGTAGCGTTAGTTTCTGGAAAAGTTTACTTTTCTTGAACTAGCCTCTCTGTCCGGTTTTTTGGTTTAACAATACTCGTTTATCAAGAAATGTTAAACTTCATATTAGCTTAACATGTTTTAAGTTAATATTGTACAAATTTCAGTCGTAAATAATAATAAAAAGAAATAAACATGTCAGTACAAATTTCTGCATCAGATGTGAACAAATTGCGTCAACAAACTGGCGCTGGTATGATGGATTGTAAAAAAGCTTTAGTTGAGTCTAATGGTGACTTTGAAGCTGCTGTAGATTACTTGCGTAAAAAAGGCGCTAAAGTAGCTGCTAGCCGTCAAGATCGCGACTCTAACGAAGGTGTTATCATCGCTAAAGCTACTGCTGATGGTAAATCAGGTATCGTAGTTGAAGTTAATTGTGAAACTGACTTCGTAGCTAAAAACGCAGACTTCGTTGCTTTCGCTGAAAAAATTGCAGACGTTGCATTAAACAGTAAACCTGCTTCTTTGGAAGAATTAAAAGGTTTGGAACTTGATGGCAAAAACATCGCTGATTTATTAATCGAGCAAACTGGTGTAATTGGCGAGAAAATTGACGTTTCTAAATACGAAACTATCACTGCTGAAAAGGTTATCGCTTATATTCACGGTAACTACCGTTTAGGTGTATTAGTAGGTCTTTCTGCTGATGCTGCTGGTGCTGAAGAAGCAGGTAAAGATGTAGCAATGCAAATTGCCGCAATGAACCCTATCGCAATTGACAAAGATGGTGTTGATCAAAACACAATCGAGCGTGAAATCGCTATTGCTAAAGAGCAAATCATTGCTGAAGGTAAACCTGCTGAAATGGCTGAGAAAATCGCTCAAGGTAAATTGAATAAATTCTTCAAAGACACAACTTTGTTAAACCAAGAATTCGTAAAAGATTCTTCTAAAAACATCGCTCAATTCTTGGATTCAGTTTCCAAAGGATTAACTGTAACTGCTTTCAAACGCGTACAATTGGGCGCATAAGCATAATCCATTCTATTACCAGAATTGGAAATTTTTAAAACAGGAGCTATTCTTCGAATGGCTCCTGTTTTTGTTTATATCTCTTCCTTCATTTATTCCCGAACTACTTTTCACCGCTGGCCTTGACTTTTATTTTATCTCAAATTTGTGTAACTTAAGGATACATAAAAACTGGACAGCATATGGGTATTTTAAAGGAAAACGCGTTAAAAGGAAAACGAATTTTGATTACGGGTGGTGGTACAGGCCTCGGAAAAGCCATGACAGATTACTTTCTCGAGCTTGGCGCCTCTTGCCTGATCACGAGCCGTAAAGATGATGTTATACAGCTTACAGCGAACGAATTGTCGGAAAAATATCAGGCGAAATGTCTTGCAGTAGCTGGAGATGTCCGAAATTATGAGGATGTCGAGCGCGTCGTTTCCTGTGGATATGAACATTTTGGCGGGATAGATATACTCATAAACAATGCTGCCGGAAATTTTATCTCCCCTACCGAACGTTTAAGCCACCGCGCCTTCGAATCTGTTATTGGTATCGTTCTCCAAGGTAGTATAAACTATACCCTAGCACTGGGCAAGCGTTGGATTGAGGCCAACGAACATAATAAAGCTATACTAAGTATCGTCACAACCTATGCTTGGACGGGTTCTGGCTACGTTGTTCCTTCTGCAACAGCTAAAGCCGGAGTTCTTGCATTAACTCGATCGTTAGCCGTTGAATGGGGAAAAAAAGGGATAAGACTCAATGCTATAGCTCCGGGTCCATTCCAAACTTCAGGTGCCATGGAACGGCTACTTCCAGGTGAATTAGGCGAACTTCTCTCGCCTACCAAACGTATCCCCTTGGGCCGCTTGGGCAAACTGGAGGAATTGGCCAACCTCGCGGCCTATCTGGTATCCGATTACGCCAGTTATATCAACGGTGATGTTATCACGATAGATGGCGGCGAGTGGCTTAAGGGAGCAGGTGAGTTCAATGGATTGGATATTATTCCTGAAGATCAATGGGATGCTATTGAACAGATGACCAGAAATGCAAAAAGCACCTGATAATCGTTTAAAATAACGAATGATTTATTTTATGGTGAATACGCAACTGTATTACATGCCGGTTTAAAAGAGGAAATAGCAAGGTCTTTAATCCATTTTTCTTAGGTTTGTAGCGATTATTCCAATAGACTCTGTACATATGATGAATTTATCTTTCGAATCTCAAAAAATCAAGCATAAAGAAAAATTAGAACTCAATAAAACGGGTTTTGATTTTGCGTTAGTTTATATAACCGAAGGCACACTCGTATCGAAAGGGAATAATTTAAAATTTTCCAAAGAGAATTTACTTTTTTTGAATAAAGATTTCGAAACACTTGAGACAAAAAAAGATACAACTGCATTTGTACTCTATTTCTCCAACTCCTACTTTAAAGATCTGCACTTTATACAACAAAATTTTAGACTTACTCACAACCCGGTTGATATCTTTAACTCGAAGACATTGTTAAATAAGAGCCTATCCCTTAAAAAGGAAAATAAAAAACTGATCGAGCGGGTAATTTCGCTAATTCAACAATATGAGAGTGAACATGAAGCGGCATCAATTTTTATATTCCACCAGACAATGTCCCTTTTCGCTTTAGTAGAAAATATATTGAAAGATCTGGAGCTACCTATTAACGAGTCTTATGAATTGTCTCAAGAGATCGAGCAATACATACAGCAAAATATCTATTTCCCGGATAAATTACAAATCAAGTCGATTGCAGATCAGTTCCAAATTTCAGCAAATTATTTTGGGGCCTTTTTTAAAAAAAGATATTCAAAAAGCTACAAAGTGTATATAGACGATATTCGTATTAAACTAATTGAGGAGCGACTAGCATCCAATAGATACACGATGAAACAAATTGTAGAAGAACTCGGATTTAATGATGAAAGTCACCTAACCAATTTCTATAAGAAGAAAAGAAATATTACACCCAGCTCTTATAAAAGAGCTAAAAATAGTGCTTAGTTATCGAGTTGGATTACACCATTAAGATCGTGATTTAAAGAGCGTTGAATGGCTTCATCCAAAATAAGAATCTTCTTTCCTTGAAAGGTCGCTGCATCATGACTGTCAAAATTTGAGCTACTGGAATTAAAAGATTCCAATTTCATTGGGAAATAAATTGGGTTCTCATCTTCAGCCCGACCAATGGTCAATAAAATATTGTAGCCTTGTAGGCGTAAACTCTGTAAAGTCTGATAATTTAAACGCTTGAAGATCATAATTCCTATTTTAGAATAAAACAAACATATAATTATATTGTTTTACTGCTTTAACCATTTTTTGGATTTTATCTTTCCAAAAGAATCTTCACATTCCTGACCTCCTAGTGGCACTGGAACATTCGCTTTCACAGATAAATCAAAAACTTTTTTTTACGGGAACTGTTTTACAGATAAATAAAAATTAGCAGGATTATGTCGAAAAAAGAAAGTAAAAATGGGAAAGTCGAAGAAGATTATCCAGATAAAGAGCAGGACCTTGCTTTTAATGAAGAACTTGACAGTTATGAAATGGATGTCGATGACAACGATCCAGACTACGATCACCCGGCTGACTACGATACAGTAGCTGAAGGTGCAATTGATGATGATTCAACATACGATGACTCTAATCCTTTTGTCGGAGATGAGTATGCAACACAAGATGAACTCAAAGAGGAAGATCTAGATAATGCTAACATGCGAATCGAGACTTTTGATCATGAACGTTTATCCCCTTTGGACAAGAAATTAGCCGAGAACGAAGAAGATTTGAGAGATGATCTCGATGAAGAGGGATATCCTAAAAACGATAGGTAGTTTTTCCGAAAATAACATAATTTTTGAAGGGACCGGAAGGTCCCTTTTCCATTGATTAAAATAAAGACTTTCTTCTCAAAATTAGGTATCATATACTTTTCAATTGGAAACTATAACTCCAATTTTTTATGTAAGTTTACTTTGAAGATTATAATGATATGGAAAGTATATTACCTCTCATCCGGATTGTTGACCTAAAAAAGTCATACGGAGAAAAAGAAATATTGAAAGGAATCAACCTCGACATATTCCCAGGTCAAGTTATCGGATATATTGGCCCAAATGGTGCCGGCAAATCCACAACTGTTAAAATATTAACAGGACTTATCGAGGACTTCACAGGCACTGTAGAAATTAATGGCATCAATATTCAAAAAGATCCACTTGCAGTAAAAGCATTATTGGGATATGTTCCCGAAAACGCAGAATTATATGATGTACTGACTCCCATGGAATACCTGGATTTTGTAGGTAAACTCTATGGAATGGAAGATAAGGTCATTCAGGAACGTTCCTTAAAACTGTTAGCGGCGTTTGGCCTTGAATCTAATGTAAATAATAGGATGGATACCTTCTCCAAAGGAATGCGTCAAAAAGTACTTTTAATTTCAGGAATTATTCATAACCCACAAATTATCGTGCTGGATGAACCATTATCTGGACTCGATGCTAATGCTGTTATCTTTGTTAAAGAACTTATCTCATTACTTGCAAAAGAAGGGAAAACAATTTTCTATTGTTCACATATGATGGACGTTGTTGAAAAAGTATCTGATCGGATCTTACTGATAAACCAGGGGAGCATCATTGCGGATGGTACGATTGAGGAACTAAAAACAGATCCTAACGAATCATTGGAGCATATATTTGCTAAATTAACCAATACGGGCAGCAGCGCATTGGACGCTTCCAATATCATTACAGCAATTCAATAACATGGAAAAATTTATCTTAAAATTTATCCTTCTTTTTCGTGGGGTTTGGAAAGGCTTAGGTATCAATTATGAACAGTTTAAAATCATCTTAGAAACCAAAATAATCCTAGATAATCGAAAGCCTATTAGCTTTCGCAAACGTAGCTCGGGAAAATCATCTTCGTCGTCATCGATTTTACAATTCTTATTGTATCTCATCTTTGGCCTGATATTCATGGTCATTATTTTGTCGATTCCAGATAGGTACTTAGCCATTTCGATCATGCTACTCAGTTTCATTAGCATGTTAAGTATTACACTGGTGTCCGATTTTTCGCCCATACTATTAGATACTCGGGATCAGTATATCATTATGCCCAGACCAGTTAATGATAAGACTTTAGCTATTTCCCGAATAACTTTTATTGCAATCAAGCTTTTTAATCAAGTAATTGCGTTAACCTTACCTGTGCTTATTTATGTATCTTTCAATTGGGATATCGTCTCCGTCCTTCTTCTATGTCTGCAGCTTATACTAAGCACATTGATCGCGCTGATATTTGTCAACGGATTTTATCTGATTAGCATCAAATATCTCCCCATACAAAAGTTTAAAGATGTAATTACTTATATACAGATCGGTCTCTCGCTAGTTCTTTTCCTATCCTATTATGTTGGCCCTAATTTGATTCAATCTATTGTAGAATCTCATTTAACGATGGAACAGCTCAGATTTCTTTGGATATTCCCAAGTACCTGGATTGCATCATTTCAACCATTACTCTTTGGCAGCCACAGTGTACATATGGTCGTCTTATCAACATTAGGAATACTAACTCCTCTTGCTGGTATTTACGCTTGTACTAAGCTATTTTCACGTGGATTTAATGCGAAAATAGCTGCACTTGCAACCGCCGATAGCCTTCCTGATGAAGCTTCACAATTAACTCGAAATAATCCATCCCAATTACCTTTATATAAAAGAATTTCCTCGAAGGTTTGCTCATCCCCGGTTGAAGAGGCAGGATTTAGCATTGTATGGCTGATAAGTTCTAAAACGAGAGAATTTAAGCAACAGCTATACCCTTCGTTGGCTTATCTACCTATTTATTTCGTTTTTTTATTTCTACGTACAGGAGATGATCTCCCAATAGCTGGCAAAATAGCGAAGCTTCGTGATTCAGGCTTGTATATAATTATGTTTTATCTTTCGTTATTAACCATACTAACCGTTTTCCAGCTTATTACGCAAAGTAATAAATATAAAGCGGCCTGGGTCTACCATGTGACTCCCATACAAAAACCAGGACAACTGATGACTGGAGTTCTTAAAGCATGTCTTATCAAATATGTTTTACCGTTCAACATTCTGTTTCTTTCTATCTGTGTACCACTATTTGGTCTCAGTTCTATTAATGATCTGCTATTATCTTCCGCTATTGGCGGTATCGAAAGTATTCTGATTATGCTTTTTATTGTCAAAAGCTATCCGTTTTCGAAGGCTAGTCAATCCAATTCAAAAGCAATAACTAATCTACTGATATTAGGTCTATTGGGTATTTTGGGATACTTACATAAAACCATTTTCCACTATGAAACACTAATTTGGATCTTAGCTGGACTTGCATGGTTCATCTTCTTTTTAATGCTGAAGTACTTACAGCGAGAAGACTGGAAAGGCTTAGCTTACGACGACAATTGATTAAACAGATGAAAAAAAGCTCCATAATGGAGCTTTTTTTATCAAATTCTTCAAAATCTAAGCACAAAATATCTTCACGCTTTTCTTTATCCGGTTATCTTTTATTTATTCGTCCTTTAAACTGGCTAATACCATCCATCAAAACTTCTACGATTATTCTTCCTGATGGTAAATGACTCACATCATAATTCAGCACAGCCTGTTGAATGGATTTGTATTCGTGTTTTTGCCACAAAACGCCATCAACCATAAAAAGCACAGTCATCTCACTCGGTTCATTGGAGACTACGCTTAGTTGAGTCTTATCCACAACCGACCTTGGATAAAGCGAGAAGGCATATTGCGTTGAACTTAGACCCGTCTCAAATCCACGTTTAGCATGGAAACTAAACATTTCGCCATTTCCACAATCGCTTTCAAAAGCATGAATAAGGTTTCCTTTCAAATCGAAGATTCGTAAATGGCCATCACCATTTTCAGGTTGTGCCCAAAACTGCAGTCCGTTACCTGCGGTATCGGCCAAAGAGAGTGAGTGGTTTCCATCATTAAGGTGTAAAGTATCTCTATACATCGTTGCCGCAGCCAGTTGGGCGCCATTTTTGCGAAAGACCGTATCCTGCTTTGCATTAATTAGAAATATACGATTATCCGCCGGTTTATTATTGGTCATAAACTCCAAAACAAAATCAGTGGGAAATAGCTGCAGCGCGGTAAAGACGCTTTCCGCCTTATTGTCTATAGGCCACGCATCCGACTTGCCATTCGGTTTTAGAAGTGATACCGTAAATACATTCTCCTGATCTCTTTCTTGTATTTCTCCAGGCAGTATAACTTCTGCAACCTGATTAAAAGAAAGATTACCTTTCCAATGAAAAGTTCTGGCAGGGAATCCCTTCGTGCCATAAACAATTTCTAGGGTACGAATCGGCTCAGCACCTAAATTTCTGAAAGAGATCCTTGGGCCAACACTCGCCGGATTTAATCGAGAAAAACGCTGTTCATCACTTGGAACCATTATTGACTCAACGGCAACATCAACTTTTTGCTTAGGGGCAGAATATTGAAACAAGTAAGCGGAT
Source organism: Sphingobacterium sp. UBA865 (assembly GCF_002295765.1). NCBI lineage: Bacteria > Pseudomonadati > Bacteroidota > Sphingobacteriia > Sphingobacteriales > Sphingobacteriaceae > Sphingobacterium > Sphingobacterium sp. UBA865. The sequence goes on along the minus strand of NZ_DBGB01000009.1, from coordinate 59,652 downwards.
ATATTTTCGACAGCCTGCACATTATCAGTCGCTGTATAATGTTCCATCTGTAAGGCAATTTGATGGGTACCAACTTTAGTAAATACATCAATAAAATCAGGCTGCTGTAAATCTCCAGGACACCAATATGCGCGGTCATGTACCCAGGTCCCGCCTTGTGGATAAAGTGGATTACCCCCACATTTCTTCCACATATCACGTTTGTCCACAGTCTTTCCATCGAAGGTTAGTTCGCGCCACCGGCTACAGAATTCGCTACAGCCACGTGGTTTATCCATACCATGCCCTGTATGCTGAATGCGTATTCGGCTCAATGCTGCTCCCGCACTCGAGGTATATGTTATTGGCAGTAGATTTTCTGCTATCTTTTCGTTGACATCCCCATATTTATAGGCTTTATTCCACAGCGTTGTTATTCCCAATGGGGTAACAACTGGTGGACCTGATAAAATTTCAAAATCTACGGTAAGTGCCCATCCCACAGTCTTGTCCTCAAAACCAGAATGAGTATAGACAATTTCCACGCTATCCCTTAAGAAAGGAGCAAAATCAGTTACATCGACCTGCCACTTCCAACTCCATCCCTTATTGTAAATACTACCATATGGCGTAAGCATTCTTCCTAATTCATAATTTAGTGCTGGTCCATTTTTCCCTCCTTTACGACGTAATACGATGTGATCCAAATAGTCCCAATGCGCCGTGCGCAAACTATCCGGGCTCCCCAGCGTAACAAACATAGTAACCTTTCGTATAGGATAATTTTCTTTTGGAAATACTCCCCAAGCCGGGTAAGAATTCTCGCCTTTCTGTGCATCACATAGAATGGTTTTCCGTTGATGTGTAACGACGTGGCTTTTTGTGCCTTGTTGTGCAAAAACATGATGGCAGATAAAAAAGCAAAATAGGGTTAGTATAGGTCTTATATTCATTATTTAAATATTATCCATAAAACAATACAAAGATAGATGTAATCTTGCCAGCAGCGAAAAAAAGGAAATGCGATAAAAAGGAAATACATGCAATCATAAAAAAAGCATCAATCTTGTTAAGATTGATGCTTTTAGTAGCGGGGAGCAGAATCGAACTGCCGACCTTTGGGTTATGAATCCAACGCTCTAACCATCTGAGCTACCCCGCCGTTTCGGTATGCAAATATACCACTTCGTATGTCAATTCAAAAGATTTTTTTATTTTTTTACTGATTCTGGCCTATTTAAAACTTGTATTAAACACAACAAACTCATTTTTAACTCAATAAATTTAGCATTGAAAAATAGAAAATGAACTTAAAAAAATTGACAGCCCAAAAAACAACATGTTTATTAAAAAACGGGAGCAACTTTTTACAAAAAAACTTGCAATAACAAAATAAATATGTATTATTACAAATAATAAGTTGATGCAATAAAAAGCAATTTTGGAAGAGATTTGTAGCGGGGAGCAGAATCGAACTGCCGACCTTTGGGTTATGAATCCAACGCTCTAACCATCTGAGCTACCCCGCCATTTTTGGGAATGCAAATATAGCTTATTTTTGATTTAAACAAACTAAAATTTAAAAAAACATTTTTATGGCAGATAAAATAAAATTCCAACTAGAATATATCATCAACTCTTCACCTAGAATTTTATTTCCGTATTTGCAAGAACCAAACGAATTGGCGCAATGGTTTGCAGATGATGTAAACTATAAAGACACCGTTTATACTTTCATTTGGGATGATGAACCTCACCGAGCAAAAATTGTAGCATCAAAAGAAAATAAATCTGTACGCTTTAAATGGCTAGATGATGATCCCTATTATTTCGATCTGGAGATCGATCAAGACGAGCTAACGAATGATGTTGCTCTTAAGATAACAGATTATGCTAAAGAAGAAGACCTTGAAAATAGAAAGTTAATTTGGAAAAATTCAATAGTCTATCTTCAAAGTGTTATAGGTGCATAAAAAAGCCTATCTTTGCAATATATTTCCACTAGGGGCTCCAGCAGGAGCTTCTTAGTTGGGAGATGCCTTAATGTAAAGGCATCAATTTGCTTTGCGTCACGGATGAAAAAGGTTCATTTACTTATTCTTCAAGCTTTCATAAAACCATTTATTGTCACATTCTTTATTGTGATGTTTGTCTTATTGATGCTTTTCCTATTCAAGTACATTGATGATTTGATTGGAAAAGGATTTGAATGGTATACCATCATGGAGCTAATTGGATATCAATGCGTTGTTCAAATCCAAATGGCAATGCCTTTATCCATGCTCCTTTCCTCCATTATGACTTTCGGAAATCTGGGTGAAAGCTATGAATTAGTTGCAATCAAGGCTGCAGGCGTATCTTTACGTAAAGCAATGACCCCGCTATTTATACTCGTTGCAATTTTCGCAACAAGTTCTTTTCTGTTCTCCGATTATATTCTCCCCGTAGTGAACCTAAAAATGGGTACGCTACTTACTGATGTACGTAATAAAAAGGCAGATTTCCTCATCAAACCCGGAATCTTTAACAACACCATTCCAGGTTACTCAATCCGCGCTAGAGGAAAAAACAAAGCGGGAACAATTCTCTATGACTTGATGATCTATGATCATCGTGGCGGTAATACAGCCAATAATGTACTTATGGCCAAAGAAGGGTATATCTATAACTCTCCTGACAACAATTATATGATCCTTAAACTTAAGGATGGTATCCGCTACGAGGAAGCACGGACTAAAAACTCCAAGACCTACGATCCACGCCAGCAATTTACGCGGTTTAAGTTTAAGGAAACAGAGCAAAAGTTTGATATGGGAAGTTTTCAACAGGGTAAAACTGACGAAAACCTCTTCAAGAGCCACCATGCCATGTTAAACCTGAAACAGTTAGACATGTACATCGATTCCAATCATATCAAAATAGACAGCATGGGAAAGGCAATCGTCCGTACATTAGACACCCGATATAATATCTATTCGAAATATTTTAGTGTGAATCAACCCGGACAGCCAAAGGTCAAAGAGGCTAAGATCAAACCTTTTAAAAATTTGCTTACCGATCTCGTTCCACAAGAACAACGAGCACAAATCACTATGAATGCGCTGAACCAATTGAATTATTTAAAGGAAGATCTAAACGGCCGTACACTTGAATTTAAAGATTACAAATCGAAAGATATCCGTTATCGTATTGAATGGCATCGCAAGTTTACCCTAGCTGTCTCCTGTCTCTTACTATTTGCAATTGGAGCTCCACTAGGAGCCATTATCAGAAAAGGTGGACTTGGTCTTCCTGTGGTGATGGCCATCATTTTCTTTCTGATCTATCACATTATCTCTACAGTAGCAGAAAAAACAGCTAAAGATGGTGCCATATCATCAGCCGTTGGCATGTGGATGGCCATTATTGTCTTAACACCATTGGCCGCTTTTCTAACATACAAGTCAACGACAGATTCCGCGTTATTTGATATTGATCAATATAAATTAAAAGTAGAAGCCGCTTGGAAATGGATTAAGGAAAAGCTTGCAAAAAAGAATAAATTGAAAGAATCACATTAGATTGTGACAACGCTATTATAAATAAATTTAGATTCTACACTAACTTTGTACCAATTACAATATATCAATAAATGGATTTCAAATTAAACACGATCGAAGAAGCGATCGCTGATATACAAGCAGGAAAAGTAGTAATCGTCGTGGATGACGAAGATCGCGAAAATGAAGGAGACTTTGTCACAGCTGCCCGCAATGCAACTCCCGAAATCATCAACTTTATGGCGACTCATGGTCGTGGACTAGTGTGTGCCCCAATTACAAAAGAAAGAGCAGATGCATTACATCTGGATCTAATGGTGGGACAGAATACAGCAGTATATGAAACAAACTTTACAGTTTCCATTGACTTACAGGGATACGGTTGTACAACCGGAATTTCTGCGTCAGACCGCTCGAAAACAATTAAAGCAATGATTGATCCTAATATTCATTATGAAGAATTAGGTAGACCAGGACATATTTTCCCGCTAATAGCAAAAGATGGTGGCGTATTACGTCGCACAGGACACACTGAAGCTACCGTTGACCTGGCTCGATTAGCAGGATTTGAACCAGCAGGTGTATTGGTTGAGATTCTAAAAGAAGATGGTGAAATGGCCAGACTTCCAGAACTAATAGAGGTTGCTAAAAAATTTGATTTAAAGATCGTTAGTATTGAAGATCTAATTGAATACCGTCTTAAGCACGATTCTTTAATCAATGAAGAAGTCACTGTTAATATGCCAACGCAATTTGGTGATTTTAAGATGAAAGCCTTTACACAAAAAGACACTGGCGAACAACATTTAGCGCTTTACAAAGGCGAGTGGAATGAAGATGAGCCTATTTTGGTGCGGGTGCACAGCTCTTGTGTTACGGGTGATATTTTTGGTTCTTGCCGTTGTGACTGTGGTCCTCAATTGCACAAAGCAATGGAAATGATCCAGCAAGAGGGGAAAGGTGTTATTGTCTATATGAATCAAGAAGGTCGCGGTATTGGACTGATCAATAAGCTACATGCTTACAAGTTACAAGAAAATGGCTTGGACACGGTAGATGCCAATGTACAATTAGGATTTAAAGCAGATTTAAGAGACTATGGTGTCGGAGCACAGATTCTTCGAAATCTTGGTGTCACAAAAATGCGTCTTATGTCAAATAATCCGACAAAACGTGCTGGCCTAGTAGGTTATGGTCTTGAAATTATAGAAAATGTACCTATTGAAATAACTGCAAATCCCTTTAACGAAGAGTACTTAAAAACCAAAAGGGATCGTATGGGACATACAATCATGAAAAACCTATAAAAAGGAATTAAAAAAGGCGGTGTTTCCAATAGAAACACCGCCTTTTTTACATAGAGGACTAAACTCGGTTAATGATAAAATCTCTCCCTTTTATGATCTTGTTGTGGCAGTACTTTCAATAAATAGAAGTAACTTTATAATATGGAACAACAAGGGAGATATATCATCTTTTTCGATGGTGATTGCTTGATCTGTAATCGCTTTGTTCAACTATTATTAAGAATAAATCGCAGAAAGAAATTCTTATTTAGTTCTTTGCAGTCTGAATTTGCCCGGACCACACTAACAAATATTCCCAAAAATACTGACTCCATTGTTTTCCTATCTCCAACCGGTATCTATCTCAAAAGTGAAGCTGTTTTAAAGATTTGTAAGCAATTGGGCTTCCCATACATGACATGTTATTTACTGAAGATTTTACCACTCAAATGGAGAGATGCGCTCTATGATTATTTTGCTAAAAATCGCTATCGATGGTTTGGAAAAAATGAGTTTTGCACAATACCGTCAAAATCTGAGCGAGAGAGATTCATTTGAACAAACAACGATCATATTGAAGTGAAGTTTAGTTCAGAAATCTTCTAATTATACTTGTGACAATTAAATTTACATCGATGAAAAATACACTTTTAATTGACAGTGCCTATATCAATGGGAAATTTATCAAGTCAAAACACACCTTTGATGTGGTAAATCCTGCAACAGGGAAAGTTATTGCTTCGTTGCCAGATCTAAAAGTAGCTGACTGTACTAAAGCCATAATTGATGCTGACAAGGCGTGGAAAAGCTGGAAAAACACAACTGTACTGGAACGATGCAACACCGTCCGAAAGTGGTACGATCTTATTCAGCAATATAAAGACGATCTAGCGGAAATCATGACCTTAGAAAGTGGCAAACCCCTTAGCGAATCGAGGGTAGAGGTTGACTACGGTAGTTCCTTCGTAGAATGGTTTTCAGAAGAAGGAAAAAGGGCCTATGGTGAGACGATACCTTCTCAAAAAAAAGGAACTAGAATGCTTACAATTAGGCAAGGGGTCGGAGTTGTTGCTGCAATTACACCCTGGAATTTCCCCTTAGCGATGATCACCCGAAAGGTTGCTCCAGCTTTGGTATCTGGTTGTACCATTGTGCTAAAACCGGCATCTCAAACACCATTTTCTGCTATAGCTTTGGCTAAACTGGCTGAAGATGCTGGGATTCCAAAAGGCGTTTTTAATGTGATTACTGGAAAAGATAGTGCTGGTATCGGCAAAGAACTCGCTACGAACAACCTCATACGAAAACTATCTTTCACAGGCTCAACCGAAGTCGGAAAAACACTCATAGAACAATCAGCCTCTAACATTAAAAAAGTGTCTATGGAGCTTGGTGGTAATGCTCCTTTTTTGGTTTTTAACGATGCGGATATTGATGCTGCAGTCGAAGGAGCTATTGCCGGAAAATTTAGAAACTCAGGGCAAACTTGCGTTTCCATCAATAGGTTTCTAATCCAAGAAGAAGTCTATGATGAGTTTTCGATGAAACTTAGCCATGCTGTCAGTAAATTGAAAGTTGGCAATGGACTTGACAAAGGCGTCCAGGTAGGTCCATTAATCAATACAAAAGGGCTAGAAAAAGTGCAGCATCATGTGCAAGACGCGTTAAATCATGGTGCCGAATTGGCTACAGGAGGAAAGGTCATCAAAGACCTATTTTTCCAACCAACTGTCCTGACCAACGTCCCGAAAGAAGCACTTATATTCCGCGAGGAGACTTTTGGTCCTATTTGCGCTCTTTTCAGTTTCAAAACAGAAGATGATGGAATAGCAATGGCCAACGCTACTGAATTTGGCCTAGCCTCCTATTTCTATAGTACAAATATAAATCGCTGTTTTCGTGTTGCTGAACAGCTAGAAGCTGGCATGGTAGGTATTAACACAGGTCTTATTTCAAATGCAGCAGCTCCTTTTGGTGGAGTAAAAAAATCTGGTGTAGGTCGTGAAGGTTCTAAACACGGTTTGGATGAATATATGGAATTAAAATATATCTGCTTCGGCGGTGAATAAAAAAGGAGCAAAATGCTCCTTTTATTTTTTTAAAAAATCCACTAGCTTCTCCCGGGTTGAACTGAACGATAAGGCATCCCCTACTCTCTCATAATGCTGTTTATCCACACAGGTCGGATAAGCATATTTGGCAAAAGCCAGTTTATTATCATCTCGTATAAAAAGTTCCATTAAATCAACAATTTCAGTAACACTTAGGCGCATACTTTTTAATTCCTGAGCAGCTACAGCAAGCCTATCCTGATCGTTTTCCTTCTGATTCAATAGATCGTTCAATCGATTAGAATTCGTCTTATTCATTACTCCGTTATCAGACTGATCATTATCTTCATTTTCAGCATATCCTCTTTGATTCGCTACACCGTCGCGATAAACCTTATCGTCTCCTGATTGCCTATATCGATCATTATTCCATCCTTTGTTATATCCTTCACGATTATTGTCTGGCAAATCGTCACGATCTTCTGATTGTCTGTATCGATCATTACCTTGTTCATTGCGATATCCGTCCCGGTTAGTATAAGGTAAATCCTCACGATAATTACCGTTGTTATACCGATCAACAGGATTCATGGACTCCAAGATAATCCCCCTATTTCCACGTCTGCTACTGACAGAAAATACAACATTCATATATTGTCCATTTCTATTGACAAGTTGCACGCCGCTACCGTTCAACGTTCGTTGCTGCCTATCAGCAAACACAATACGCAGATCATAACGACGACTCGTCAAATTGGGGACCCTGATATCCGTGGAAGCTCTATTGTTATACAAAACGTTGTTGATATAAAGAAAAAATGGAACATCAGTAGAATAGATATTTAATGCTCCTCCAAAAGGTCTGTATCGCTGCGCGAACCCAGCCGTTGCGACAATAAGCAACGAGACCGTCACCAAAATTTTCCTGTACATAATCCGATTCAATTTATAATCTTTCGACTACACAGCATAAAAAAGGATTAAGAAACCAGACGAATTTAACATTTTGTTATGCTTTCTTGTTCCGGTACTTCTTATAAAGTTTTACGGCCATCATTAAAGCGATGGATAAAATTAAGAGCCCCAAAACACCAAATATCCAATTCAGGGCTGACTTTAAGACAACAGTAAAAACAATCGCAAATAATAAAACTGTCGCGACCTCATTAAACAAACGGAGTTTTGTTGAGGTTAATTTGGATTCTTGACGGCTTAATTTGAACATAATCTTCTGGCAGGTAAAATGATAAATTATCATTCCCAGAACGAATGTCAGTTTTACATGCATCCACCCCATGGATAATAAGCCAGGAGAATACCATAACATAACTAGTGCAGAAAAGACTGTGATGTACATCGCAGGAGTAGTAATTACCCACCACAGTAATTTTTCCATCTTACTGAATTCTTTATGCAAAACATCAAATGCTTCCTGACTCTTGTCCTTAGCTTCTGTATGATATATAAAGAGTCGAGGCATATAGAACAGACCTGACATCCAACAAATCACAAAGATAATATGAACTGCTTTTGCATATAAATAGACCATAGGTACAAAAATAAGAAAAGTTAAGAGCAATCAATACGTCCAAACATCAATTGCACAAATCTTACATCCATTATACAAAAGAACACTATCAAAAACACGAGATTGTAGCATGTAACAACAAAAACGACCTGCCAGAGGCAAGTCGTTTTTGTTGTTGAAGTGGATAGCAAACTAATAGCTAAATTCCTTTACAACCTCAATGGCATATTTTACATTATCAAAAGGAATATCCGGCATAATACCATGACCCAAATTGAAAATAAAACCATTTTCACCTCTCATGCGCTCAAATAGTTCGATAATCTTCTTTTTGATAACAGGTTTATCTGCATACAAAACAAATGGATCCAAATTCCCTTGAACAGCAATACCCTGCGGCAGAGATTGTTTAATATTTTTTAAATCTGCATTCCAATCGATAGAAACAACATCAGGTTGCGCTTCGACCATCATTGGTGCAAAAACAGAAGATCCTTTGCAAAAGGAAATGACTGGAATATCCTTACGGTTCAACTTCGCAATAATCTGCTTATTATAATAATGCGAAAAATCACGATAATCATTCCAAGATAAGGCCAAGGCCCAGCTATCAAATAATTGAATTGCATTTACTCCGGCTGCAATCTGCATGTTAAGATATTCAACCGTTACATCTGCAATCTTTTGAAGGATCAGATGTGCTAACTCAGGCTGATTGTTCAACATCAACTTCGTTAACTTAAAATCTTTTGAAGATCCACCTTCAACCAAATAACTTAAAATTGTAAATGGTGCGCCCGCAAAACCAATCAAAGGGATGCGGCTGTCAAGACGTTGTTGAATGACCTTGATTGCATCAGCAACATACTGCAATTTATCCAAACAGTTGGTAGACAAAGCTTCAGCATCCTTTACAGAGCGAACAGGATTAGAAAAACGAGGACCGACACCTTGCTCAAAGGACAGATCCCCTCCCATAGCTTCAGCTGTAACTAAAATATCAGAAAATAAAATAGCGGCATCAATGCCTAGCAAATCTACTGGGAGCATAGTGACATCCGCAGCAATTTCTGGTGTTTTGCACATCTCCAAAAAGGAATATTTATTCTTGATATCCCAATATTCCTTCATAAAGCGTCCAGCTTGACGCATCATCCACACAGGAGGTCTTTCCGTTTGCTGCGAGAACGCAGCTCTAATCAATAAGTCGTTTTGTAAAGTAGTACTCACTATAAATGTTTTGAAATTTCGTTTTCTATTTTTGTAATAATGCTGTTCTGCCTAGCCGTCAGATGTAGCTTATTGGCAACATCTGTATAAGCTCTAGCTCTTTCATAATCCAACTTTCGCAGCGCTATATTTGCTAGATTAATCATAACCATACCCTTTTCATTATCTTTTTTCCAAGGCAGACGCGAAGCTAGCTGAAAATGATATTCAGCCTCATCGACGCGTTCCTCTTTAAGCGCAATGTTTCCCATCATAAATTCATAGAAATTGCGCCTGCCTTTACGAAGTGCATCCGGATTCTTTATCTCAGCAAGTAAGTTTTTTGCCTTTTCATAATCTTGTCTATGAAAAGCCTGCGTTGCCAAAAAAACGGACCCTTCTCTAAAATGACTCCAAATCAAGTAGCCTATTCCACCCGCTATCAGCACAGCAGTTTGATAATGCCCCTGGTATAAGCCATAGCCCAAAAATAATGCAGCAATAAAAATAACGGCTATTCTAGCCTTGATTGTCATCATCTCTTTCTACCTATGCGTTATTGTCGGTAAACTTATAACCAACACCTCTGATAGAATGGAAATAAATCGGATGCTTTTGATCTGGTTCGAAATATTTTCGGAAGGTTAAGATAAAATTGTCGATGGTACGCGTAGATGGATAAACATCGTAATTCCATACGGTCTCCAATATTTGTTCCCGTGATACTGCCTCATTACGTCGTTCAATCAACAGTTTCAACAGCATAGTCTCCTTCTTTGTCAAAGAAGTGATCGTGCCATCCGCATGATGTAGCTCATACGAATTAAAATAGATCGTTTTATCACCGATTTGATAAGAATTTAGTTCTTTCAAATCATCCGGTTTCATGCCACGACGCACCAAATTTCCAACGCGAAGGATCAATTCTTCTAAGTTGAAAGGTTTTACCAAATAATCATCCGCCCCTTTCTTAAGACCCGTAATTCGATCCTCACTGCTATTTTTCGCAGTTAAAAACATGATAGGAACTTCAGTGTTTTGCAGTCGAATAGTTTCAGCTACTTGGAATCCATCTATTTCGGGAATCATCACATCCAAAACCACCAAGTTGAAACGTTCCTCCTTGAAGACTTTTAGTGCTTTTTTTCCATCGGTAGCCGTAGTAACACGGTAACCTTCCATTTCGAGATTCAACTTGATAGCTTCTAACAAGTGTTCTTCATCTTCGACAAGTAATATTCTTTGTTTACTTTGCATTTCTTTCAAATGTTACTTCAAAAATACTCCCTTTAGGAGTGTTATCTTTAACTTTTATGGTCGCGTCGTGCTTCTGCAATACGGTTTTCACGATATATAACCCCAAACCTGTACCTTTGGTTTTTCGTGTTGCCTCACTTCCCACGCGATAAAACTTATTAAAGATAAGTTTTTTCTCTTCATCACTGATACCGATACCATGGTCAGCAACAGAAAAAATTATTTTATTATTCTCCGTATATAATTTCACATCCACCATAGCACATGCCGGTGAATACTTAATGGCATTTTCTATCAGATTAGTAACCACATTACTAATCGCAAACTTATCAGCATGAATAATGATATCCGACTCCAAATAAGGTTTCAAGACTTGCGAACTACAGGAATTCTTTTGAAGTCTATCCACAACCTGTTCTACCAAAGCAGTAAAATTAAAATCCTCTTTCGGCATACTGTAGTTACGGCTGTCCAACTTGGTTGTCATCAATACATTTTCAACCAGATCATCCAAACGCTCGATATCCTTCAGCGAATTTCTCAAGAACGTTTGTTGTTGCTCCTTGTCAAGATCACGTCTCAAAATCGTTTGAATATACAATTTGACAGAAGCCAACGGCGATTTAAGTTCATGTGTGATAGCCAAAAGAAAGTTCTGCTGTTGCTGCAACAGTTTCTGCTCCCTTTCAACCAGTCGCTTCAATCGCCATGCACCCCACAAGAAAATAATCAAGAAGAATATTCCCTCCCCTATGATCATGTTCTTTTTACTCGGATCAAAACGAATAAACATCACCCCCCACCATATCAGTTGCATAACCGCATAGAACAATAGAAAATAAAAGAGTAACAGCGCTTTCTTCATGTGACAAAAATAGGTATTCACCTATGTATTTGGAAATATCCGGAGGATTATGACACAAAGAAGAAAATTAACCGATTCGCAATAAGACTAAAATCACCAAACAGACTCATATAAACCATCGGAGACCCGATAGCGCTAAAAGTGACCTTTAATTTCATCACTAGCTAACCCAACTGACTTGGAATTTAAAATTAATTTGTTTTAATTTTGTATATGTTTAATCACGAGAAAAAAGACATTTTCTTCGACCTGGATCATACCATATGGGATTTTGATAAAAATGCCGAAGAAAGTCTGCACGAGTTATATTTTAAATACAAGTTTGATCACTTGTTCAATCAAGAGTCATCCACTCGTTTTATAGAAACTTATACGGTTAACAATCATCGCCTTTGGGGGCTCTATCATCACGGAAAGATATCAAAACCAGAACTCAGGAAAGCACGCTTTGCCGACACCTTTACTGAGCTCGGTGTCGATCCGGAGTTGTTTCCTGAAGAATTCGAACTGGAATACCTCGCTATCTGTCCCAAAAAAACAAATCTGTTTCCACATGCACATGAAACCTTGGCTTATTTGGGTGAAAGATACAATCTTCACCTGATATCGAATGGTTTTAAAGAGGCCTGTGAGACCAAACTGGAAAAGAGCAACCTCAGCAAATATTTCAAACATATTTTTATTTCGGAAGTCATCGGCGTGAATAAACCGGACCCCCGAATATTTGAGTTCGCTATGACGACTGCTCAAGCTCGGGCGCAGCAATCACTGATGATTGGAGATAACCTGGATGCCGACATCCGTGGAGCCGTAAATGTAGGCATGGATGCCATTTTCTTTAACCCAAATGTTATTGAAAAACCGGACGATGTATCACATATGATTATCGACTTAAAAGAGTTACAATCGATACTATAGCAAATAGAAAAAGCAGCTTAAAGCTGCTTTTTCTATTTTAGAACCTTAACGGTAATATTCTTAAACCAGACATCATTTCCATGATCCTGAAGACCGATAAGCCCTGATTTGCTATCGCCACCAACATGGCTCAACAATTCAAAAGCCAAAGGCCATTTTTCTTCACTGAATTTACTTTTTTGCAATAAATCAATCCACGACTTATCCCATAATGTATATTCAACAACCTTTACACCATTTTGAAAATGCTCGACCTTGCCATTGTTTACTCTGATCTTAACCTTATTCCACTCGCCATACGGTTTACCATTCTGCGGCTTGGCAGGAATCATATCGTACAATGAAGTCGATTTACGGTTTCCATCTACCCCCATTTTAGCATCAGGATGGTTTTCATTGTCCAGGACCTGGCATTCTGGAGACGAGATATAAATCGGCTGTCCTTCCACTTCCTTCGCTAAAAAGAAGATACCCGAATTTGCTCCTTTAGCAACTTTCCATTCCATCTCCAATTCGAAATTCTTAAAATCATGAGCAAAGACCAAATCTCCGCCTTCTTCTTTACCAACATTAGCTTGGCTATCAAATTTGATCGCCCCCTCATTAATTACCCATCTTTTCGGGACTACGGTCTTATCATATCCTCTCCAGCCTTCCAGCGAAGTACCATCAAAAATAACATAGGCTCCAGCTTTATTCTTTTTAAATTTCTTGATATCTACACGAGGTAAATCTAAGATTTTGTAAGCAGGAACCTCTTTTTTTGCTTGCGCTACGGCAGTATTAAGATGTGCTGAAAAAGCAATCACCGATACCGCAAGAACTGTTTTTAATAACTTCATTCTTTTTAGTTTTAGGTTTGTTTTAAAATTAAATTTAAGCATTTGAGTGTATAAAGAGGAATATTTTTTAATATTCCTCTCCACCGCCCATTTCATTTGTATTTGACTCTTTCTTCTTTGATTTGTTTAAATCTTGGCTACCAAACCGATAGGAAAGTGATAAAGTTACCATCCGCTTCATCCAACGGTGCTCAAAATTGGATATAAGTTGAGAGGTTTCTGTCACACCATTCATTTTCCGCGAATTAAATACATCTCTAACATTCAACATAATTGAAGCTTTCTTCTTAAACACATCTTTTTTCAAGGCCAGATCCATACCTTTCATTGCATTCATCTGTCCCTGAGCCATTACACGGGAAGAATTATACTCGCCGCGCACTTGTGCAGAAAATGTTGGCGTAAAACGATAATTAGCGGTCAGATTAGCATTATAAGCGAAATCCTTTCGTTCTTTAATATCATAGTCCGGGTTTGCATTATACTGAATGTGGATCAAATTGAGATTAAATGTAAAGTCAAAATCCTTCGTTGCGTTGATCTTTGAAATAAACTCAAAACCCGAAAGATTACGACTGGTCATATTCTCCCATCTACTGTATGTTCTTCCATCCTCTATCTTGTAAACAAATGGCTGAATAACCTCACTTGCGTGATTGAAATAAGCCGAAGATATGAGGTTTACTTTACCAAAGGTTTTGGCAAAGCTCATTTCCAAACTGTGCACATCTTCCGGTTTCAGATTCGGATTTCCCTGACGATAATTTAAATCATCGGATACGTTTAAAAATGGGTTAACTTGCCAACCACGAGCCCGTTGAACACGGCGCGAGTAGCTAAATTGAACTTTATCCCCATTTTCACCAACATCGTAGGTTAAAAACAGTGTTGGATATAACCTGAAAAATTTCTGTTTAGCATTGGATTCCGTTTCCACAGCAGCTGGATCCTTGGAGAAATAGGTAGACTTCAGCTCAAATTGTTCTCCACGTAGTCCGATTTGATAGCCAATTTTATCCGTTAATTTATTTTGATAATTCGCATAGATCGCATGGACTGTACTCGTGAAATCAAAATCGTTGCTGATTCTATAATCTGGCACATAGTTACCTATAGAATCGAGTGATCTGGAAAACTGGGTATCAAATGACTTTCTGATTTGAGAACGGTAACCCGCCTCAAATTTGCTTACTTCAGAGAAAGGTAAAACATAATCTAATTGAAGGTTGATATTCTTGCCATCCTCAGACGTAACATTCTTCCGTGAAGTGGCCTTCCGTCCATCGGTATAATTTTGAGAAAAATCATTTGTACCATCTTCCTTGTCTCTTCCATAACTTGCATTCCCCGTCAACTCCTCTCCTTCTCGCTTAAATTGATGTTTAAAATCAGCATTTAATTCATAACCCAGATCGTCCTCAAATTGCGTTGAATTTCGAACACTCGTTCCTGTCATCTGCGATTGCTTGAAGAACTCATAATTCAAGTCCTCTATTCGCTTGTTATCACGTATACTTAAATTACCCGAAAAACTCAATGAAGTTCGATCTGACATATTATAATCAAACCCAGCTTTTACCGTATGGCTATTGCCCTTTCTTGACGATTCGGATTCGCTATAATTACGCGTGCTATCACCAAAAAACGTGTTGTCCGTTTTCCCACTTCCCAACATGTTTCGTTTATTGAAGTTATAGGATCCGAAGTAATTGAATTTCCGATCACGATAATTCAATGTTATACCAGCCATATAATTATCATAAGAACCAGCGGATGTATTTATCGATCCGTTCAGCCCTGTTCGAATATTTTTCTTTAAAACAATATTGATAATCCCAGTTTGGCCCTCTGCATCATATTTAGAGGATGGATTTGTGATGACTTCAACTTTTTCAATTGAATTGGCAGGTAGACTCTGAAGCAAAGAAGTTACATCATTTCCTGCTAAAGCAGACTCCCGGCCGTCGATTAAAATCTTCACACTACTTGATCCACGCAAACTGACCGATCCATCCTGATCAACTTGCAAAGTGGGAACATTAGCAAGCACATCAGTCGCTGTTCCACCCGCGCTGACCAAACTCTCACCTACATTGAAGATTTTACGGTCTATACCAATCTGCATGGCTGGAGCTCGTCCTTCAATAACAACTTCATTCAACATATTACCCGTAGGTTTCAAAGCAATTCGACCTAAGTCCTTACTTTTACCCCCTAAGACCGCTATACTATCTATAGTTTGTGTTTCGTAGCCAACATAAGTGATACGGACAATATATTTACCAGGTTTAATATCAGACAACAAAAGGAATCCTTGGGATACAGACTGTCCCCCCTTAACAAGAACGTTACTATGGGCGTCCAAGAGCGCGACACTAGCCGATGAAATAGGTTTAGAGGTTTCGCTATCAACTAAAATAGCTTTGATTTGACCTGTTTGAGCAAAAAGGACAACAGGTAAAAAGAATACAAATAAGAAAGATTTAAACGATTTAGCGTAAAAAAACATGCTTCAGCTTAGTTTATAAGTTATAGTGCAAAGAAAACTAAAACTTATAGACAAAATTGAAGCGTAACCATATTATTACGGTAACAAAAGAATAGTAAATTACTCCACAGAAACAGTCAATCCCTCGGCTTTCAGAATTTTACGATAGATTTCCATCTCCGTATAGGTGCCTTCCAATACAGCACATTTCCCCTCAGTGTGTACTTTCCAGGCAATCTTTTCAGCTTGCTTCTCGGTATATTGTAAATGATAGATGAGACAATGAATCACATGTTCAAACGTATTGGTTTCATCATTCCACAAAATGAGTCGATTAGACTCTTTCACAGAGGCTAATATCTCTTCTAACGTAAAGGTTTCTTCAGCAGTTTGGGTACCCATGCTGCAAAAATAGAATATTTTTTTCTAAATTAACGATAATATAAAAGGGAAGAATACAATCAATTAGAGGAATTTATTATGTTACAGTCAAAAATTGCAGGAATTGGCTATTACGTTCCAAAAAATGTATATACCAATAATGACCTAACACGCTTTATGGATACCAGTGACGAATGGATTCAAGAACGAACTGGCATTAAAGAACGTAGATATGCAGACCGAATAGGCGAAACCACCACCACTATGGGGGTCGAAGCCGCTAAAATTGCCATCGAACGAGCCCATATTACACCTGAAGATGTCGACTTCATCATCTTTGCCACCTTATCGCCAGATTATTATTTCCCGGGCTGCGCCGTTCTACTGCAACGGGAAATGAAGATGAAGGAGGTCGGGGCGCTGGATATTAGAAACCAATGTTCAGGTTTTATATATGCACTTTCTATTGCCGATCAATTTGTCAAAACAGGGATGTACAAAAATGTGCTAGTGGTTGGTTCGGAGAAACACTCTTTTGCACTTGACTTTTCTACGAGAGGACGAGCCGTTTCTGTTATTTTCGGCGATGGTGCCGGAGCAGTGGTTGTGCAACCCACAGCCGAAAACGGCAAAGGAATCCTGAGCACGCACTTACATTCAGACGGAGACGATGCCGAAAAGCTAGCTATGTATTATCCCGGTGCATCCAGTGGAATTTGGCTGGATAAAATGCCCGATTGGCCGGACCAAGAATTGGGAGGATTATTGATGACCAAGGAGATGCTCGAAGATGGGACTGCGTTTCCAAATATGGATGGACAGGCCGTCTTCAAAAAAGCTGTTGTCAAATTCCCTGAGGTTATTCATGAAGCACTAGCAAAAAATAATTTAAAAACTAATGATATCGATTTATTAATTCCACATCAGGCCAATCTTCGCATTTCGCAATTTGTACAGAAAACACTTGGATTAAGGGAGGATCAGGTATTCAACAATATTCAGAAATATGGTAATACCACTGCAGCCTCTGTACCGATAGCACTATGCGAGGCTTGGGAAGAAGGAAAGATTAAAGACGGTGATCTCGTATGTTTGGCAGCTTTTGGAGCAGGATTTACGTGGGGTTCAGCCTTAATTCGATGGTAAAAAATAGCATATATAAAAAAGGTGATAATCTTTCGATTATCACCTTTTTTATATATTTCCAAATAAAGGATTATCCGTTTGATAATGCCGCTGCACCAGATACGATCTCCGTCAATTCTGTTGTAATTGCAGCTTGACGTGCCTGGTTGTAAGATAGCTTCAGTGATTTGATTAAGTCACCGGCATTCTCTGTAGCTTTATCCATTGCCGTCATACGTGCTCCATGCTCAGAAGCATTCGAGTCTAAAACAGCTTTGTATAATTGAATCTTGATTGCTTTAGGAATCAATTCCTCGATAATCTTCTCTTTGGAAGGCTCGATGATATAATCCACCTCAGCTTCTATTTTTGCTTTATGCGTATGTTGTTTGTTTTCTTCCGCAGGTAATAATGGTAAAATCTGTTCTGCAGTCAACTCTTGAACTGCAGCATTTTTGAACTGATTATAAACCACTTCAACACGATCAAAATTACCTTCTTTGAATTGCTCCATGATAAATTCAGTCACCACAGATACAGAACCAAAATTTAAATCAGAAAACAAATCAGAGTGATTAGCTACCACATTGAAGTTACGTTTCGAGTAGAAGTCATAACCCTTTTTACCAATACCAATGATACTCAAATTGCCCTTAGCATGTTGCTCAGCATATTTGTTAAAGATCAAGTTATTAGTCGTTTTGATAACATTTGCGTTGAATGCTCCAGCCAAACCTCTATTAGAAGAAACAACAACGATTAATACCTTATTTGGCTCGCGATCCACTGTAAAAGGAGAGTTACTTCCCTCAACACTCGCAGAAACATCCGCCAAAATATCTCTTAGTTTATTCGCATATGGGCGCAATTGTAAGATAGCGTTAGTAGCGCGCTTCAATTTAGCAGCCGAAACCATTTTCATAGCTTTCGTGATCTGCTGTGTTGATGATACCGAGGTAATCCGGTTTCTTACTTCTTTTAAATTTGCCATATTTGTTTTAAGTATTAAGTACCTAGTATTGAGTATTGAGCCTAGTCAATAGACTCAATACCAAATACTCATTACTATTAATATTTTGATGCTAAATCCTTAGCTACTGTTTCTAACACTGCAGTTAATTCATCGGAGAACTTATTAGCTTTGAAAGCTGACAATACTTCTGGATGACGTTGTTCCAATTGAGTCAAGAATTCTTCTTCAAATTCTCTCACTTTATTTACAGGAACATTACGCAATAAACCTTTAGTTCCGATATAAATAATCGCAACTTGTTTCTCTACAGAAACTGGAGAATATTGACCTTGTTTCAAGATCTCAACGTTACGAACACCTTTATCTAAGACAGATTTAGTAGCAGCATCTAGATCAGAACCGAATTTCGCAAAAGCTTCCAATTCACGGTACTGAGCTTGATCTAACTTTAATGTACCAGATACCTTTTTCATCGGTTTGATCTGCGCATTACCACCTACACGAGATACAGAGATACCTACGTTGATCGCTGGACGAATACCTGCGTTAAACAAGTTAGACTCCAAGAAAATCTGACCGTCTGTAATTGAAATTACGTTGGTTGGGATATATGCAGAAACGTCACCAGCTTGGGTTTCAATGATCGGAAGGGCAGTTAATGAGCCACCGCCTTTGACCAAGTGTTTGATCGATTCAGGTAGATCATTCATGTTGCGCGCGATATCATCTGAAGAGTTGATTTTCGCTGCACGCTCCAACAAACGACTGTGTAGATAAAATACGTCACCTGGGTATGCTTCGCGGCCCGGTGGACGACGTAACAATAAAGAAACCTCACGGTAAGCTACAGCTTGCTTAGACAAATCATCATAAACGATCAATGCTGGACGACCTGTATCACGGAAAAACTCACCGATAGCAGCACCTGACATTGGTGCATAAAACTGAAGTGGAGCTGGATCAGCAGCAGATGCAGCCACAACTACTGTATAAGCCATAGCACCTCTTTCCTCCAATGTACGCACGATATTCGCAACTGTAGAATTCTTTTGACCTACGGCAACGTAGATACAAAATACAGGTTCTCCTGCATCATAGAATTCTTTTTGGTTCAAGATTGTATCGATACAAACAGCTGTTTTACCTGTCTGACGGTCACCAATAACCAACTCACGTTGACCACGACCTACTGGAATCATTGCATCGATCGCTTTAATACCTGTTTGTAATGGTTCAGTTACCGGTTGACGGTAGATAACACCCGGAGCTTTACGCTCGATAGGCATTTCATACAAATCACCTTGAATAGGTCCTTTACCATCGATTGGTTGACCTAAAGTATTTACAACACGTCCCAACAAGCCTTCACCAACTTTGATGGATGCAATACGGTTGGTACGTTTAATAGTATCTCCTTCTTTGATCTCATCCGAAGGACCTAAAAGTACAACACCAACGTTGTCTTCTTCTAAGTTTAATACAATACCTTGTAATCCGTTATCAAATTCAACCAACTCACCGGACTGAACTTTAGTTAAGCCGTAAATACGAGCAATACCGTCACCTACAGCAAGTACGGTACCCACTTCCTCTAGTTCGGCTTCTGATTTAAAGCCCGACAATTGCTCTCTTAGAATTGCCGAAACTTCATCTGGTCTTACCTCTATCATTTTAATTATTATAAGGGGTTTTTTGATTTATTTTACTTCAAGTATCAGAACAAATTAATTATTCTGATTCAAATATCTTTCCAATTTATTCAACTTACCAGCAATACTTGCATCAATTTGGCGATCGCCGATATTGACTACAAATCCACCGATCAAACTATGATCAACTTTATTGATCAATATCACTTGAGCGTTGGTTTCCTTCGCAAGTACATCTTTCATCGCTGCCAAATTAGCTTCAGAAAGTGGCGCTGCAGATGTAACTGTAGCTTTCACAATTCCTTTTACCTCGTTATACTCACGAATAAATTCTTGAGAAGTGGCATATACAATCTCGCCACGACCTTTGTTGATCATGATCTTAAAGAATGCCAAGATATTGGGATTGATCTTATCTTTAAATAGCGCATCCAATATGTTTTTCTTCTTGTCCAAAGGAACAATAGGATTGGCAAAAACAGCTTGCAATTCTGTACTGGATTTTAAAACAGCAATTAATGAATCCATATCCGCCTTGACTGTCTCCAGTGAGCCTTGCTCGCTAGCCAAGTCAATTAATGACTTAGCGTATCTTGATGCTACTTTAAATACTGACATAATTCTATTTCGTAATTTGAGTGACCGGATTAGTTCAATTTAACGTCATTAAGCAAATCTGCTACTAGAGCTTCTTGCTTTCCTTGGTCCTCAAATTCTTTGTTTAACACTTTACGAGCAATATCCAAAGACAAAGAAGAAACCTGAGACTTAACCTCAGCCAAAGCTTTGTTCTTTTGTTCGTTGATCTCGATTTTTGCTTGTGCAATCAATTTTGCACCTTCAGCCTGTGCTTGCGTTTTTGCCTCAGTTACAATCTTATCTTTAAGTTCTTTTGCTTCCTTAAGGATAACATCGCGTTCTGCGCGAGCTTCTTTTAGTAATTGTTCGTTCTCATTTGTTAAACGAGCCATTTCTAATTTCGCTTTTTCAGCAGCCTCTAAAGCACCTGCAATACCTTTTTCACGTTCGTCTAGGGCATCAACAATTGGTTTCCAAGCGAATTTACCTAATAAAAAGATAATAACCACAAGGACGATGACCATCCAAAAAAACAAACCGTACGAAAACGAATGTATTAATTTATCCATTGTTATACTATATAATGATAATTCTTATTTTTTAAGATTCAGGAATAATATAACCTGCAACCAACCGTTGCAGGTTATATTATAAAACCGTTGTGACTATTTACCTAATAATAAAGCACCGAATGCTAAACCTTCAAGTAAGGCACCAATGATAATCATTGCAGTTTGGATTTTAGATGCTGCTTCTGGTTGACGAGCGATAGCTTCCATTGCAGAACCACCAATTTTACCTAAACCTAAACCTGCACCGATAACGATTAAACCGGCTCCAATTAAATTGTACATAATGTATGATTTGAATAATTAAAAAATTTACTAATTAATGATCGTGATGTTCTTCAACAGCCATACCGATAAATAAGGATGACAACATCGTAAAAATAAATGCTTGTAAGAATGCTACCAATAATTCGATAACCATCAAGAAGATTGTCAAGAACATGGAAACACCGATACTACCCACTACAGTCAATTGGTGTTGCAATAAATAAACAATTGCAATCAGTCCCATTACGACAGTGTGACCAGCTGTAATATTTGCAAACAAACGTACCATCAACGAAAATGGTTTTGTAAACAATCCCAATACTTCAATTGGTGCTAAAACAAATTTAAATGGAACCGGAACACCTGGCATCCAAAAAATATGCTTCCAGTAGTTTGCGTTTGCTTTGATATTGACAATTAAGAATGTAAAAAGAGCCAAACATAAAGTGACTGTGATGTTTCCTGTAACGTTAAACCCTAGTGGTGTCAAACCAACCAAATTCAAAATCCAGATCAAAAAGAATACAGACAATAAATAAGGCATGAATTCCTTGTAACGATGACCAATGTTTGGAATAGCCATCTCATCACGTACATAGATAACCAAAGGCTCCAATACACGTCCAACACCTTTTGGCAAATTGTTAGCACCTTTTTTATACGTTTTAGCCAAACTAATAAATGCCCAAAACATTAAAAATGCAGCCAAAAACAAACCGACAACACTTTTAGTGATCGAGAAATCTAAAGGCATCGCTACAGATGGATGAAAATCAACAGCATCATGAATTTCATGAGAACCAATCACATAAGAAGTTTCAAATTCCTTTTTCTCTTCTTTTCCATCTTCATTTATAGTCATAACATAACTACCATCAGCATTTTTACGATACTCATGACCAGCCAAATTACCGGCAGCATCAGTCTTATAAATTTTTCCGTGGTACAATGCATAATACTGACCGTCAACCTCAGCAACTTTATTACCGTGATCGAATGCTGAAGCCATAAAAACTTTCAAGCCATTATCGATCAAAATAACGGGCAATGAAAAACCATAATGTTTACCTGTCTCTTCATCCGAAAAGAAGCTAAAATAATAATCATCTTGTAAGTGATGCTCAATATGGCTATTGATTTCCTCAGCCTGCGATTTTTCTCCGTGTGCATTCTCATTCGCCTTTGTTAAAAATGGCGCAACTGCAAACAGAATAACTGCTAAAAATTGAAGTGTTCTTTTAAGACTCACGATACTACTATTATGTTATTTAAAATTTTTTGCGAAAATACTATATATAAAGCACAAAAGCTACTTTAATATTACATTTTTTTGAAAAAACTATCGTTTTTCTCCCTTAGGATTTGTTTAAAGCCTTGTAAGCAAATATAACATCGTAAAAAAGGAATAAAACGACAACGATCAAATAGTTATATTTTAAAATATCAGCCTGCGGTTTTGCCAACCCATTATGGATGTATACATAATTTAGGACAAACTTTAAAGTCAATAATCCCAAGAAAACAAAACCAACATACTGCGGAAATTTCTGCGAACAGTAACTTATCCCCACCATGATGATCACGGATAATATCAGTTGAAAAATATAAATTTCATACAATGGAAAATGTAGATCTTCCAAGGAATGAATACCATCAAAAGATTTTAATAAAAAGAAATGAACGGCAAAAATCAAAACCGCTACAAAAAATAAAATAAGGGTCTGCTTTATATATACTATCATCTATCGTTTAATCGATTCACTTGTCTAATGACTTGATATAGAGAAATTCCAATCCCGCCAAGGGTACAGATCTTCATCCATAGTTGGTTCTCCGCATGAAACTTACCGTCCAGCCAATCCCCTAATAAATAAAATACATAAATGGTAAAAACCATCTGGGTTGAAATAGTCGTCAGCACAAGCCACTTGTTAGGATCTTTCTTGTCTTCCATAAGCAATCTTAAGGTTATCAATGGGCTTTCAACAAACTATATCACACAATTTGTTACAAATATACGCTATAAATTTTTATTGCCTACAATCCCAAAACTTTTTGTCCAATTTTAATATCCGGATAATCAATATCCACGCCCAAAAGCATCTTAAGTTCCGAAGAGGATTTATCCGGATTTGCACGAATAACACCAAGAATACGATCCAACTTCTCCTGCTCGATCAACTCTGTTGCTTCCACTTCCGTACCAACAAAATTAATTAAATGTCCATATATCGTACCTGCGACCATCCCGCGCTTAACCGCTATATCAGCAATGCTCATACCATCTTTAAACATTTCTAAGGAAATCTCCTTTGTATCCAACTTCTTCGGCCCTTCTTCATCTGCACTTTGCGCAGCCAATTCATCTTTTTCTTTGGTCTTCACACTAGCAGCAACATCGAGCATCGCTGTTTGAAAATCTTCCCGTTTTGAAAGCGTATCAGCAATAAGTAGACAATGTTGCAACTGCTCGCGTTTTCGCTTGTAATCAAGCAATAATGCTTTTAACTCATCAATATATTTCTTCGTACGTTTTCGTATCTGGTACTCCTCAATATGTTTGGTTAAAGCCTCAATCAGATCTACATCCATTTTCGGTAAAAACCAATTGACCGCAGCAGTAGAACGTTCACAGATGACATCATAATCGATTGCGTTTTTATCCCGCAACAAATCATACAGTACAACAATAAATTTATGTGCAACTTTCTCTTGGTTCTGAAGGTGTTTGACCAATTGTTGGAAAAATAATACGGCTTGTTCCTTTCCATCAATATTACGCTCTTCAAGTGATTTCAGCAGCTCCGAAGTCTCGGCCAATAGTCCGTCCCAACGGAAACCGTGCATTAAAATCTGACCAAGATAATTCCGTTGGCATTGCTCCAAAATCTCATTGACGTCCGCCTGCCCCTGAGCACGCTGTGCAAATTCGACCACTTGGTAATCGGTACGGATGGCATAAGAAGGGATAATGGATTTTAATACAAGTCCATCTAAACTCGTTAAACGGCTCAATGCAACGTACACCTGTCCCGCGGCAAACGAGGTCCCTGCGTCAATGATCGCTTTTTGAAAAGTTAAACCCTGACTTTTATGAATAGTGATAGCCCAAGCCAATCGAAGTGGAAATTGCGAAAATGTACCCAATATCTCCTCTTTAATCTGATCTTGCCCCTTATCGTAATTATACCGAATATTCTCCCAGGTCTCCCTTTTTACCGTTACAGATTCCGGCCCATCAGGAAATGTAACCGTTACCGTGCCCTGCACCGTATCGATGTCCTTTACCGTACCGATCTTTCCATTGTAATATTTACGTTCATCACCGGAATCGTTTCGAATAAACATCACTTGAGCCCCTATCTTTAAGGACAACGTTTCTTCAGCAGGATAGGAGCCCTGCGCAAAATCGTCCTTTACAACTGCTTTAAGATTTAACATTTTACCCGATAATGAAGCCAGCTTGGCTCCATTTATTTCATCCGCATTTCGATTATGGGAGGTCAATGTAATATACTGTTCCTCTTCATTTGGAACAAAGTCCTGTTGATAATAACCATTTAAGGTCGTGAGCATGTCACTTGTACACTGATTGTTTCGTATGGCATTCAAAATTGAAATAAAACCTTCATCTTGTTGACGATAGATTTTATTGAGCTCTAACATCACCAGCGGATTATCCCTCAAAATTTTAGCATTAAAGAAGAAAACAGAAGAATAATGATCCCGCAAAACATTCCATTCGGCATCTTTCACAACTGGCGGCAACTGGTACAAATCTCCGATAAACAGCACCTGTAATCCACCAAAAGGCCGCATATCGCGACGAACAGATTGCAGAATTACATTAATCGCATCTAATGTATCTGCACGGACCATCGAAACCTCATCAATCACCAAAAGCTCTAGCTCCTGCAAGATGGCCCGACGCTGCTTGGTCAATTTAATCGTGCTGAATAAACGTGATTTATTGTAGATATGACTATCCTGTTCGTCCCAACGTAACTCATAATCTTCAATAAAAGTCCCAAAAGGAAGCCAAAATAAAGAATGTAAAGTTGTTCCGCCCGCATTCATCGCCGCAACACCTGTAGGTGCAGTAATAGCCATCTTTTTGTAGCTATGCTCACGGATATACTTCAAGAAAGTCGTTTTTCCGGTACCCGCCTTTCCTGTAATAAATACATTCTGGTTCGTTTGGTTAACAAAAGCAACAGCCTGCATAAATGCAGTATTTTCCCGATCGACTTGAAAGTTTGACATATCCTGAAATTAGATTGATCACAAAATTAGCAATTTCATTTTTAACTTCACGCGATATAGTATAGCTTAGGGTATCTAACGCAGCTCCATTATAAAGGATTTAGATTAAGCTAAAACGGTTAACTTAAAATATTAAATGGATTTTTTTTATATTTAGCAACTGAATTAACGAATAACAAATTTTTAGAATTTTTAATATGGCTATAGATAAAATCGCATTGTTTGAAAAAGTACAGGAAATGCTGACATCCAAAGGTTTTCGTATTGATAAATCAGATGCTGCACGCCCTTGGGGAGGATTTTTCGTAATCGACGAATCCCAAGCGCAAGAATTTGCCGATGAGTACTTCGGCGGAATGGATGTACAAGAATTAAGAATCTCAGGAAAATTAAGTCCAAAAATTTTAATTGTTGCACCAGAAAAAAGACTTTCATGGCAATATCACCACCGTCGTGCCGAAATATGGCGTGTTATCCAAGGTAACGTAGGTGTTATGGTTTCTGACACCGATGAAGAATCGGTTGTTTCAACCTTGAAAGAAGGCGAAACAATTAGATTACGCCAAGGACAGCGTCACCGTTTAATTGGATTGGATGGCTTCGGTATTCTAGCCGAGATCTGGCAACACACCGATGCCAACAACCCTTCTGATGAAGACGATATTGTTCGCGTACAAGATGATTTTGGCAGATAGTAGTCCCACAGGACCATGACCACCAAAACAAAGATTCCCAATCAACAATTGGGAATCTTTGTTTTTATCCCTAACATAAAATGCGATAGCAGCTGATTCACTCGCCCTACAGGTCCATTTCATCGCTTCTATCCAAGCTCCTATACCTCCTGTATCCATTTCAGGTATTCCATAGCGCAATTCATTAGAAGAGAATATTAATTTTTATTATTTTAGTAGAGATATAATCAACTATGATATGATGAGTAACGACGATACTAAAAGAGGATCCAGTATATTAAACAGTCTAAAGAAATTAATTTTTGAGGACGATCAGCCGCAGCAAACGCCACCGGCACAAGCCCCTCCAGCACCAGCTACTAACGCTGCTCCAGAAAGACCCCATGTACCTCCGGCATATTCATCGCCGACGGCCCAGGCTCCAACTGGAAAAACACCGCCCCCAATCCCTATAACAGCCAATGATGGAACAACCGATCTCAAAGAAATGAAATTAAAGGTCTATGCCATTCTTGAAAAACTCAACGAGCAGGGTGTCGATTTTTTCGAAGTATGGAACGCTGCTGCCGCAATGGGAAAAGTAGAGGAAAACACATTAAAAGCGGCCTATACTTCATTGAAATTTGTAGACAGTTCGTTAACCAAGGATAAACTGGTAGCAACTGGCACAAATTATGCTAATAAATTGAAAGAAACCATTGCCAAAGAATCGGAACAAAAACAGGCTGAAAAGAAAAAGACTGAACAGGACCGAACCATGGAGATTGCAAATCTGAACACTGAAATCAAAACAATAACGGAGAATATCGCCAAATTGCAATATGATCTACAGAAAAAACAACTCGCTTTGGCACAAATTAATGAAAAGTACGAACCAAGGATTAAAGATATCGAACAAAAAATAAACATCGGCAACGCGGCCGTTGATGAAGTGGTCACCGAAATCAACACTGCATTGCGTATGATTAATCAATCAATAACATAAAAACAAATCAATGGAAAGAAAAGATCAGTATGTTAATATTCCAGCTGAGATAAAGACGCAACTTCCGATATTTCAAGTACTAGGCGATCATCTGCCTGCACAATTAAAATCACCAGAAGCGAAGAAGACAGCTTCGTCGATCTTCTTTTGGGCACTTTTACTTGGTGGAGCCTTTGCTTTTTTCAAGTACTTACCGATTATGCTGGAATATGCCGGAAAAAGTATTCTTTTTGTGATATTCAGTATAATCCTGATTACCTTATTATTGCTAGCGCCAAAGATCATTGCGCTATTGCACCGATTGGGAACCGTCCTACTTTTTAAAGGTGAAAAATCCATCATTAGAAATAACCCTATCGAAACCTTACAACTGTTATCAAGAGATGCAAAAGACACCCTGAAACGTGTGAAGGAAAAAATCAGCAATGTAGACGGTGTCCGGATCGACATGATTCAAAGCGGTGAAACTGCTCAAAAAACAGCCGAAGAGAAGTACACCTATGCGAAACGTTTCACCGCAGAAGCGGCTAATCTCGACGAGAAATCAAAGGAGGAAACGAGCAAAAATAATGCAGAGAAGGCCAATGCTTATGCAAGAGATGCCAAAGAAACCCGTACCAAAGCATTTCTATTGGGAAAAGAAGGTGAATCTGAAGAACAAAATGCGCGCAGTTATGTCCAATATGCCAATCAATTTGCAAAAGTATTGGAAGTCCTAAAAGATAATGAAAGCGCAGCGCGTATCTATGTCAGCACTTTAGATAGCAGCATTTCCATTATTTCCAAGAAGCTGGAAGCCACGCAAAAGATGAAAAATGCCACCGATGGCCTAGCCGATGTGTTCAATATTAAAGATGGCTGGGCATTTCAAGAGGCCATGAATGCCGCAACAGGTGCCATCAGTCAAAATATTGCCTCTATCCGATCGAATCTTGATTTCTTGGATCAAAACAACAACATCACCGTGGGTGGTACGCCTACTCAAGGTGAACTGGAAGAGTTTATCCGCAAAGTTGACGAACGTAATCTAAATGTATTAAACGTAACGCAAATGGCCGATGCCAGCTATGAACTCAAACCCGAAGAAAAAGTAGATAAAGGATTTACATTACTCGATTAATATTAACTAAAATCAAACTTATTATACGAACATTATGGAAGAAAAATCAACATGGGCAAGATTAAGATGGCCAATCAAAGCAATTATCATCGCCTTACCTATTCTCGCAATTGGTTATTGGGCCATTCAATCGGGCAAATTTGATGCTAATTCGACAGTCCAAACAACGGATTCAACAAGCAATAATGGTCATGCGGCCGCACCTTCATCAGGCTCAGAAACGACTCGTTCATTCAACTATCAACCCGAAAAACCAGTCGATGGCGAATACAAGGGTGTCGTTGAAGTGGGCGCTTCGGGTTTCAATTCCTTTGTCGTCAATATGGACAAAGAAAATCGCTGGGAGATCATTTCCAAAGACTTCGGAAAGTCATTTGCCTACGAAGGATTGGCAAATACGGAAGACATCCGTAAAGGACTAAAAGATTATATAGGCATGATGCTCGATAAAGGCGTCAAATCCAAAAACATACATTTCGTCATTAGCTCCGGAGCCCAGAAAGAACCTAAAACTTCAGTTATCAGTGCTGAACTAAGAAAAATGGGCTTTGTGGTCAACTTGGTTACAGCAGAGCAAGAAGGAAAATTAGCGTTAAAATCTGTCCTGCCGAAAGCTTACGAAGATAATTCATTTGTTGTTGACATTGGCTCCGGTAACACCAAAATTTCCTGGATTGACGGTGACACAAAATCGGTAGAAGCACCTGGTGCAAAATATTATGAAAAAGACCTTAAAGATGACGCTGTCTATACAGAAGTAAAAAAATTAGGCGAGAAAATTCCTTCAAATAAAAGAGAGGTTTGTTTTATTATAGGCGGGGTTCCTTTTGAACTAGCATCACAGACACGCCAAGGTGAAGAGCGTTTTACGGTTTTGAACGATCCAGCATCCTACAAAGCTGATAAAATAAAAACAAAAAGCGGTGTCAACATCTATAAAGCAATTAAAGATGCAACCAATTGCGACACCTTCGTATTTGATTGGGATGCCAATTTCACGATCGGATTCTTACTTTCACTAAACAAATAGTCAAGACGATTAGCATAAAAAAAGCGCTGTTCTCTTTTATTGAGAACAGCGCTTTTTTTATAACCTTTTTTGTTATCCCATAAAACTCAAGAGATACAACACAATAATGATCGCCAATACCAAAAAAGCGATTTTCCAAAAGCTATAAGGTCGTTGTCCATAAACTTTACCGTTAAAAGCATTGACCATGATCTGATAACTCTTTCCTTTGTACTGATAAGCAGATAACCATACAGGTAAAAGAATGTACTTCAATTTAATGGATTTAAAATCGCTATCAATAGAATCAATATCCTGTGTATCACCACCGATGTCATGCTCAACCTGACGTTCGATTTCCCGATCCATAATAGTCCGGGCAGTCTCCGCCGCTTTTACATGATCCACACTAAAAGTTTCAGCGATAAAGCCACTTAAATATTGCTCATTGAAAGGTTTTAGGTAACCCAAATTCCAAGGTCCAATTTTATCAGAAAACTTTTCGGGAAGAGATGTTGATCCCGATATAACAATATCCTTAAATTGGCTATAGATACTTCCTGAAGCCGGATACCAGTTTGTGCGTCTTTCTTCGTATTCTTCCGTCTCGCCATCGGAATTGCGTCTTGTACGCGTCACATAATAATATTCTCCACGTGATCCTACGTAATCAGATTGTACATCTGCATCATAGGACCAAAATGGCACATACACCCCTTTTAAACGATCATTTCTTGAATTAAAAATTCGCTTGAAGTCATTCGGAGCGAACCATATCTTACCCGCCCATTGTGTCAATAGCCCAAAAGCATTTTTGAAATCAACGGAAAAGGGAACAAGACCATGTGGCTTCACAATACGCTTTTGTTGATGGTCAATTACCAAAGGTGAAGCACAAAAAGCACATAAATCTGCCGTAACATGTGGATTCAAACGCGAGTTTGCACCACAGTTACTACAATGCACAACTTCAGCCAAATAGCTATAGCGCTCATCGGCGAGCCCCTCCATTGCTTGTCCAAAAACTTTATAATCTGTAGATTCAATATGCCCATCTTCCGGTAGCTGATCCGCTATTTCATTCCTGGTTCCACAATAGGAACACGCTAAATAGGACGTACCGGGCTGATAAGTCAAAATAGCACCACAGCCCTGACATTTTAACCCCTGCTCTATTTCGGAGGTTTTTTTTTCAAAACTCATAAAACTCGGTAATGCATTTTACCCTAAACTCCTGGTATCGGTGGCGGGTTCTGCGAAAACAGATCCTTTAATTCGACTACCTTTTCAGCCTCAATCCAGTTTTCAAGTCCCTCTTTCCAGACCAAGGTAGCAAGTGTCATCGTCCCCTCTTTTATCAGAGCGCGCAGCTGTTCCGAATCAAAGGGCCCTTCCTGTTTACCTTTAACGGCCAGGTAATAAGCGACCGCTTTGGGCAATGGAGGAGGTCCAACGGCCCCTGCAGACGAAGCCGCAGCAGCTGATCCCGTACCAGTAGGATTATTCCCATCAAAACTATTTTGCTGAAATACATTACCCATTTGACCAACCATTCCTGCTCCCAGCCCAGCACCAAATCCAGCACCTACAATCCCTCCACTACTGGGATTCTCAGCAGCTTTCTCTATTGAATTTGCGGCTTGGAATTGGGCATATGCCCCCAGATTACCAACGACCCCCATACTGCTTCGCTTATCAAGGGCCTTCTCGACTTCTTCTGGGAATGAAATATTTTCAATTAAGAACTTCGTTAAGCTCAAACCCAACTCATCAAAATCAACCCCAATTTTTTGCTGTATCAAGGCCGAAACTTCATCATAGTTGGATGCAAGATCCAAGGCCGGTATCTTCGACTCAGCAATAGCATCCATCCCCCGCGATACCGCAATGTTTCGAAGCTGCTCTGTGATATCTTCAACTGTAAATAAAGGCGTCGTCGCAACAAGCTGTTTCATAAAAACAGTAACGTCCTTCACCTGAAAAGAGAAATTACCGAAAGCCCGAAGTCGAATGGGACCAAATTCAGGATCCCGCAACATAATCGGATTTTTAGTTCCCCATTTCTGATTGACAAATTGTCGAAGGTTGACAAAATAAACATCGGCTTTGAATGGACTATTGAACCCATATTTCCAACCTCTGAGGGTTGTCATGATCGGCATATTCTGGGTCGTAAGTTCGTAACGACCAGGCTGAAAGACGTCCGCAACCACGCCTTCATTCAAAAATACCGCAGCCTGCCCTTCTCGCACAGTCAACTGTGCCCCCATTTTTATTTCATTCTGATACCGTGGAAACTTCCACACAATCGTATCTGTGCTATTATCGACCCATTCGATAATATCGACAAACTCATTCCTGATTTTATCAAATAATCCCATAAATTATTCTCTTTACAATTACTTACACTAAATGTAAACATTTCCCCGCAAACCGGCAATTTTCTCCAGCAGTACGCAAACTAGCGATATCTAAAAAATTTAGCCTTTTAAACTACTTATCGTAGTTTATTTTTTTTACTTTTGTTAGCTAAGTTCTACATTAATTTATGAGTACATATAACGAAGACAGCATTAGGTCCCTGGATTGGAAAGAGCATATCCGCCTCCGTCCGGGAATGTACATTGGAAAGTTGGGGGACGGTTCGGCCTATGATGATGGTATCTATGTTTTATTGAAAGAGGTCGTTGACAACTCAATTGATGAGTTTGTTATGGGTGCCGGTAAAACTATTGATATCACGGTAAACGAAAATAAAGTTTCCGTACGCGATTATGGACGTGGTATCCCAATTGGTTCTGTGGTTGATGTTGTTTCTAAAATCAATACGGGTGGTAAATATGATAGTAAGGCTTTCCAAAAGTCCGTCGGTTTAAATGGTGTCGGTACAAAAGCCGTAAATGCTTTGTCCAGTCAGTTTACCGTCCAGTCATACCGTCAAAATATAACACGCATTGCCCAATTCTCTAAAGGGGAATTAGTCAATGATGAACAAAAAGATACGACGCAACGGAATGGTACATCTGTAACATTCTATCCAGACGATTCTATTTTCAGAAACTACAAATACCGTCCCGAATTTGTAGAGAATATGATCTGGAACTATGTTTTTCTAAACTCAGGTCTTACGATCAACTTTAATGGGCAAAAGTTTATTTCTGAGCACGGACTAAAAGATCTACTGGAACGAAATATTGATGCCGAGTCCATGCGCTATCCAATTATCCACTTACGGGGGGATGATATTGAAATCGCGATGACTCATGGCCAGCAATATGGAGAAGAATATTATTCTTTTGTCAACGGTCAGCACACCACACAGGGTGGAACACACCAGGCAGCCTTCCGTGAAGCACTAGTCAAAACAATCCGCGATTTTTACAGAAAAGAATTTGACGCATCGGATATTCGTTCATCAATTATCGGTGCCATCGCCATCAAAGTGCAGGAACCCGTTTTTGAATCACAGACCAAAACAAAGCTAGGATCTCAAAGTGTAGGCCCAGAAGGCCCTACGGTAAGAGGATTTATCAATGACTTTGTTAAAAAAGCATTGGATGATTACTTACATAAAAATCCGGCTACGGCAGATGCTCTTCAAAAACGTATTCTTCAATCGGAACGTGAACGTAAGGATATCGCCGGTATCAAAAAACTCGCCAACGAAAGAGCGAAGAAAGCCTCTTTGCACAACCGTAAACTACGTGACTGTAAAGTGCACTTCAGCGATAAAAATGAACGTAACCAAGAAACAACGTTGTTTATCACCGAGGGGGATTCTGCATCTGGTTCTATTACCAAATCGCGGGATGTGCAGACTCAAGCTGTTTTCAGTCTGAAAGGAAAACCGTTAAACTCCTACGGTATGTCCAAAAAGATTGTTTATGAAAACGAGGAATTTAACCTCTTACAACATGCGCTTAATATTGAAGACGGTCTCGATGGATTACGCTACAACAATATCGTAATTGCTACCGATGCCGATGTCGACGGCATGCACATCCGCCTGTTGCTATTGACATTTTTCTTGCAGTTTTTCCCAGACCTTGTCAAAGCTGGCCACGTTTCCATCTTACAGACACCACTTTTCCGTGTCCGCAACAAAAAGGAAACGATCTATTGCTATTCCGATGAAGAACGACAAAAAGCAATCGCAAAATTAGGCGCTAAACCTGAAATTACCCGATTCAAAGGTTTGGGTGAGATATCACCTTCCGAATTTGGATTATTTATCGGAAAAGATATCCGTCTTGACCCGGTTATCTTGTCCAAAGACAATAAAATTCAACAGTTATTAGAATATTACATGGGCAAAAACACACCAGATCGACAAAAGCATATTGTCGAAAATCTGCGTGTTGAAGTTGACCTTGAAGAAGAACTAACAAAAAAAGCGGGTTAAAATAACCCGCTTTTTTAGCAACCTACAACCACCTTTCATGCACAACCAAACCTTAATTCTGATCCAATGTCAAGATGCCGTTGGATTGGTCGCCAACATTTCAAATACGCTGGCAAAATATCAACTCAATATTGTCACCATGCGTGAATATGTGGATGAAGAAGCCAACAAATTCTTCCTGCGTGTCGTGTGTAACGGTATCGTGCCTGAGCAGAAACAGCTTTCGGATTCCCTTGCCGAAGTACTTCCCCCATCTGCTCAGATACAGATAAACCCCAATAACCGCAAAAAAATCGTCGTCCTCGTGACCAAAGAGCATCACTGCCTTGCCGATATCCTGGTACGTCAACACTTCGAAACATGGGGAGCCGAAGTACAGGCCGTAATTGGTAATTATGAATCATTACGCTCCTTTACGGAAAAGTTTGATATTCCTTTTCATTGCATCTCACATGAAAACCTGACAAAGGAAACATTCGAAAAACAACTGATCGCACAAATCCAAAACTATAATTTCGATTACATCATTCTGGCGAAGTTCATGCGAATCTTGTCTCCTCAGTTTGTCAGTACCTTTGAAAATAAACTGGTCAACATACACCATTCATTTTTACCCGCTTTTATTGGTGCCAACCCGTACAAGCAGGCTCATGCAAGAGGCGTTAAGATCATCGGTGCCACAGCGCATTTCGTTACCGACCAACTCGATGAAGGCCCCATCATCGTACAGGATATACGACATGTCAATCACACCTATACTGTAAAAGATATGGTAACTGCCGGCAAAGAAATAGAAAAGGCTGTTCTGAGCAGAGCAATTCGTCTGCTTAGTGAAGATCGTGTGATGCGCAACGATTACAAGACAATTGTATTTGAATAGTGATTACAATCATGTCCCGATAAAACAATCATTACTTTTTTTCAGCGTTATTCTCCATTATTTCGTAAAAGAAATATTTAAGAATGACGCATACTTTTCATATCCCCGTATTAGGCTTAGCTTTCTCCATCGACTCCGCACTTAAGGTCGCACAATACGGTATCTCCACCGTAATGTCTATTGTTGACGATGAACTCATCGAGCGCATGCGCCGCTATTACTGCGGACAATATCAAATCGTCTATCATCCGATCACTAAAACAGAAGAAGATTACCGGGCAAAAAGAATTACGGCCTATCTCAATCTCGTACAGTTTGTGGTCAATAAGCAAGTCGCGGCCTTGAAGCGTCAGCCCTTCACCGAAAATTCAGAACTTACCAAATATTTTCAGCTTTTACCCGAGTCACATCCTTCAAAACCGATTTATCACGCGATGGAAATGGAAACCAATCGCGCGATTAAAACCGAGCTGCAAGATCTATTGATCAATTATCTCAAACCGGGAGACATCGATGTTAATATTATGTCCAAAGTAGATAAAATGAATTACCAGGATGGTAACCTATTGGATCAGCGTTATTCTGATGCTTCAGCAGCTTTACGTGGTTTTGCAAATTCCAACTTGCATTCCTCCCTTATCCTTTCCGCAGGGATGAATCCACACCTATACGCTTACCTCGCTGAATTACCGGCTTTCTTCCCCAATAGTGAAGGTCTATTTGACAAAAAAGTCGTTTTGAAAGTAAGTGACTTTCGATCGGCGCTCATCCAGGCAAAATATCTCGCTAAGCGTGGTGTATGGGTATCTGAATTCAGAATAGAATCCGGTTTGAACTGCGGTGGTCATGCTTTCGCAACCGATGGTTTTCTTCTGGGACCAATCCTTCAAGAGTTTAAAGAGAAAAAAGAAAGTTTGAAAACCGAACTTTTCGAGATATACCACGCATATTGGGTTTCCCAGGAGCGCTCATTAACAACTCCTCCCAGCATCAAATATACAGTTCAAGGAGGCGTGGGAACAGCTTCAGAACATCAGTTCTTATTAGACTATTATGGATTCGATGCCGTAGGATGGGGATCCCCATTCCTGATGGTTCCCGAAGCAACCACAGTAGATCAAGAAACCCTGAAAGCATTGGAACTTGCCAAGAAAGAAGACTTCTACTGTAGCGGAGCATCTCCATTGGGAATTCCCTTTAACAATTTCAGACAAAGTGGCGCAGAGTACCTACGGTTGGAACGTATAAAAAAAGGGCGCCCCGGTAGCCCTTGTAAAAAAGAATACCTTATTTCGAACACCGAGTTTGGTGATAAACCGATCTGCACTGCATCACGCGTCTATCAACATCAAAAGATCCAGGAACTACAAAAACAAAATTTGTCCGCTGCGGAATACGATAAAGCCTTTGACGCCATTACAGAAAAAACCTGTCTTTGTGAAGGGCTCGCAGCACCAGCTTATCTTAAGTACAATATCCAAAAGAGCAAAGAACAGACCGCTGTATCCATCTGCCCAGGCCCGAATCTTGTCTGGTTCAAAAAACAATATTCTTTGCGGGAAATGATCGACCACATCTATGGCCGTATATCAGTTTTTGAAAATGACAACAGACCTTTTGTTATGATCAACGAACTCAACCTGTATATCGATCATATTCAAAAATATGTCACAGACAATAAAAATATCATGAACGATAAAAAGATAAAATATGTAGCTAGATTCAAAGCACAATTACAAGCTGGAATAGCTTATTACAACGAACTTACCCAGCACTTATCGCTTATTCCACAAAATATCAGCACAGCGATACCCAGACAGCTTGAACTGGCATCACTACGTTTAAAAGACATCCATATGTAACCTCCTAATATAACTTTAAACAAACACGGGGCGCTTAAATAAGCGCCCCGTGTTATTATCAGGAATCTTTTGACAAGCCTTACTTCGCTATTTTGCGAAATTTACCGAATACCCCAAGTGGAAGTTTCGGTCCTGCAGTTGCTTGTAAGAACAACTCGCCTATTTCCAAGTTTTCCACTTTTGGGAAAGCTGTCTTAATTAAATTTTCAACAATAACAGAGGAAAACCCTAATGAATACGTATTCAAAATCAAGAAATGCTCTTTAGGATCCAATAGTTGAACGACTTCAGTCATCATTTCCATAATGTGATCTTCCAATTTCCATTTCTCACCCTTTGGCCCATGCCCATATGCGGGTGGATCCAAAATAATCCCATTATACGTATTACCTCTTTTCAGCTCACGCTTTACAAATTTCAAAGCATCTTCAACCACCCAACGAATGTTATCCAAATTGGAAATTTCCATATTTTCATTTGCCCAGGTAACAACCTGTTTAATCGAATCTACGTGAGTCGTATCCGCGCCCGCAGCCTTTGCTATTAAAGATGCTCCACCAGTGTATGCAAAAAGATTTAGAACCTTCGGTCTTTCCGTCTTAAATGAACGTACAGATTCCGAAATATAGTCCCAATTTACAGCCTGTTCCGGAAATATCCCGACGTGTTTAAAAGATGTCAAGCCCAATCTAAATTTGATGGCCACATCCTTATTTTTATATTCGATATGCCAACGGTCTTGGGCCTTAGGATTTTTCTTCAACCATTCTCCTGAAGTAGCCGAACGACCTTTGAATTTGATATGATAACGCTTGTTCCACTCCGCATCAGTCAATGCTTTAGGCCATACAGCCTGAGGTTCTGGTCTGATTAAAATTAAATCACCAAAACGTTCCAGTTTTTCAAAATCACCACAATCAATGAGTTCATAGTCCTTCCAATGCTGTGGGGTCAATAGTTGTATATTTGTTGCTGCCAAAATCAAAATTTTCCGACAAAACTAAGCTAAATTTCAATATAAAAGAAATCTGCATGATGCTAACACAGATCAAACACATAAAATTACGCGCAATAAAGCCATGTTCCCAGCCCTTATTGCCCCATAGAAGCTTTCGCACTTTTCATTAATGGGCTTGCAAAAACAAAGTTGTTCAATTCCTCCACATCCGACCGCATCATATCCTTATTGGAACCTTCCCAGAATTTCTCTCCTTTATAGAGAAACAAAATATACTCACCAATTCCCATCACAGAATTCATATCATGTGTAACAACGACTGTCGTACATTTCAACTCTTGCGTAATTTTTAGTACCAATTCATCAATAACAATCGAAGTCTCCGGATCCAATCCCGAATTGGGTTCATCACAAAATAGATATTTAGGGTTCATACTAATTGCACGTGCAATTCCAACCCGCTTTTTCATCCCCCCCGAAAGCTCCGCAGGGAACAGTTTATTTCGTCCCTCCAGATTAACCTGTTCCAAACAATGATTTGCACGGTCTAATTTTTCCGCTTTGGACATATCCGTAAACATGTCCAACGAAAACATGATATTCTGTTCGACCGTCATCGAATCAAACAGCGCTGAATTTTGAAAAAGCATACCTATTTCTTTTCGAATAGGAACACGCTCTTCAAAATTCATCCGAGTAAAATCCTTGCCATCAAAAATTACCTTTCCTTTTTCCGGTTGGTGTAGGCCCACGATACATTTCAATAAAGTACTCTTTCCCGACCCCGACCCTCCAATAATCAAACTCACCTTTCCAGGTTCGAAATTTGCACTGATACCCTTCAGCACATGGTTGTCCCCAAACGACTTGTTAATATCTTCGATTTGAATCATAAAATCTTTTTAAAGCATTAATGCGGTTATCACATAATCCGCAGCAAGAATAGTTATGCAGCCAACGACAACTGCTTCCGTACTAGCTTGCCCAACTTCCAACGCTCCGCCCTTTACATTATACCCTTTATAAGCAGATATCGAGGTAATAATAAACCCAAACACAACAGCTTTAACAAGGGCAACTGTCACCGTGAAGCCGTTGAAGCCATCTTGAATTCCTAAAATATAATCCGCCTGTGTCACAGCGCCCGAAAGGGATCCACCTAACAAACCGCCCACTAAAGCGCACACGATAGAAATAATCACCAACATCGGAATCATGGTGATACCCGCCAATATTTTGGGTAATATCAAATAACCAGGAGCATTGATCCCCATAATTTCCAAAGCATCAATCTGCTCTGTAACACGCATGGATCCGATCTGTGAAGATATAGACGACCCAATTTTCCCCATTAAGACCAATCCCGAGATCGTCGGTCCTAATTCCAAAATATTTGAATCCCGGTTGATCGAACCTATAATAGAATTTGGGATCAAGTCGGATACCATCTGAAAGGCAATTTGCATGGTCATAACAGCGCCAATGAAGGTGGAAATAATAACGATAAGCCCCAGAGATCCTATACCAATATCGGTCATTGCCAATACGGTTTCCTTCCAATAAATTCGCCCTTTCTCCGGTCTTTTAAAAACTGATTTCAGGAGTATGAGATATGCACCAATGTGATGAAAGATCATATTATCTATTTAATTTCAATGTATTACGCCAATTTAACGGCTATACTGAGCCAAGCTATCCATTAAAGGTAATTAATTCCAGCAAATATATAAACAAGCAAAAACCCAAAAAGTATACGAAAAACGAAATTACTTACCGATCAATTAGTCACATTTACCGATTTTTTATGTATAATAGCCTAAACATTCATACGGTATCTCCCAAAGCGACTTACTTTTGAGATATATTAACAAACGGAATTAGTTATGAATACACGAAGAATAACAACTGGTATCACCATTCTCTTTATAGGAGTTGTCTTATTATTATCACAGCTCAACACAATTTCTTTCAACTGGGTAGGTATTTTTAGATACTGGCCGCTGTTTATTGTGCTTGCCGGAATTCGTATGCTGGTACCCAAAGACCAACAGATTGGACAGTTTGTCGCCATCGGTTCTACCGTCGTAATTTTAGGTTTTTTGACTTACATAGGGCTGTCGACACCAAAGGAACCACTTTTAACACAGCTTTTAAAAAGTAAAGGCGTCAACATCAATGTCGACGATCCCAACGATAAAACAAATTATACAACAGAAAAATTAAACGTCCCGCTGGATGATAAAATCCATAGTGCTACCCTAAACCTCGATTTGGGGGCCACTTCATTAAGAAATGATAGTAGCACTACTTCAGAAATCTTCTCGGCATTTAACACATCAAAAGAGTATCTACTGGGCATAACTGTGCATGGAGAATCTGCAGACAAATTAGATATCAACCTAAAGGGAAAATACAAAAACAAGGATTTTAACAGCAAAAACAACAATACGTTTATCGCATTAAACCCCAACATCCTATGGAATCTGAATTTTGATGTAGGTGCAATTGATGCCAGGTTAGATCTTTCACCCTACAAGATAGAAACATTGGATATCGATGCTGGAGCGACTAGTCTAAAGTTAAAATTAGGTCAACCGCTGGCAACAACTAAAATTTCTATGGATGCTGGAGCCTCCTCTATTGAAATCTCCATCCCCAAAAACGCGGCCTGTCGTATTACAAGCGACAATGCATTATCCTCGACAGATTATGAGGGCGATTTCCTAAAAAGTGAAGGCGAAGTAAAATCGACAAATTACGACTCTGCCGCTCAAAAATTCGATTTCGATATCAACGGTGGCATCGCGTCAATAAAAATTAGAAGATATTAATTGACACCCGATTTTTAGTCAAGAAAAGCTAACTTTGTGTTAGATATGGACACAAGTAATATGTTGACATTACCTGGAATCTATTGCAATTCCAAGGTAGATTATTCGAGATGGAAAACAAGGGAAATTCAGATCGGTGATATTCCCATGGGTGGCGATAATCCCATTCGTATTCAAAGTATGACTACGGTAGATACAATGGATACGATGGGCTCAGTTGAGCAGACCATTCGAATGGTAGAGGCGGGCTGCGAATACGTTCGTATTACCGCTCCAAGTATTAAAGAAGCACAAAATTTAGCTAACATAAAAGATGAACTTCGCAGAAGAGGCTATAAGGTCCCTTTAGTCGCTGATATTCATTTTACACCAAATGCTGCCGAGGTCGCTGCGCGCATCGTCGAGAAAGTAAGGGTCAATCCCGGTAACTATGCAGACAAGAAGAAATTTGATCAGCTATCTTATACCGATGCTGAATACAAGCGCGAGTTAGATCGCATCTATCAAAAATTCACTCCGCTCGTAAATATCTGTAAGGAAAATGGTACCGCCATGCGTATTGGTACCAACCACGGCTCACTTTCGGATAGAATCATGAGTCATTATGGTGACACTCCGGAAGGGATGGTCGAATCTGCCATGGAGTTTATCCGGATGTGTGAAGATCTGAGTTTCTACAATCTCTGTATCTCCATGAAATCGTCCAACCCGCAGGTCATGGTCAAAGCCTATCGATTGCTGGTCGAAAAAATGGTTTCCGAAAACATGAACTATCCCCTACATCTCGGTGTAACTGAAGCTGGAGACGGTGAAGATGGTCGTGTAAAATCTGCCGTCGGTATCGGAACACTGTTGGAAGATGGATTGGGCGATACGGTACGTGTATCGCTAACCGAAGAGCCTGAACGGGAAGCTCCGGTCGCTATAGCACTTGTCAATAGATATAGCAAAAGAAAGGCAAACATCGCGAGTCAGCCCAAACAAAAGATTGTTCAGCTCTCTCCGGAGACACCACATATTCCTTATGCCAGCCAAGAAGTAAATACTTTCATCGGCGGCTCTTTGGTACCTAGGGTTGTGGTCGACATTTCTAAGGAAAATCTAAAGGACGCTCAGATCCTTACCAAAGTAGGTTATCGCTACGATATCCTATTAGATAAATACCACATGGGTGAGCAGTCTGTAGACTTTGTTTATCTCGCAGACAGTTTACCATCCTTTACGATGCCGGCAAATCTGAAGCAAGTATATAACTATAATACCTGGTCAAAACTTACCGATCAAACCAATATTCATCCGCTCTTTACCTTAGAAGAATTCGTAAAGTCAGACAATAAGGATAAAGTCCTGAATATGGTCAAAATCTGTAATTCAGATTTATTAACCCCATTGTTTGAATCCTTACAGCTAGACAAAACAGTCGTATTTATCGTAGAAACCGATTACTTGCACGGTATGGCAGATCAAAGACAGTTCTTTCGAAATCTGCAGGAAATCGGTATTGACAATCCTGTCATTATCAAGCGTTCTTATTTGGCGGAAGAATTCTCAGGACCCATTGGTGATTTTATGAATCCCGAAGAACCGATATCAAAAATACAGCTGTACGCTTCTACAGATCTAGGCGCATTATTAATCGATGGTTTAGGTTCAGGAATTTGGATTGACTCTCCGGCAACGGCATTGGAAAATATCGCCTCACTTTCGTTCGGAATTTTACAGGCGACACGATCCAGAATATCCAAGACAGAATATATTTCCTGTCCAAGCTGTGGCAGAACCTTATTTGATCTCCAAGAAACCACGCAAATGATCCGAAGCCGTACCAATCACTTAAAAGGCTTAAAAATTGGAATCATGGGCTGTATTGTTAATGGCCCTGGAGAAATGGCAGATGCAGACTATGGTTATGTTGGGGCGGGCCCTGATAAAGTGACATTATATAGAGGTCAGCAGGTGGTTAAGAAAAATGTGAGTTCAGCCCATGCCTTAGATGAATTGATCAAGATCATTCAAGATGATGGACTGTGGATCGAAGAACTACAACAAGACCAAAATTAACAAATCAAGCTATACATAAAACAGCAAAGGGGNNCCCCTTTGCTGTTTTATGTATACGAATGAACGTACATTACAAATTACCTTTTTATCGAAAAATGTTACTTTCTTATCGAATAGAAAATCTTTTCACCACAGTTTCCGAACCTGCAACTACGCGTACAAAGTAAAATCCTGTCGTTAATTTTCCACCATGCTCAAAGGAAAGATTTTGAATTCCTGAATCCAGATTACCATTCATTAATTGGAGAATCTCATTGCCCAATGCATCCATTACTTTGATAGACACACTCGACGATTTTGCCAATTTAAAAGAAAGATTTATTTGTTCAGCAATCGGATTGTAGAAAACCTTCACATTATTGATAAGTTTCTCTGTCTCCTTGATGTTATTATCTTCTCCGAATGCCTCACTGCCGTCCCAAATATGTTGCGAAATAGTATGGTCATAAGGAGACTTTGCATACACCCGAGTCAACCCGCTACACAATGTCAGTGCGGATAAAAGTGTTAAACAAGCTGCTTTAAGTAGATTTCTCCCCATAGTGTTAAATTAGACTTCAAATACTGGTTACGGTTTAATCAAATATAACGCTAACTATTTGAATTATCAACAACAAAGTTAGTATTTTGTTTAAAAGTTTTTCAGCAAATAGATTCATTCTAAGTTTCTTTTAACAAATTTTAACAGCTCTTGCGCATGTCAAAGTAAATGCTAAAATTTGGCGCAGGAAATGTACCTACTTAAAGTACAGGCAAAAAGTATATTTTTGCAGTATATTTTGAAATAAAATAATTGATAAATGGCAGACAACAGTCATCACAACAGTATCAATAAGGTGAGTTTCGCCGGATTATTGATCAGTTTAGGAATCGTTTTTGGAGATATCGGAACTTCTCCATTGTATGTTTTCAAAGCAATCATGGGACAAGGAGCCATTCAAAAGGACTTAGTCTTGGGCGGGCTATCCTGTGTTTTTTGGACACTGACGCTCCAGACAACAGTAAAGTATGTTTGGATCACACTCCGGGCAGACAATAAAGGTGAAGGCGGTATCCTATCCCTCTATTCATTGGTACGCAAACGAGCCCCTTGGTTAATTTTCCCGGCGATGATCGGTGCAGCGACCTTGTTAGCGGACGGAATGATCACCCCTGCCATCACAATATCCTCGGCTATTGAAGGTTTGGATCTCAAATTCCCAGGATTACCTACAGTACCTATTGTAGTTACAATTATTTCCTTATTGTTTATTATCCAACGATTTGGAACATCTGTTGTAGGAAAGGTTTTCGGCCCATTGATGACCATCTGGTTTACAATCATTGGTGTAATCGGTTTATCTCATCTTCACCTCGCACCAGAAGTGATGAAAGCGATCAACCCCTATTATGCTTTCCATATTTTGATTACCTACCCCCATTCGCTATTACTGATCGGTGCCGTGTTTTTATGTACTACAGGTGCCGAAGCATTGTATTCGGATATGGGGCACTGTGGTAAAAACAATATCCGCATCAGCTGGATCT
Source organism: Sphingobacterium sp. UBA865 (assembly GCF_002295765.1). NCBI lineage: Bacteria > Pseudomonadati > Bacteroidota > Sphingobacteriia > Sphingobacteriales > Sphingobacteriaceae > Sphingobacterium > Sphingobacterium sp. UBA865. Next base: position 15,554 of record NZ_DBGB01000009.1, on the reverse strand, counting down.
ACGTAAAAATCACACTTATACTAAATTATTTCGGACAAGGAGCCTGGTTATTGACACAGGAAGGACGTGTCCTTGGAGGTGAAAATCCGTTCTACTCAATCATGCCCGATTGGTTTATAGGCTACGGTATCGCCATCGCGACGATTGCAGCGGTCATCGCCAGTCAAGCCATGATATCCGGATCATATACCCTAATTTCGGAAGCAGTACGGTTGAATATATGGCCTAAGGTGGCTATCCGCTACCCCAGTGAACATAAAGGTCAGTTGTATGTACCATCCATCAATTTAATTTTATGGGTCGGCTGTATGATTGTCATCTGGGTTTTTGAAGAATCAAGCCGAATGGATGCAGCCTATGGTCTTGCGATCAATTTAACGGTATTGATGACCACGATTTTAATGGGATACTTCCTCGCCATGAAAAAAGTCAACCGTGTACTAATTGCGGTATTTTTGATTGCTTATTTTGTTATTGAACTAACTTTCTTAATAGGAAATGGTGTTAAAATAGCCCATGGCGGTTGGTTGACTCTTCTGCTTGCCACTGCGCTATATATAACAATGTATTGCTGGTACACAGCGCGAAAAATTAAAAATCGTTTTGTTAACTTCATTAACATCAATAAATATTACCCCATTATCTCCGAATTGAGCGAGGACAAATCGGTCCCTCCCTATGCGTCGCATTTGGTCTATCTGACAAGTGCAAATTTCAAATCCGAGATAGAGGCTAAAATTATTTATTCAATTATTAATAAAAAGCCAAAGCGTGCGGATGTATATTGGCTCGTCCACGTTGATGTGATGGATCATCCACATACAAAAGAATATTCAATCGATCAGCTTATCCCGGGTAAGTTAATACGGGTTGATTTTAAACTTGGCTTTAGAGAGGAACAGCGCATCAGTCTACTGTTCAGAAAAGTAGTTGAGGAAATGGTGAAAAAAGGTGAAATTGACATCACCAGTCAATACGACACCCTACGTAAACACAATATTCCTGGTGACTTTAAGTTTGTTGTTTTGGAAAAAGTACTCTCCAAAACCAACCAGATGACATGGATAGAAAAAGTAATTATGGACATCTATGGTTACCTCAAAAAAATGAGTTTGTCCGAAGAAAAAGGTTTTGGTTTAGATTCCAGCTTTGTTACAATTGAACGGGTTCCGCTCAATTTTCCACAGACTTCAGAGGTCCATCTCATACGGAAAGATTAAGACTCCTCAAGGTGATGCTCAAGCATCACCTTTTTTATTCAATAGAATTGCATTACTTTTGTTGCAAATAATACATCATGGCAGACGCTAATCCAAAAAAGAAATTACATCCTAGAAATAGACATCTCGATAACTACAATTTTGAAGAATTGAGCAAAGTGGAACCTTCGCTCAAAGATTTTGTTATAGAAAATGCGTATAAAGTAAAGTCCATCGATTTTAACAACCCCGATGCTGTTAAAACGTTAAACAAGGCACTTCTAAAAAAATATTACCACATTCAACACTGGGATATCCCCAAAGAGAATCTTTGCCCTCCTATTCCGGGCCGGGCAGATTATATTCATTATATCGCAGACGTTCTTGCAAGGGACAATAATGGTGAAATTCCAAAAGGCGGAAACATCCACGTCCTCGACATCGGTGTTGGTGCAAATTGTATCTACCCCATCATCGGACATCAGGAGTATGGATGGAGCTTTGTAGGGTCTGAAATCATCAAGAGCGCATACAAAAACGCCATCGAGATAACACGGACAAATATGAGCTTAAAAAAGAGCATACAGATCCGCCTCCAAAATAATCCGAAGGCCATATTCAAAGACATTATTCTTCCAGGGGAAAAATATGATGTGGTGATCTGTAATCCCCCATTTTTTAGCTCTCAGACCGAGGCTTTACAGCAGTCCATCCGTAAGACCACAGGTATCAAAGACGCTAAAATAGACGAAAAACCGGTCACACAGGCATTTTCTGGACAAGGAAGCGAGTTATGGTGCGATGGTGGTGAAAAAGCGTTCTTGTCACGCATGATCTTTGAAAGCCAATTTCACAAAGATCAAGTAAAATGGTTCACAACATTAGTTGCCCACCGCGAAGACATTCGCTTTCTACAACACAAACTAAAGAAAATAAACGTAAAAGAGACCGAAGTGATCCGCATGGAACAAGGTAATAAGGTAAGCCGGATCCTTTTATGGAGATTCTAATAAGTCCATGATATTCAAAAAAAAGGAGCTATCTTTTATGCAGATAGCTCCTTTTCTTTGATCCATTACTGTACGACGCTTCTCCTATACTAGGCTTGCGCCTGTTTATTTAACTTTGAATGTTTATAGCCATACATAAAATATACAGCCAATCCAATCACGAGCCAGATCACAAATATTATCCAGTTACTTGCCCCCAGCTCCGTCATTAAATACAGATTGATCAGAATACCAACGACAGGCAATAGGGAAAAGTTCATTTTAAAGCTATAAATCCCCAGTCCAAGCCAAGTTAACCAAAATATGATGACCAACATTTTATGTTCTAGAATTTCAAGGATGGTAAGCGATTTCCACTCCTGTATCGTTTCTTGCGCATAGCTAAAAATAAACACAATAGCAATCAGTAGCCCTGCACCAACCAAATACTTACCGTTGATGTAAGGAACTTTAAATTTGGATTTTGCCGATAAACCCGAATAATCCATATACAATACACCGGCGCACACAAGTATAAAGGCAAAAAAGGTACCGACGCTCGTTAAATCCACAAAGAAATCCATTTTAAAAAATAACGAAGGGATAGCAACCACCAAACCCGTTACAATAGTTGCAAACGAAGGTGTTTTATATTTTGGGTGAATGGTCGCAAACTTCTTCCACAACAAACCATCCCGACTCATCGTCATCCAGATTCTTGGTTGCGCCAATTGATACACTAGCAAGGCACTGGTGATGGCAATCACAGAGGTCACCGATATAATTCCGGCCATATGGTCAAAGCCCACATATTTAAACACGAAAGCAAGCGGATCCTTCACATTTAATTCGGTGTAATTAACCATCCCCGTCAAGACTAAGGTAATAGCAACATACAATACAGTACAAATCAATAGGCAATAGATCATCGCCTTAGGTAGATCGCGCTGCGGGTTTTTACACTCTTCGGCAGTTGTGGAGATCGAATCGAATCCGATAAAGGCAAAGAAAACCGCGGCCACACTTCCGAGTACACCTTTGAGGCCGTTCGGCGCAAAAGGTGTCCAATTTTCAGGTTTAATGAAAAATATACCCCCAAAAATTACAGCCAGGATAATCGCTACCTTGATCATAACCATAATCATACTCGCTTTCTGGGACTCTTTGATTCCGATATAAACCAACCAAGTAACCAAAAATGTAATGACACCTGCTGGTAAATCGAAAATAATAGGCAGTCCTCCTATTCGTGGTGCATTATTAAAAGCATCCAGACCATGTTGGTCGATTGCGGTCAGTGCAGCCGCACCATGTTGGTTCATCTTCTCTACAGCATCATAAGCATAGCCTGGCGCCATGGACAACCAAGCCGGTATGTGGAGTCCAAAGCCCTCCAGCATGGAGACAAAATACTGCGACCAGGAAATGGCAATAACCGTATTGGAAACAGCATACTCCAAGACCAATGCCCAACCTATAATCCATGCAAACAACTCACCAAAGGCCACATAAGCGTATGTATATGCTGAGCCAGACACAGGAACCGTACTGGCAAATTGCGCATAGGCCAATGCCGTAAAAACACAGGCAAAAGCCGTAAAAACGAAGAGGAGTGATACCGCTGGTCCACCTTCATAACTCGCCAATCCAATTGTGCTGAAGATTCCAGCCCCTACAATAGCGGCGATACCCAACGAAACCAGATCTGTTACCCCCAATACCTTTGCAAGGCCCGTCCCCTCCTCTTTTTGAGTGTCATGCAGAATCTGATCAACACTTTTCTTCCGAAAAAGTCTATGTGACATGTAAATTTAGTTTTTGATACTTAAAATTATGCGAAAATAAATATTTTCAAGGTCTTATACTATTGGTATTTTCTGACAGACTAATTAAAGTCCACCAGCTCATATTGAATATACTGGTAAATTTCTTGATAATCGGTCATCTGCGTATGTAAATAGGAAATCAGCTGTTCTGTCAGAAGCTGTCTTTGCTCCACTGAAACTTCAAATTTCCACAATCGCTTACAAATATTGAAAAGCGCACCTGCGATTTTTTCTACCTGTGCATAGTCATAAATATACGCCCACTCAATAAACTGATGATAGAACTTTTCAAACTTAGGAATATCACTCAGCTGATTAATTTTCAAAAACTTCCGAACAGCATCTTCATTGACATGTACCAGTGCAGCGTAGAATTTATCGATGGAGACCGCTTTATTTTGTGTTAGGATATGATCCAACAATAGCTCCAACGCAATATGGGCCATAAAGGACGGACGGATAGGCAGCCCGGCTAAACTAGACTGGATTTTTAGTTTCAGCTGATGTGTATGATGAAAAAAGTAAGGTGAATTGTGAAATAGACGATCGACCTCGATATGACGGTTCCAGCCTATGTACAATTGTTCCAGTAAAGGATTGTCCAAGAGCTCATCTTCATACTGACGCGGTTTTAGCATAAAGGATTTATCCGCATTTTTTAATAGATCGGGTAACAATCCACCCACCATACGTTCGGGATTAGTTGCAAACCGTTCAAAATAGAAATGTGATAAAAAATTCATACCAGCTTATTAGCGTGTGCTTTTATGGGAAATTATTCGCTCAATATACGCTTAATCTCCTATCTTTGCATCTTGTAAATTAAAAAATTAAATCCATTTAACAATGAGCTTTGTAGAAGAATTACGTTGGAGAGGCATGTTGCAAGATATTATGCCAGGCACTGAAGACTTACTGAATAAAGAAAAAGTCGCTGGTTATATCGGCTTTGATCCCACAGGCGACTCTCTACACGTAGGACACTTGACGCAAATCATGACGTTGATCCATTTCCAAAATGCAGGCCACAAACCAGTTGCCCTGGTTGGAGGAGCAACAGGCATGATCGGAGACCCTTCTTTCAAATCTGCAGAGCGTAACTTGTTGGACGAAGCTACCTTACAGCATAATGTCGCTTGTCTGAAAAAGCAGTTAGGCAAATTTCTTGAATTTGGAGAAGGGGAAAATGACGCCCAAATGGTTAATAATTACGACTGGTTTAAAGATTTTAAATTTTTGGATTTTATTCGTGATATCGGTAAAATGATTACCGTTAACTATATGATGTCAAAAGATTCTGTAAAAAAACGTCTGGAAGGCGACAATGGTCTCTCATTTACAGAGTTTACCTATCAATTGATTCAAGGATATGACTTCTACTATCTTTGGAAGCACCACAACTGTAAAGTTCAAATGGGCGGGTCGGACCAATGGGGTAACATCGTAACAGGAAGCGAAATGATCCGTCGCCAAGATCAGGGAACAGCCTATGCCATCACGACGCAATTAATCAAAAAAGCCGACGGCCAGAAATTTGGAAAGACCGAATCTGGTGCCATATGGTTAGATCCAAAAAAAACTTCTCCGTATAAGTACTACCAATTTTGGTTGAATACGTCAGATGATGATGCTAAAAACTGGATCAAAATTTTTACACTCAAACCTCAGGAAGAAATTGAGTCCATTATTGCAGAACATGATGCAGCGCCACACTTACGTTTAGTTCAAAAAGCACTGGCAAAAGATATCACCATTCGTACCCACTCCGAAGAAGCGTACGAAACTGCGATCAAAACTTCTGAATTTCTTTTTGGAAATGGCTCTTTAGAATTCTTAAACAACTTAGATCACGACGCAGTTTTAGAGGTATTTGAAGGCATTCCGCAGTTTCAGGTCGCTAAAGCAGATCTCGCAGCAGGCATCAATATTCTTGATTTACTAGCTGTTCAGACACAGGTATTTCCGTCAAAAGGTGAAGCCCGCAAAATGCTTCAGGGCGGCGGCGTTTCTATCAACCGAGAAAAAGCAACCGATATTGAAGATTCGATTACGGACAATCACCTTGTAAACAATAAATATATTGTTGCACAACGCGGTAAAAAGAATTACTACTTGATTATTGCAGATTAATGATCAGCAGTATCCTGATTTAATAATCCATAAACATAAAAAAGTCCCTTTTGAACAAAGTAAAAGGGACTTTTTTATGAAATCCAATGTTATTCTTCCTCCGCAGAAGAAATCGGTTCGGTTATTTTAATAGTTTTTCAAATGCTTTGCGTGACGCTCCCCTAAAATGTACTTCCCCGCAATAGCGGTACCCTAACTTTTCGAACACATGCAGCATACCCCCATTGTCAAAATTAGTATCCACCTTAATACTATAAACGCCATGATCGATGGCTATCTCTTCCACCCCGGACATAATAGCCGTCCCCACACCTTTCATATGCGGATCCTGCGCCGAGGCCAGTCGGTGTATACCGACATAAGAACCATCACTTAACCATTTTCCGTCAATATCATTATATGCAGGTTCGACATCAAAAATAATAGCAACATAACCTACAATCCTACGCTCCACTTCAACGACATGCCCGTAGCCCTTATCAATATCCGACTGAACCACATCTTCATTCGGATAACCATCTTGCCATTGTCGGCTACCTTGTTCTTTCCTGAGGGCAATTGCTTGTTGTATAATTTCCCAAATCCGTCCTTTATCAGCTAATGTCGCTTTTCGTATTTCAAACTTGTTCATGCTATCTCTTATTTTATTCGTAAAACTACATATTTTAGAGCAACTCTAAAGAATAGGCAAAAACAGAAACAATCTTTAGCCATATCCCATATTCTTTAGCCCACCCCACTTGCAGGGCATAGTATTTGCTAGCCATTATACCTATCAAGCTTTTTAGCTACATCTAAATTTATTCATTCATAAAAAACGACAAACTTAAAATAATAGGCGATCAGCATCTTTAAAATACTATCAAAATAACTAAGTTTGTAAGCAGTATAATTGTGAGCTTTTCAATGTCAAATAAAGGAAATACATTTAGGCAGACAGGGAATTCAGTTTCCGGCAAACGTGCCCCTCAAAAGGAATCGACAACATTTAAAAAAGAAAAAAGTCAAAAAAACAGTGTACCAAGAGATTATTCTGATGCACAGCAAAAGGCTGTCAAGATATTAGGGATTTTATTGATCTTACTTTCATTGGCATTTGCTACAGCTTTCGTCTCCTACTTATTCACTTGGGAAGACGATCAAAGTTATATTGCAAAAACCAATGGTGGATGGTCGACATTATTCCGATCCGCAGAAGAAATTCATGATGAAGCTGTTGATCTACCCGTTGTCGATAATAAACTAGGGAAATTTGGCGCATTGCTAGCCAACCAATTCATGTACGAATGGTTTGGCGTCGCATCTTTTCTTTTTATCCCCGTATTATTCATTTTAGGATATCGCTTGTTGTTCAAGAAATCATTACTTCCTTTGTACCGTACTGTAGTCTATTCTTTTGTTGCTATCGTTTTTATCTCGGTAACTTTAGGCTTCCTGCATGGATTTATGGCCGATACACCGCATATGCTCGAGGGTAAATTTGGCTTTTGGACCAATAAATTACTGGAAGCACAAGTTGGCATTGTCGGCGTTGGCTGTATATTGGCTTTTGCCTACCTGACGACATTGATCTTACTTTACAACCTCGATTTTAAATTTGTCCTATTCAGTAACAGGAAATCCAAGTCATTCTCTGAAGATACGGACGAAGAGGATGAGGATGAATACGCTCCACAAAATCTTAGAAACAAAATTCATATTGAAGATGATTCCATCCAGTCGGTGCGAGAATCTTTCCAACGGTCAACGTCAATCAATGAGCGATTTCAATCTGCTCGGGACAAAGAGGTACAGGAAGAACTTCAGCGTCCTGCCTTTACGCATCACCCTGTACCCGAAGTACAAATTGATCCGAAGGACAAAGTGGTGCTCACCTTCGACGATAGTCCGCTTGAAAGAACAGAGAATACACCTTCAATCAGTTTTACAATTGATCAGCCAAATGAAGAATTTGAAGCCGAAGACTTACCGTTAATCCAGGAATATCAAGCGCCGAAAATCGAAGCAGAACCCCAACGAGAGCCAGAAGCTATTATTGAACCCGATGCAGTACCCGGTCTGGTGGTCGAAGATATCAAAGAGGAAAAAGAAATTACCGCCAGTGATCTTGTGGCCCAATTCGGACAGTATGACCCAAAATTGGATCTTTCTGGCTACCAACATCCGGCATTGGATTTATTGAAGGACTATGGTGGTGGTAAAATTACCATCAATCAACAGGAACTCGAAGCGAACAAAAATAGGATTGTTGATACACTGAGAAACTATAGCATCGAGATCGAAAGCATCAAGGCAACGATAGGACCAACGGTGACTTTGTATGAAATTATACCAAAACCAGGTGTACGGATTTCAAAAATCAAAAATCTGGAAGATGACATTGCCTTAAGTCTTGCGGCCTTAGGTATCCGGATCATTGCACCGATGCCCGGAAAAGGAACTATTGGTATTGAGGTACCAAACTCCAGTCCGGAAATGGTGTCCATGCGATCGGTCCTTGCTACGGAGAAGTTTCAGAAAACAGATATGGATCTCCCGATCGCTTTAGGTAAGACAATTTCAAATGAAGTGTATATTGCCGATTTAGCTAAAATGCCTCACCTTCTGGTTGCGGGGGCTACCGGGCAAGGTAAATCAGTAGGTATTAACGCGATTCTGACCTCTCTACTGTATAAAAAACATCCAGCCGAACTAAAATTTGTCCTTGTTGACCCTAAGAAAGTGGAACTTTCTCTATTCAAAAAAGTAGAGCGCCACTTCCTTGCAAAATTGCCTGACGACGGAGATGCGATTATCACCGATACGAAGAAAGTAATCAACACCTTAAATTCCCTCTGTATAGAAATGGATCAACGTTATGATTTGTTAAAAAATGCGCAGGTACGGAATTTAAAGGAATATAATGCAAAATTTATCAATCGCAGATTAAACCCTGAGGAGGGTCATCGATTCTTACCATATATCGTTCTTATTGTTGATGAGTTTGCCGACTTGATGATGACAGCAGGAAAAGAGGTCGAAACACCGATTGCACGATTGGCACAATTGGCCCGTGCGGTAGGAATTCACCTGGTTATTGCAACCCAGCGTCCTTCTGTCAATATCATTACCGGTACAATCAAGGCCAACTTCCCTGCACGTCTGGCATTCCGTGTGTTGTCGAAAGTCGATTCACGGACCATTCTAGATACAGGCGGTGCAGATCAGTTGATCGGTCGGGGTGACATGCTTCTAGCGACTGGAAGTGATTTGATACGTATTCAATGTGCTTTTGTGGATACGCCTGAGGTTGAACAAATTTCCGATTACATCGGTGCGCAACGAGGCTATCCTTCGGCATTTATGCTTCCGGAGTACGTAGACGAAAACGGAGATGGTTCTGGTAGTGTAGATTTTGATCCCAAAGACCGCGATCAGTTGTTCGAAGAAGCTGCCCGATTGATTGTCATGCATCAGCAAGGCTCTACGTCATTAATCCAACGTAAATTAAAATTGGGTTATAACAGAGCAGGACGAATCATCGATCAATTGGAAGCTGCAGGAATTGTAGGTCCATTTGAAGGAAGTAAGGCCCGCGAAGTGCTTTATCCAGATGAGTATTCATTAGAACAATTTTTGGAGACGTTAAGAAAGGACAACTAAGATGAAAAAACAAGTATGGTTTATTGTAGGTCTGCTAATCATGGCATACAGCCAAAACAGTTATGCACAAAATGACGCTGCTGCCAAGGCGCTACTGACGAAAGTAAGCCAAAAGTACAATGCATACAAAACAATACAGGCCAATTTCTCATTAGATATTAAACAAGCTAATGGCGGCTCGCATACTGATGCCGGAACAATATACCTGGACAAGAGTAACAACAAGTACCAGGTCAATACCAAAAATCAAGTATTGATATCGGATTCCAAGACACAGTGGAATATCATGAAAGCGGAAAAAGAAGTTGAAATCTCAGAAGCAAGCAATTCGACCAACGAGATCAATCCAACAAATATATTCAGCTTTTATACCACCGGTTTTAAATATACCTTGACCAATACAGAAAAGGTAAAAGGGCTTACACTAAGTGTTGTTGAATTAAGTCCTCTTGATAGCAAAAAAAACTATTCAAAGATCAAGCTGCGCATTAACAAAGCAAGCAGTCTGATCTATGATACCACCGTATTTGATAAAAGTGGTAATCGCTATACGTATACATTAACTTCTCAGGAAGGTAATAAGGCGCTTTCCGGTAGTCTATTCGTATTCAACAAAAATGATTATAAAGGCTTCGACATCGTCGATCTGAGGTAAAAATAGAACAATACTACAGGTCTGATTAAAGACAGTAAAATAAAAAGGGCTTTCCACTATGCAGTGGAAAGCCCTTTTTATTGTGAAGTACACTATTTTACAGCATGTTCGGTTCCTTATCCAACGTCTCACTTTCTTTATTGGCATAACGTGAATAGCCATGCTTCTGTGGATGTTCGATAATTTCCTTCATAGAAACAAGTTTGTACACATACGAACCCGTTTCATTATTCAATTTCAAGGCAAAATAGTCGTCCTTTTTTTGTCTTCTTATAGAACCTCTTAAACTGCCATCACCAACATTATACGCCGCAGCAACCAAGGTCCAGTTACCAAATTGGCCATAGAGGTATTTGAGGTATCTCGCTGCAGCATGCGTAGATTTAACAAGATCCTTTCGGTCGTCTACCGTACCATTGACTTTTAATCCATACAAACGGGCTGTTGCCGGCATAAATTGCCAATAGCCACCAGCTCCCTTCGATGAAACAACAGCTTTACTAAGGCCACTTTCCACCAATGGAATGTACTTGAAATCTTCCGGAATACCATGTGATTTAAGGATCTTTGCAATCATAGGCAAGTAGGTCTCTGCCTTTTTGTGCATATCGTACGATCCTGTTTTTTTAAACGAGAATCGACTGAAAAATTTACGCAATTTACTTTCCACAAGCGGACGATCCATCGGTAATGAATCTTCGGCAAATGTCAATGAATTCATATACGATTCAAAGGAATTGCTTTTTTCTTTTTTTTCTTCTTCATCCCCATGATGAACGGGAACTACTACGAGCTTCGGTTCAACGATCTTATCGCCGTTTGAAGCATTGTTGTGTGGGGTTGAGTATAACTTTGACAGCAATAAAGCAAACAAAATCAAACTACTACATAAAACTCTCTTTCTTATCATTCACTCCCTTAATGCTACCCTATCCACGACTGCAATCGATCAAAAAATAGCTTGGTTCAAATTCAAGGGTACAAAGGTAAACACTATTTATTTAAAAAACAAATAGTTACATTCTAGACAACTTAAAGCGGCTTTGTTATCGTAAAAACGCAGCAAATTCAAGAAAAGACAAAAAGATAAGGATTTTTTCGCAAAACCCAAAATTATACCTAACTTTGTCGTTCACATTTTAGCAAAACACAATGCCATTCAGCAATAAAAGGAACAGTCGTGATGACAACTCCAGAAAGTCACGAGGCAACTCAGATAGTTTCAAATCTAGAGGCGATAAGAACAATAGTTTCGGAAAAAAATCATATGGGTCGAATGACCAATCTGAAAGAGGCTCTTTCAGAAAAGATGATAATCGTGAGAACAGATCATTCGGATCTAAAAAATTCTCAGACAAACCTTCCTTCCGAGGAGATAACAATTCCTTCCGTTCAAAAGATAATTCAGAAAAATCCTTTGGTAGAGGAGGCCGCTCATTTGATAAAAATGATTCTTCAAGATCTTTTGACAAAAAAGATTCCTTCAATAAATTTGATAGATCAGAACGTTCTTTTGACAAAAAAGATAACTTCAAACGTTCCGATAGAAATGACTCTTCAAGATCTTTTGACCGTTCAGAACGTTCTTTTGATAAAAGAGATAGTTTCAAACGTACAGATAGAAATGATTCCTCAAGATCTTTTGACCGTTCAGAGCGTTCTTTTGATAAAAGAGATAGTTTCAAACGTTCAGACAGAAATGACTCTTCAAGACCTTCTAACAGAAAGTTTGATGGCGATAAAAGTAGAAATTTTGACGACAACAAAAACTTTGGTGATAAACAATATATTAAACGTCCAAAGAAAAAAGCAGAGGATGCAGAAGATGACGGCTTAGTTCGTTTAAATCGTTACATCGCCAATGCTGGTATCTGTTCAAGACGTAAAGCGGATGAGCTTATCACTGCTGGTGTTATTTGGGTAAATGGAGAACCTGTTACGGAATTGGGTACCAAGGTGGATCCTGCAACAGATGAAATCCGTTACAACAACGAACGCCTAAAACGTGAAAAAAATGTTTATGTTTTGTTGAACAAACCAAAAGATTATATCACGACTACAGATGATCCGCAGGAGCGTCATACCGTAATGGAACTTGTTTCTAAAGCGACAAAAGAAAGAATCTATCCTGTTGGTCGTCTTGACAGAAACACAACAGGACTACTTTTGATGACAAATGATGGTAGTCTTGCTGAAAAACTTTCACACCCGCGCAACAGCATCAGCAAAATCTACAATGTCGAGTTAAACAAAAGCCTTACACAAGGCGATTTTAACAAAATCAGCTTTGGTATCGAATTAGAGGACGGTGTAATTAAACCAGATGACTTGAGCTATGTTCAAGGCGGATCGAAACGTGAAGTCGGTATCCAAATCCACTCGGGGAAAAATCGTATCGTACGTCGTATTTTTGAGTCATTAGGATATGAAGTCGTTAAATTGGATCGTGTGGTTTATGCAAACTTAACGAAAAAAGACCTTCCACGTGGCCGTTGGAGATATTTAGAAGAGCGTGAAATCGTGCAGTTAAAGCACCTGATTTAATCGCTTAAGCAGATAAATAAAAATAAAGGACGGTCATTCAGTTAAGCGTCCTTTATTTTTTATATTTGCTCTTTCAAATAATAAAACAAAGAATATGACTGATCCGAAAACACTTTCATCCGTTGCGGAATTCCATAAAACATTCCAACATCCAATCCTAGACACGCCTACTATTCCATCTGAACAAAGATGTGCCTTACGGGTATCGTTGATCGCTGAGGAATTAAAAGAATTAGAAGAGGCCATCCGGGATAAAGATTTGGTCGAGATTGCAGATGCGCTATGTGACATTCAATATGTACTTGCTGGAGCGGTATTAGAATTTGGTTTAAAAGATAAATTCTCTGCTCTTTTTGATGAAGTTCAACGTTCCAATATGAGCAAAGCATGTAAAGACGAAGCAGAAGCCATCGCTACACAGGAGCACTATAAATTAAAAGGTGTAGAATCCTATTATAAAGAAGTTGATGGCAAATTTCTGGTATTCAGAACAGCTGACAATAAAACGTTAAAATCCATCAATTACTCTCCAGCCGATCTAAAAACAATTGTTGAGGGCTAAATAAAGATGGTAATCGTACCCTTTTTTTGTAGGTAAACAGCAAAGGCTTCATTAGAGAAGCCTTTGCTGTTTTTATAGCGCTGAATATATTCATTAAACGCGATAGCATACAATGATCTATCAAAAGAGTATAAATATTAGGAACGGCTAAAAAAGACTCCCCTGCACGACCTGACGTGCTTCCAATCCCTTATCGATGTATGTTTGAATACCTGATTTCGGTAAGCCCCAATTCGGAGCAATTAACAATTCTTTATCTGCAATCCCGAAAATACGTTGAATGATCAGATCAGGACGCAATCGAGGAATAAACTTTGCTAAGAATTCCGTATAACCTTCTATCGAGAAAAGTTCAAAAGGCTCACGTTTGAACTTAACGCCCATAATAGATCCCTCTACAATATGTAAGTGATGCAACTTCACAAATTTAATTTGTGGAAAGCGGTTGATTTCATCTGCATATTTCAACATCATTTCTTCAGATTCCCACGGGAAGCCAAAGATGGTATGCACACAAAGCTCCAACGGAGTATCTTTCAGCATATTCATGGCCTGAACAAATTCGTCGTGAGAACAGCCTCTATTGATCTGCTCCAATGTATCATTGTAGATAGATTCCATACCCATCTCCAAATCTACATCGTAACGATCTGTGTAAGACTCCAACAATGCAATCTTTTCAAAATCCAAACAATCAGGACGTGTACCCACAGAAAGACCCAAAGTATTTTCAGGATCAATACTTAAAGCCTCATCATACATCATCTTCAGTAGATGAGTCGGCGCATATGTATTTGTATTTGGCTGGAAATAAATAATAAACTTCTCAGCGCCATAGCTATTACGTGCTCTTTCAATACCCGATTCCACCTGCTCGCGTATAGAAGGAATTTTCCGGGCAGTATCCGGTGTAAAAGAATCTACATTACAGTACGTACAACCACCATAGCCCTTACTACCATCACGATTGGGGCAGGTAAAATTACCATCCACAATCACTTTAAACACTTTCTGTCCGTTATACTTTTGCTTTAAATAAGCCCCGTAATGATTATACGGTTTAATTCCGTTGTCCAATAATGTACCCATTCCGCTGCAAAGTTACTCAATAAAAATCATATGTGACCATTATTTTCTCAGGATCAAATGTTAAACTGATACGGCCATCACGAAAATCTTCCCAAGATAATTTATACAAACTATCCTTAACTGCATTCTCCAAATCAAAATAACTGCTTTTAACAGCTAAACTGGGAGAATTATCATAATAAGTAGGTAAACCGTAATAGAATACGAAAAATTGTTCAAATTCTTTAAATGACAAATAGCCATAAAACCTATTCCTATTTCTTGAAACCAATATTTCAATTCTTTTTAGCCTGCCATTTGTATAAAAATAATCAAGTGTTTGATAATACAGTGCATTCAACCATTTGCCGCCAATAAATTGGATATGACCTGGATCGATGACAACCATTGTATCCTTACTCCGCGTATATGTCCCCAATTCCCCAATAGAGGACCTTTCCCCAAGATGAATGATATATTCACGCGCTATATTGGTCGATCTACCATCTTTATTTGCCGGTATCCACTTTGATATGGACGAAAATTTTTGATTCATTTCTTCAGTCTTATCTACATGACCAAAATTGCTAGAAACAACTCTGATAGTGCTATCCTTATAAACCTCGAATCCAACATGAGCCTCATCATTAAGCATATCCATATCACGTTTCCATTTTTCATTTAACTGCCTATAAAAATCGATAATACCTATCTTCGGGGTTGGAAGGTAGTTTTGATAAGAAACAAAAATGTAATCCTGTCTATCTTGGCAAATACCTGATCTCACATTCAACAAGAGAAGACAGACGATGATCAAACAAATTCTCATACGGCCAGTAAGTAATATTTACAGCAATATACAAAAAAACTAGATATGGGAGTTCTAGAACAGGCGAGATACTTCACAAGGAAAGTACCTAAACGAAAGAAGCCCTTGAC
>NZ_DBGB01000036.1:0-142188 GCF_002295765.1 Sphingobacterium sp. UBA865 | reverse complement strand
TGTACTTTTGTCGGAATATTCAGTCTTTAAGTAAGATTTTGATTCTCCCCAAAATGTAATCTAAATTTGGGTCGTCAAAGCTAAACCCAATGAACAAAAACGTTTTTGATAGTAAATCTCCTCTTAAGGCCGTTGAGAATAATTCTTTCTTATCATTGTATGTTTCATAATCATCTTTGGTTAATACGGCTTTTGGACTCTTAAAAAATTGATTTTTTCTTCAATGTCAATATCTGAACGACCATTTTTCCAAATGTTTGCCTGTTTATAAGGGTCTCTTAAACCTTCTGTTAATAGAAAGTCGACACCTTTACTCTCACAGCTTCTTAATAGAAGGGTGACTTTAAAAGCAAAACTTGGATCTACTCCGTTTAATACCATTTTGCTCCGTCTCCTATACTTCAATTTTAGTGTTTGCATATACTAAAATTTAATAACTTCAAACATCCATTAAAATGTTCTTTTTTAGCTAATGGTTGTCTTTGTACACTTTTGAATTAGAAAAGTATGCACTGATTTTTGTTGCGTAAAATATAATTATAATGGATAATAGTAATTTAATACCTTGAGTGACAAGGTTACTAAATTCAAATCCTCTATTTAGAACGTCATTCTGAACTAAATATATGTATTTAAACAGATTCACTATAAAGCTTGGTAATGATAAAATAACCAAAGTGATACCAATTAAGATAAATCCAAATCTATATGCTTCAAATTTATTGCAAGCTAATGCTTTATCATCTGTAGGATCATCTTTAATAAAAAAATGTACAAATACTTCTGATTTTAGTAGGAAAACAAAGGCGATCAATAATTGTAGAATCAAATTAGACCAAAGAATAAGAAGAACCGAATTCTGTTCATTCATGTTTGTACCGTTAATTGATACAGCATTATATAACAATAATTCTTTAGTTGAATTGATACTAAATAAAACTAGAAATATTCCTAGGATTTTTATTGAAATATCAAATAGATCCGTTTTTTTCATGGTTGAATATTTTTATTTTTTATTGACCTTATGCTATTAATCCTTTTGTTTTTGTCAAATCCTACCTCTAGACTAAATTTTTCTATACCTTTTCTGCCACCTTGATATTTGTAATTCAGAAAAACATAATCTTCGGAGTATGTCGCTAATTTCTCAATCTGATTTATAAATACCATGTCTTCACTTTGATTAAATTGTTTAGAAAGATTTTGCCAATCACTTTGATTAATTCTCCCATTTAATCTTTGGGTAATGTAGTAGGAAACATTTTCTAATTCATTATTTTTTACTTTTTTATAGAACTCTTTGAAGTTTGAGTCCAGCTCTAATAGTTCATTTTTATTTAGAAGCCAAGATCTCCTCTTACTTAAATATACATTAATCTTATAAAATGGCTTTTTGGCTGCAACATTTAGAGGTAAATCTATCAGTTTTAAAGATGACTTAATCGAAATCGAATCATTTACTTTCCATGAATTTGATTGTATTATATTAACAAATTCTTTTTTTAAATCGTCGGGTGTATAATAGCCCTCTTGTTTACCAATTCCATGCCTTTCAGTAATTTCTTTTACTAGATTTTCATATTTTAAGCACATTGCATAAATAAATTCTTTTGGTTTATTGCTCTGAGTAACTGTCTGAAAATTGCTGGTATCCCAGTCATATTGTATTTCTGCGAGGGCAGAGTCTTTTTTAAATGTTGTATAAAAAACTAATAGATTAGGAATAGTATTTTGCTCTCTTTGGAATATAATTGGTTGATTCCAACTGGCAACTGTCATAATTTTTGCAGTTGGCAGAAAAATTGCATTTCCCATTTCTTTTTCTTTAGCTAGAAAATGCTGTAGCTTTTGGTTTATATCCGTATCTATCAATTCTTGTGATAGAACAAAATTAGGGATTAGGAGCAAAAGGATAATAAAATGTTTCATTTAGATTTTTCGATAGTATTTGATTAAATATGTCAACAGCTTTTTTATGATATTTAAGGTTTGCGGACATGTATTTTATCCCCAATGTTTCATTGATAATCTCTAAAATAATCTTATGAAAGCCAATTTTGTTGTTTGTAATTTTTATATCAGTGAAATTACTAAAAATTAAATGTTTAATTTTGCTTATTTGATCTTTGACAAAAACATCCTGATATACGATAAAAAGTACTGAACAATGAATTTTTATCATAAAAATTTCATCAAAATATCTTGTTGTAAGAAGTAGCTTTGACAATATATTTCGGATATAAAAAAAAAGCCACTCCCTTCCGGAAATGGCTCAAAATAAATATCTATAAACTTAAAAAGTATTTGATTACAGCTTTTCGATCTCTTCGATAGAAAGACCGGTGCCTTTAGCAATATCAGCAATAGGTAAACCCATTTTCTTAAACTCCAATGCAATGGCAATAGCTTCTTCACGCTTTCCTTTTTCAATGCCTTTCTGAATTCCTTTTTTTTCAGCTTTATCTAATAAATATTCTTGAGTGCCCATAGTATCGCTCCTTCCTATTTTTGTTTCTAATTCTTTTTCAAACTTAGATAAATTGCCTACAAAAAGCAATTTATCGATCTCTCCTCTGCCATTAAGGACTAATCTATTGAGGAAATATACCAAAACTTCCTCATTATCAAAACTTACGTAGTAAGTTAGGAACCGTAATGAGCTATGCTCATTACAGCATCATATCCTATTAAAAAAAAATTAAATCAATGATAATCATATAACCCTTGTCGCGTATCCTTATCCATCTCCCGGTTTATCATTTCATCATAAAGATCGTGTTTAATCGCTTTCAGGCCTTCGTCGCTTATTTTCTTGTTCTTGATAGCCAAAAGAGCAGTAAGAACAATTACAGAAAATGGATTCTTATTTGATCGCAATACCGACTCTTGCTGATCCATGATTTTGTAACTGTTAAAATCATAGCGCAATGACGTGCCCATAAATTCTTGCCTATATACCTCCGGCCGATAGCGTCCATTTTCATCGGCCAGAATAGCTATAGCCGTAATAGGAACTTTATAACGATCCCATATTCTATAAAAATAGCGAAACATGCGCTCGGCCAAATCACCATTTCCTTTGCTGCTCTGTATCTCCACATGGCAGAGCACAAACTGTTCGCTCCCATCATTTAAATAGACTTTGACGAGCTTATCGACATAACGAACTCCCTTACCGTTACTTTCCGGAGGAATTAATTGCTCAAACTCTTTGTCAAGATAATCAAAGGGTCTAATTGCCAAAAACTCTGCATTATTATTTACCGTTCCCAAGAGCCCGTCGAATGACTTTCTCATATCGCAAAAACCATCGTAAAGATAAAAGCGGTGTGATGACGCGTCAAAGAGAAAGCAATGAGAGGCCTGTTGCCAACTCGTCAAATTGAAAAATTGTATCAATTATGAAAAGAATAATAGCATCTGTACCTCGCCATTACTCTTATCTTTGACAGATAGTAGGCAATAAATAAAGAAACTATAGTTAACACTAATATTGGTGCATGATATGAAACAATTACTCAAGATAACCTTACTTACTTTTTACTTATCGATTGGGAAAATTGGATTTACTCAAGAAATACCTTGGGATAATACAACAAACATAATATGGGACAAAGTTTTTCACGAAGTCACCATACCCTCCAGTATAGATAACACGAACCAACAGGCTTACTTTTTTAAATCTACAAAACAAAGACCTCAGCCGTTAATTATCAGCTTACATACTTGGAGTGGCGATTTTCGCCAAAAAGACCCTTTAACAAAAGAAATTGTGGCGAGAAATTGGAATTACATACATCCAGATTTTAGGGGAGCTAACCTAACACCTAAATCGATGGGTAGTCCGTTTACCATAAGCGATATTAAGGATGCGATCGATTATGCCATTAAGCACGGAAATGTCGACACAAGTGAAATTCATATTATTGGCGTATCAGGGGGAGGATTTGCCACCCTTTGTACCTATATGCAATTAGATTATCCGATCAAATCATTCTCTGCCTGGGCACCTATTTCAGATATTGAAGCCTGGTACTGGGAATCCATTGGACGCGGTAAAAAATATGCAAATGATATTGTGTCTGCATTAGGAGGCGAATTTAAAGCGGCCGAGGCTAGAAAGCGTTCTCCACTATTCCAAAATTACCCTAAATATACACGAGAAAAATCCGCTTTATATATTTATGAAGGTATACACGATGGGTACACCGGATCTGTGCCTATTACACAGTCCATAAATATGTATAATCGCTTGATAGCAGAACAAAAATATCAGGTAAGAAACATAGATAGTATCAGTTTATTTGCTGCTTCTGACCAAGATTTGGTTTCAGATCGCGAAATCATTGATCTTTTGACAAAACGAACGATATCCTCCGAACAGATAGAAAAAAAGCTGTTCGACAGAAAAGTATATTTGGAAAGGCACACAGAATATATCCATCTAACCATTTTCGATGGTTCTCATGAACAATTACCACAAGCTCTTGCTTGCATTCCTGTACAACAAATTGACCCCAGTCCTTATCAGATTTTAACAATTGGGGATTCTAATGGCCAGGTCAAAGGAGGATGGGTAGATCAACTAAAACATGATCTACCAAATGCTAAAATCATTAATATTTCAGCGTCTGGGCGAACAATAGGATTTGATCCTGAGGGCAATGCAGAAGGTAATGCCTTGAGAAATATAGATCGCTATTTAGTAGAAGCAAGAGAAAAAAGCAATGAGACTCCCTATGACTTTATTGTTGTCTGTTTAGGAACAAATGATACTAAGGTCGAATTTAAAGATCGACAAAGTGAAATTTCAAAAAATTTATCTTCTCTTCTGACTAAGATTAAAGCGCATAGCATTGCGACAAAAAGCACGCGTTTACTCTACGTGAGCCCGCCTCCCATTGTCGCAAAAAGTGCCAAATACTTAAATAGTGACAAAAGGTTAGCAACGCTGCTACCCCAGTTAAAAGCAACAGCTTCTGCACTTGGATTTGAGTTTGTAGACACTTACCACCCTCTTCTAGGAATCTTCGATTACTATGCAGAAGATGGTCTTCATATGTCTGAAGGTGGTCAAGCTATTTTAGCTTCCCAAATTATCACCGTGATGGAAAAATCTCCAAAAAATAAAAAATAATACTTTTCCTATTAGCGTTAGGAATGTTAAATGCTATTTCTGTAAATAACATTCCCTTCAACTACCGTTAGTTTAACCCTAATATCTTTATCAAATAGAATGACATTAGCGATCTTTCCCACTGATATACTCCCCAACATATGATCGACACCTATAACCTGAGCGGGATTAATTGTTAACATTTTCACTGCATCAGGCAACGTTACACCCGCAACATTAACCATTGTTCTGACCAATCGATCGGCAGTAGCAACGCTTCCAGCAAATGAACTACGATCAGGTAATTTGGCAACTTCCTGTTCGATTATAACGTTCAATCCATCTTTCCTATCCCCAAGTTTACTACATGTGTCCTTTGTACCCGCAGCACGCATTGCATCTGTCACCAATACGATACGATCCACGGTTTTCACTTTGACAATCAATTTTAAAAAAGGTTCTGGTAAATGAACGCCATCTGCAATGATCTCAGCTGTAATTTCATCAAGTAATAAGCAGCTTTCAATTGCTCCGGCATAACGAAATGCGTCTTTACGAACCATACCCGACATACCCGAGTATAAATGAGTAGCTAATTTATATCCCGCATCCAAACCTCTCAGGATATCTTCATACAGCGCATCGGTATGTGCCAAAGATGGGATAATGCCAAATTTGAGTAGCTCTTTTCCAAAAGCCAACGCACCATTTAATTCGGGTGCCGCACTCCAACGCGCTATTAAAGGTGCATATTTTTGTAAAATAGGCATATACTCATTGGGGTCAGGATCCCGTATATATTTGGGGTCTTGTGCCCCCCGCTGATTTAAAGCGAAATATGGACCTTCTAAATGTAATCCTAAAAAACGTGAGCGAAACGCCCCATTTTTCATAAAAGAGCGATAGGTTTCCAGCAGCACTGTTAAATGTTCCGGATTGCTGGTCAATGAAGTAGGTAACATAGACGTAGTTCCATAACGCGCATGAACATCTGCGATATGCTGATATTCTTCCAAATTACAGTCCATAAAATCAAAGCCACCACCCCCATGAACATGAATATCAATAAAACCGGCAGATAAATACAACCCTTGAGCATCAATGACATGATATCCCGAACTACGTTCGATCATGTCATCTAGAAAAATCGTCTTAATCTTACCATCTTTAATAACTATCCCTCCAAGCGCAATAGTGCCACAAGGCAAAATTAATTTTGCATTTTTAATGATCATTCCAAGCATATATTTTAAAACCTTTAAATGCATAAAAACATATATAAATAAAACAGGGAATCAAGACTACATAAGCTAACTGAAGACCAATATAATCTGCAATAGCACCATAAATTAATGGCAAGATAGCATTCCCAGCTAGCCCCATAATTAATAGCGCAGACGCTTGCCCCGAAAGATTTCCTAAATTTTTTAAGGCCAATGGCCAAATACTTGCCCATATTAGTGCATTTGGCAAACCTAAGGCACTAATTAGTAAAACACTTAAATGCATATCGATCGTAAACCAATCTATATGAATATCAATGACTACGATCAAGAATGAAATAATTACGCCCAAAATAGAGCAAATTTTTAGAGCCGCCGATTGTGAAATAAATTTAGGGATCAAAACAATACCTAGAATATAACCTAAAATTGTACAAGTTAATGTATAGGAAGGCAACAACTTACAATCCTCTAACGAAATTGTGGTATGCATTCCATAATTGATAATGGTATCTACAGCGATTACTTGGGTACCTACATGTAAAAAAATCGCCACAAAGCCCAACACTAAATTAGGATATTTAAATAAAGCTTTAAAAGAAGGTTTTTGATCCGTAGAGCTTTCTTCAGAAAGATTAATTTCTGGCAAGGAACTTTTGTAGATAAAGAACCCAACAATAATTAGCAAAATAGAAAGCGCTGCATAAGGTGGAATAACGCGCAATATCAGTTGATCCAAATAGAACACTCTTTCTTCATCAGAAAGTAGAGGTATTGATTTAAATGCCATTTCATCCCCTTTTCGGATCAGGATAAGAGAAAATAAATAAGGCGCTATTATACCCGCAAATTTATTACAAATCCCCATTACACTTATCCTTTGCGCCGCTCTTTCCGGATTACCGATCGTTGTAATATACAAATTGGCTATCGGTTGCAATATCGCTAAACCACTTCCTAATGCAAACAATCCAAACAAAAACAAACTGTAATTTCTTAAATATGCTGCCGGCAAGAATAAGAGCGAACCAAAAGCCATGATCATAAACCCAAACCATATTCCCTTCTTATAACCAATCTTTTTCACAAGAAATGAAGAAGGCATAGAAACAAAAAAATAAGAGATGTAAAAAGAAAAGGCAACTAAGTAAGATTCAAAATGAGATAGCTCACAGGCAATTTTGAAATAAGGGATTAAAATAGCATTCACCCACGACAAGAAACCAAAAGTGAAAAATAATACCCCTAAAATTAAAATGGAAGATTTAGTGTTTGCTTGCATAAGAACTTTAAAATTGCAATTTCATACTATCCCCCAATAATTCTATTGACTTCAAAATATCTTTACGATAAACTTCTGTGGTAGGTCTCCAATTAGTCTGAATGAAACCTAATAAATATTTATCACCGATATGTTGCTTGGCGAACTTGACTGTTTCTACCGCACTTTTTTCTGCTCGATACACTCCTGAAGTATGTTCATAATATCCCGCTGTCGGAATTTGATCAAATCCATTTTCCTCAAGTTTCAGATAGGTTTTGATAGCTATATCATTTAAATTTGAAAAATCATCTTTATAATACCAATTGCTTTGAATAACTTCTTTAGGCATTTTACGAAAAAAAGACTCTGGATAATCCCATGCATAATCAGACCAAATCCAAGGCCTGGCATTATACCTTCCTAATAAATCTACAAAATAATATAAATCTTTCCACCATAAGTCATTCTGCCTTAATACAACATAATCATAAAATCGTTGATTACGATAATCCTCTTCATCATATCCAATATGGAAAAAACGGGGGCTTTCAAAAATTTCTACGACTTCTTCCACTAAATCCTTGCATACTTGATAATATAAATCCGTGGATAACATATGAGAATATTTACCCAACCAAGCATCATGTCCTGCCGAAAAATTCAATTTAGGAATAGGTTCAATACCCAAAGCTTTTAATTTTTTAATTTCAGCTTTCAGCCGCTCTACTGACCAAGCATTTTTCACAGCAATTTCAGGATGACTTTCATATAGAATGGCATCCCCCAAATCTAGTAATACCATATTCATTCCGTAATGATGCATTCTGATGACACAATCGTTCCATAGGGCATCGCTTACACGCAATTTCTCATCAAATACCCTAGCTTTGATCGTCGGATCTAAGCTTGCACTTAAACGATTATGATCCTCCCAAAGATTAAAGCTCAAATGAATTAGATTACACCAAATTTTACTATTTTTGGTCAATGGCTCAACATGTAAAGTTGAGCCAATTATATGCTCATTAGCAAATAGACTAACACCACCAGCCGCTATTATATTCTTTAAAAAATTTCTTCTCGTATTCATCGTTCATAAAGATTAAGGTTTATTAGGAATAAAACTATCAAAATCCCCTTACATTATATGATACAGTATTTAGCAATACATGTATTTTTATTCAATTAATAGCGCGTGCGGCCACCTACTTTACAAAGCAAGGCTAATTCCTAAAGTGTAGCGATTTCATAATGTGCAATTTTTTTCAATCAATCTTTTCAGTGCTTTTGTAATTTTTTCTTCAGCATCCGTTGCCAAATAAGAGGTACGACAACGCCAAGTTTCATATCCGCCCATTTTTATATCGTCCGCTGGAGGCACATAGCCTACATAATCATTTGCTAAACAAATTGTAAAATAGGCGTATTCTTTTTGAATACTTTTCAGAAAAACACCAGATTTACTAAAAAATTCCCCCCCCAATGCCCCAATGATACCTTGGCCGATTCTAAATACCTGAATAGGAAATTGAATCAGATCGGGAAAATCAAACAATAATACCTGTTCTCTGGCATAAAGATCAATAAGTCCCTGCGCATTCAATCTAAAGTTTCCAATATCCGCTTGTTGGAAAATCGCTTTAGAACGATTATACTCCTCCAAAGAAGGCTTGCGCGTTGAAACCTCAATCTCTTCATAAAAAACATTCAAATCCACCCTGTTCTCCCAACGTACCTCCTTTAAATTTTCACTTAACTTTTTAGCTAACGAAGCACCTATCCATTTACTTTTCTCACCAATGCCCTCTGGAAAAGAATTGGCTCCTAAAAAATCCCATATATTTACATCACCACTCGTGCCATTGGTCATCACACCAACGAAATCATTTGTACAAGATACTCGGTCAAGCAAGCTTTCTTCAAAAGCGGCAAAATAATCTCCCGCAATCATCCCAGGAGTAAAATCTCCTACATAATGTAAATTATAATTTGCCAACACAGCCTTGATCTTATGTTGCTGATCGCGTATAATAAGATAGGACAGCTGCGTATCAGGCTGACCATTACTGCAATCAATATAGCTTTCATCTCCAATTGGATTTGTTTTTATTTCATCAATCTTGCCATCCACTGGACTTCTTGACACATAGTGTTCTTTCATTCTATACCTACGGATCAAGAGAAAATCAGGAACTTCTATTGAACCATATCCGATTGACACCGGCTGTAATTGATTTAATGCTAGACGTACTGATTCCAAGATCTTATTTTTGAGCATAACCCGATAGCCCTCATCAGCATGTCCCAATAGAATAGAGCAAGCTGCTCCCCCCGTGTGAATATGCGTACTCGAAATTAAGACCGATCCATTATTGATCCCTGTATCACAAAAAATAGCATCTTTCACATCGTCCAAAAACTCACGTCGCATAGCACAGGTATCCACCACGACAAAGACAATCTGTTGAAAGGAATTCGATAAAATGATCGTACGAACAAAAATATCTTGATAAATATCCGTTACATACCTCGTATTAAATTCACCGTTGATCAATGAGCCATATGATGGTGTTATGTTAACTTTGGCAGTCCCTGCATATAGAAAATTACTTATCATATCTTATTTAAAGTGCCTTTTCTAAAAAAAACAACAAATTCTTACAAAAAATATGGTCAATATCTAGGTCTGAATAACCTCTATTCTGAAGGATATACTCAAATTTTTGCAAATCTGCGATAGAATCCATATCCCAAGGAGTCTGTTCAGTTCCAAAAATACCATCTAAATCACTCCCAATAGCAATATGATTTATATTTCCTGCGATTTGGCAGATGTGATCCCAATGGTCCACCAGTTTCTCCAGTTTAATATCTAATTGCCAAGGGTCTGATACCGCATCTATAAAACGAATATCCATTGCCCAGCAGTCCAGCATACCACCGATAACAGCTCCTCGATCGATTAATAACTTAATCTGCTCATCAGTTAACTGCCTTTGGTTCGGAACCAACTTTCGCACATTATGATGGCTCGCCCAAATAGGCCCGTCATAAACATCGATTGCCTGTTTAAACCCCTCATCAGTCAAATGAGTTACGTCAAGAATCATGTTTAGTTTAGTCATTTCTTTCATTAGGCTAAATCCCTCTGGATTTATTTCGCCTGACATCTTTGTACCAGGCGCATATCGGCCCGGACCAAAATGAGATAAACCCAAAGCCCTTAACCCGTACGCATGAGCCTCGTACAAATAATCCACATTCACTAAAGAATCAGCACCTTCAAGACTGAGGACATAACCAATTGGCTTGGTTAAATCGTCTATTGTTTCGTCTTCCCATAACTGCCAATGTTGGCGTAGATCAGCTGCAGTACGTATTTGAACCATTTCGCCAAGTTTTTCCATCTCCCTGTACCAGCACAGTTGCGCCTGTGTTGCTGCCCAAGCTTGCTGTGGTGAATTATATCCCGACAACGCAGTACCAAAAGCATTCACCCGACCCAGTTGAGTAGCGATCACCACAGCGATTTTACCCTTACGCAATTCAGGAAGACAAACCGTATTTTTCCCTCTATCAGGCTTGTCTTTCATATGCATTTCAGCTGTCCGTATATGATCCAAGCTTTTCGATAAGTCGCGGTTCCATTCGAGAGCATTCATCGCAAGATCAAGATGGGCATCAATAATCAGTCTTTTCTTCATACGTCAACGATATTATCTTGCATGGTTTGAAATTGAGCTATTATTTGTTTCATTTCAATCGTAAATTCTTTAAACTTATTTAGCATGTGTTGCTTACCATCGTCATCATAGGTGTAAAAACCTCTTCCATTTGAAACCCCATCTCCCCCCTGAGACAATACTTGCTGAGCGAAGGGAGGAAATTGTACATTCTTAGCAAGCTCAGGATTCAAGTCATACATTACCCTTCCATAAGCATATACACCCATCAAATCCATGTATCTAAAGTTCCCGACAAAGGGAATATAAAAACCCGCATCATTTCTGCACGCACGATCGACACTCTCTATATCAGCATACCCTTGATCCACCAAAAACATCCCTTCTCGTACAATTGCTGCAAACAGTCGTTCACCAATACTAAAACCACAGGTAGATACGACCGTTCGTTTTAACCAATCCGCTTTTGTAATTGCGGTTATCCGCTCGACTAGATGAGCAGCAGTATCGCCATTACTTATTAACTCTAAAAAATAGTTAGATTCAATCGGGAAGCTCCATTTTACACCGATCAGGCGATTATGATAACACA
The DNA here is from genome assembly GCF_002295765.1 of Sphingobacterium sp. UBA865. Taxonomy (NCBI): domain Bacteria; kingdom Pseudomonadati; phylum Bacteroidota; class Sphingobacteriia; order Sphingobacteriales; family Sphingobacteriaceae; genus Sphingobacterium; species Sphingobacterium sp. UBA865. The sequence continues at coordinate 130,310 of NZ_DBGB01000036.1, read as the reverse complement.
GCCTTTTCTGAAATGTTGATAGCATTTGAGACTCCAGATTAATCAAAATCGGAATCTCTGGGCCAATGATCTGACCGAGACATTCCAAAGCATGCAACTTCTCCTCCGTTTCTTTTTCAGAATGAAAAATAATTAATTCAAGTTTCTGAATAATCTTCATCGGCAAATCCCATACGCTGTCAAAGACAACGCAATCTTCAGCATTATTCTCTAAAAATTCCTGGATATTTATCACCCATTTTCCATCACCAATGATCACTATGTTTCGCTGACTGTTCATTTCATTTAAGTTTAAAATTTCGAAAAACTTTTTCAACACCTGTTAATGCTTCCTCAATATCTGCGAGCGTATGGACAGCCGAGATATACCAGAGTCCTCGGCTCAATATTCGGACCCCCAGCTCTTGCAATGAATTAACAAATTCAGTCAGCATCACCTTATCTCCGTTTAGCGTATCACGGTATTCATACGATTTTTTAAGATTAGAAAAAGTCGTACTAAATACTGGACCAGGGCCTTCAATTAATAATGGAATATCATATCGAGTCGCAATATCATTGATTCCATTCATTAATTTCTTACCTAGGCCATACATCCTGTGATATGTATTTGGGTCATTTTCCAAAACTTGAATTGTCGCTAATGCAGCGGCAACTGTACTATTACAAGCATTCATTGTTCCAGCATGTATTACCTTTGATTGCGTAATCACTTCCATCCACTCATCTTTTCCAACGATAGCACTTATCGGATGTCCACTTCCTAATGCTTTGGCAAAAATTGACAAGTCTGGCTTGATATTGAAATACCCTTGTGCTCCAGACAGTGACAATCGAAACCCTGTAATCACCTCATCAAAAATAAGGGCTATCCCATACTGATCACATAAATCGCGAATTCCTTGCAAATACGAATTTTTAGGCATAATACAACCATTATTACACATTACTGGCTCCATAATGATCGCCGCAATTTCCTTTCCACTCACAGCTAATAAATTTTCTACAAGCTGTAGATCATTCCAAGGTAAAACAAAAAAATCATGACGACTATTTTCCGAAAGCCCCTGCGACCAAGGAAAAAAATTGGGATCTTTTCTGTCCCCCAACGCAGCTATAGACGAAGCACTAAAACCATAGGCGACGTTATCCATCCATCCATGATAATGGCCTTCAAAGCGTAAGAATTTTTGCCGCCCAGTCTTAGCTCTTGCAATTCGAAAAGCTGTTTGAACAGCTTCCGACCCATCTAGGCAAAACCTAATTTTTTCAGCACTAGGAATAATTTCACAGATTTTTTCAGCGAGCTCAACCTCTTTAAAATGCTGACCGGCGAACAATTGACCAAGGGAACTATAATTATCAATTTCTGCCTGAACATAAGGGTGTGCATGCCCAACAATAAGTGGCCCTTGGCTTAAGGAAAAGTCCACATAAGCATTGCCATCTACATCAAAAATACGGCTCCCTACCCCATGAGAAAAAAAAAGCGCATGCGGATAACTATACTTTCGAAATTCAGAGGAGACACCACCAGCCATAACTCGCTCCGCCCGTAGTAAGAGTTCGGCAGATTTACTATAATTTTTCATTCTCTATATTAAAAATTAAATTAATACTTTTTGGACAATTGAAAAATTGTCAAGTTAAACTGTTCAAACAAATGAGCCCACTGCTTTGCAGATTCTTTCGAATAGGGATATAGCCCATTCAAATTATGAATGCCTCGCATATGACTTTGTACAGATTCTTGCATAACAGGAGGAACATATTCATATACATATAATTCTTGAAAGCCTTTGGATAATGTCTTCAGAACATGCTGAGTACCTAAGTAATCAATACGTCTAAAAATCCCCATAAAAGATATCCAGGCCCCAAAATCGTGTTTGAATAATTCATCTGCATATTCGAAAGTAGTGAATCCATCATTTATCAAACCAAGCGCTTCACGATAAACGGCATACATTAATCTATTGGTTATAAAACCACGAATATCCTTTTTTAACAATGTTGGTTCTTTACCCCACTGATGAGCGATCTGATACATTAGATTTGCCCTCGTCATATCTGTTTTATCGCCACAAGTTATCTCCAAGAATCGGGTTGCATAAGCGGGCTCCGCCCAATGAATTCCCAAAAAATTAGCTGGATTTTTAACAAACTGCTGTAATTGACTAATCGGTATGGCAGACGTATTAGAAGCGATAGTACAAGTAGTAGCTACAACTGCTTCAATCTTTGTATAGACATTTTTTTTTATTTCCAAATCTTCGATCACACATTCCTGAACAAAGAAGCAGTTCTTTAATGCTAAAAAATCTTCTGTCAACAGTAACATTGTTTCCAAATCAGGCAGTTTCCCTAGCATATAATAATCTTGGTGAGCATTCGCGAGCAACTTTTTCAAATCGTATTTAGCTTTTTCAATTTCCCCCTCCAATAGACCAATACCAACAACTTTATAGCCCGAAAACAATAAAGAGAGTATAATACTTGTACCCATCAATCCCAGTCCAACCACCCCAATTTGACCATTATCTATATGCTGAGCCCCCATTATTCGTCTTTTTTAGGGGCAATCCACGCTACACAGTCAATTTCAATTTTAATACCCGCTGCCAACACAGATTGGACTGTAGTCCTTGCTGGTTTCAAATCATTAAAAAACTGTGCATAAACATTATTGAAGCGATCAAAATCGCTTATATCAGCCAAATGCACAGTCGCTTTAATAATATTGGATGCCGTGGCTCCAGCTTGCCCCAAAATGAGCAATATATTTTCCATTGTCCTCACCGTTTCATCTTCAACCGATCCCAACACAAACGCTGATTTTTTAAAATCTACTGCTGCCTGGCCACTGACATAGATAAAATCACCAATCTGAACCGCATCAGTGTAAGCACCCGTTTCAAAATTTAAATCCCTATCCGGATGATGATAAATTTTTCTTTCCATATTATTGTATTTTTAGTATACCCAAAACTACAGGATAGCTTAAAATACAACTGTTACGATATTACGTAAACATGATATTATCTACCATAAACGCAAAAATCTAAAAGCCCAACAGAAAGACATTAAGACAGCGTTTGAACGAGAATCTTTTCTTGCACTACCTTTCTATATTCAGAAGGAGACATACCTTTCAATCGTTTAAATTGCCTATTGAAGTTTGCCAAATTATTAAAACCACATTGATAAGCAGCCAAAACAATCGGTGTTTGATTACTTCTTAAGAGGGTACAAACATGTGCTACTCGCACGGCATTCAGATAGGCCACGAACGTCATCCTAAATTGATCTTTAAAATAATTACAAAAAGCTGTAACAGACATACAAGCCATACCAGCGACCTCTTTTAAGCAGATATCTCGATAAAAATTAATCTTTATAAATGCCATAATTTTGGCATATCGATCATTATACGTATGATCACTGATCTGATAATTAGGACTAGCCAAAACTTGAATTTCCTTTTCTTCAACAGCGCAGATTAGCATATCAAAAATTGAAAACAAAGAAGAAAGACGTTGCAAACCCGTTTGGTTAACCATATTACACATAATCGCTTCTATTTTTGACCGACAATTCCCAAATATAACTAGCCCACGCTTCGCTAAATAAAAAACCTCCCTTAGTCGATTCATTTCCATTATGGAAAAAATATTTACATTCAAAAAATCTTCGGTGAAGTGTATCACGACTGCTTCAGACCTGTTGCCGTCTTCGAGACGCTCATTATTCGACCAAATATGAGGAATTCCGGGAGCCATGAAAACGAGATCTCCAGCGTCAAAAGAGCCGATATGATCTCCTACCATTCTTTTTCCAGCACTTTTTTTCACCAACACAATTTCGTATTCTGGATGATAATGCCAGGGACATGGAAAATAAGGACCCTTTTCAGTATATACAATAAAAGACTTATCTAATTCTTTTGGTAAACGACATTCTATTGCTTTCATATTTATAATTTTTTGAAATATAATATCATTTCATTTTTGTATTTTTAAATCAGAGAGCCATTCCAATGAGCCCTAATTATAGCTCCTTTATGATATGAAAAACAGAGAAACGATAAACATAAAATACATTGCTGAACTTTTAAAAATTTCCACTTCGACCGTATCTCGAGCATTCAGAAATACCCATGATATAAATCCTGCGACAAAAGACCGCGTGTTGAATCTGGCTAATTCATTAAACTACAAACCCAACCCGAGTGCTTCTGCATTAGCCTCTGGATCAACCAAAACGATTGGTGTTATTATCCCATCCGTACAAAACTTCTACTTTTCGACCGTCATCTCAGGTATCCAATCCAAAGCATTTGCAGAAGGCTATAATGTTATACTCTACATTTCAAATGACCATCCTGATGATGAAGCTCGTTTATTAGAGAATTTATCGTTGGGGCATATAGATGGCTTACTCATCTCTATATCATCAGAAAAAAATATCCCCTATTTTGAGCGATTAATTGAATTGAAGTTTCCGCTCGTATTTTTCGACCGTGTACCTCACATCATTCAAGCGACCAAAGTCATGCAAGATGATTTTCAAGGCGCATATGACGCCACTAAATTTCTGATTGACAAAGGCTATCAATCAATAGCCCATATTTCTGGCCCAAAAGAAATGGCTCTTGTTCAAAGCAGATATGCAGGTTTTAAACAAGCTATGCAAGATCACCGATTGGATATTGATTCCGAACTCATTGTTTTTTCTGCTTTTAACCGTCAATCTGGGTTTGACGACACCAATAAAATATTAGCGTCAACAAATAAACCCGATGCGATATTTGCTGTTAATGACTCCAAAGCGATCGGTTCCATATTAGCTTTAAAGAAGAAAAACATCGTCGTCGGTTCAGAGATCGGCGTTATTGGTTTTACAAATGACCCTATTGGTGAAATCATAGAACCCGCATTGACCACGATAGAAGAACCCGCATTCCAAATAGGACAAGAGAGTTGTCATCTGCTCCTACGACATATAAAACATACAGACTTTGAAGTGAGAGACCTCATATTACCCAATAAACTAATTATTCGTTCTTCGACCAAAACAGAGTAAATAGAAAGAAGCATACTAGGCTCCCTTCCATTTATCTAATTATCGCTTGCTATCAACTAACAAACTCGCCGAATGACTGTCTAAAAAAACATGACAATCATCATGACTTTGCAATATACTTGCAGGATGGAGATTTGATATTTCTCCTTCAATACAATTTTTAACAGCTAATGCTTTACGTTCATCAGGCACAGTACATACTATTTTAGCTGATTGCAAAATTTGATAGACAGACATACTAATCGCTTGTTTAGGCACTTCATCCAAGGAATTAAACCAACCTTCTCCCAATTGTTGAAGCCGACATTCTTTATCCAAATCCACCCGAAGATAAGGTTGCTTGGTGTTAAAATCAGCTGGAGGATCATTGAAAGCAAGGTGCCCATTTTCACCAATTCCAACAAAAGCGACATCGATCTGATACGCGGCAATTTTCTCCGATATCCTTTTCAGTTCCGCCTCTACATCGTTCTCACCATTGATTAATATAGCTTCCTGAATAGCTGTTATTTTATCCAAAAATCGTTCCTTGAGATATTTTCTAAAACTGGCCGGATGATTTTCAGATAGGTCAATATATTCATCCAAATGAAACACTCTAATCTTTGACCAATCAATATCCTTATCTTGGAGTAGCGCTTCAATTGTTTCAAATTGACTCTGCCCCGTTGCTAAAATAATATTGGCCTCGCCATTTTTAGCAATTGCCTCTTTAATCGATGTGGCGCCCAATAAACCTGCGGCCTCCCCCATTTCCTTTCTACTATTGTAACTATTAATTTTTAACATATTTATTACTACTATTTGATCTATGATTCGAGATTAATATCATGTACATTATTATTTTTCCATCTCCCCATCGTAAAATCGGGAACTTTTATTGGCTGGGAACCATTCGCTATCGACCATTCACTTAGCGGCCCAATAACAGACCAAGAGGCGGCATCATATACATCCATATCAACAGGTAATCCATTGCGCAAACAATCAATTAATCGCCAGTCCATGATATAATCCATTCCACCGTGTCCCCCCACAAGTTTGGCCATATCACCGATTTTTTTCACAATTCCTGGTGTATATTTCTCTTCTAGGGCTTTGAACGTTTGATCATCAATAAACCCCTCATGACCAGTCGCAATTTTTGCTGGCAATGGATATTTTTGTGCAAAGGCTTTTGTACCACTGACAACATGCAACCTCGAATAAGGGCGTGGTGAGCTCACGTCATGCTGTAAAAGAATCGTACTGCCCGAAGCGGTCATGATATTAGAAGAATTGATGTTACCTCTAAATTTCTTACCATTAAATTGTTTGAAAAATGGATCATTCAGTGCCATTTCCTGATTTTTCTTCCCGAGCAAAAAATCTTTACTCGCCATCGCGGTCATATATTCCATCTTATTACCACGATTAATCTTTAAGATTTGACTAATGGGACCAATCCCATGCGTAGGGTATAAATTCCCATTATGCACAGCATTCTCTCGCAATCGCCAATAATCATAGCGTGCATTTTTATCAAAAAGGCTGTCCAACAGATCATGAATATAAGCCCCTTCACAATGAATTATTTCACCGAAGAAGTCATTTCTAGCCATATTTAAGGTCAACAGTTCGAAAAAATCATAACAACAATTTTCGAGCATGACACAATGCCTTTTTGTCTTCTCAGAAGTGGTCACCAATCGCCAACATTCGTCTATCGTCCGAGCAGCAGGCACCTCAACAGCCACATGTTTCCCTTTTTCCATAGCATAGACTGCTATATCCGTGTGCAGATGCCAGTCCGTGCAGATATATATCAAGTCTACATCCTCTCGATCACATAATTCTTTCCACGAATCTTGCTTACCATAATACAATTTTACATCAACGGCATTATTTCCGGCAATTTTTGCTTTTGCATTGACTGCAGATTCTTCCCGAATATCACAGATCCCACGTACAACGACGCCTTCAATTTGACTCACACGTTGAACAGCCGCAGTTCCTCTTTTTCCTACACCAATAAAACCTATACGAACGTTATCCAATTTTGGTGCGCGATAGCCACTCATGTTAAAAATTGGTTTATATTCTTTAAGAGAAGCTTTTTCAATCTCATCAAGGTAAGTCTCATACTTTGCTTGCTCCACTTGCTTGGCAAACAATACCGGTTTAGAAATAACAGACAGCCCTATAAGACCCGACATTTTCAAAAAACCTCTTCTACTTGAATTATTCTTCATGACCATTACTATTTAAGTCCATTATAATATATTTAAAGTCCAGCATCAATCCACATCCCACCAAAGTCGAGTTGATGCTTTATCGGCCCCACCCAGTAAAGCAATACCAGATTCTACCCCCGCGGCATTGCTGGTATATTCGGTATTCGGAAAATTTAATCTCTTGATGAAGGTTCCTACGGGTAAGTCGGCATTGTCCGAGGCTATTAAATTATAGAGGTCTGGGTAACCGGTTCTTCTAAATTCAGCCCAGGCCTCCCATCCATCCGGAAAAATAGCTAACCATTTTTGCGTGCCGACTTGCTTTCTTTGCTCGGATACCGAGCTTGCAAATTTAATTGTGGTCGTAGACACTGCTGGGGAGTTATAATAATCTTCAGGAGCCGCAGGTTTATAGGAAGAATTTACATAGGCATTAATGACTGATTCGTCTATTACTCCCCATTGGTTTAAGCTTTGTTTGATTCCTTTTTCATACAACTCCTTTGCTGTTGCTCCCATTGACCAACCATTAAGAGCTCCCTCTGCACGTAGAAATGCGGCTTCAGCCGAACATATTAAATGTTGACGCGCATTCAAATTTTGGATATAATTACTCGCCGAAGTATAGTTAATCCAATACGGTCCCACATTCGATTGGAGTGTTGAGGCATTAGTTGCCAAATTTAAATCCGAAGCCAGCATACCATTTCGTCGGCTTTTAAAAGTTCCAGTTGTGATATTTTTTTGAAAATATATAGAAAGTCTAGGGTCGTTATAGCCCACGAGATAGGACTTCATAGTTGAACTCATAGATCCTGCATACCAACTTGCAATTTGTGCTAAACCATTAAAATCACTAGCCGTATTGACTTTTTCTATTGACGCATTATCCTCATTATTCTCAATCACACCGGCCCCAACAGCCTCCTCAGCATATTTTTTTGCATTACTAGGGTCTATATTTGAAATACGGAGGGCCAATCGCAATTTTAAAGTATTTGCCAATTTCAACCACTTTGCCACATTTCCATCATAAATAACATCGCCATTTGCCATTATAGGGATTTTGGTATCTGCCGTCTTTAAAATGGATATTGCTTTATTTAATCGCACAAAAAAATCAGCATATATAGCATCCATAGAATCATAAGGTACCGAAGTATACTCGCCGTCTTTTAACGCATTAAAATAAGGTATCGGACCAATAGCATCTGTCAGGCGATGAAAGGTAAATACCCAAACCACATTGGCCATTGCATATTCAGGAGAATCTTCAGTTACGTTATCCATAATTGTCTTTAAGTGCGCTCCTACATGCACATAACTTACTAAAAACATCCTTGCGGTATAAGCCGTATTGACATTATAGCGTTCTGTTGTGACACTTTTCGCAAAATATTGAGAATAGATATCCGCAAAATAATTTTGTGTCGTTTCATAATACGAATGATTTATTCCCGCTGAGCTGATCGCTTTTGTAAACAAATAGGGAATTTCAGCCTTACTTATTGTAGTAATTCCATTTAAATCCGAATTTTTCGTACTAAAATCTTTTGTACAGCTTCCCAAAAGCATCCAAGACAACAGGATAAATAAATATTTTTTCATATTGGTTTTCATAATTCATCAAATTAATTGTTAGAAACTATACTGATTAAAACGAAGCTTTTAGGCCAAGTGTAAAGGTTCTTGATAAAGGCAACACACCCGCTTCAACCCCTTGAAAGTTGCCCGAACCAATGGAAGATTCCGGATCCACAGGATTAGCAATCTTGCCTAATCCCGGGATATCTAAGATGGATTTACCTTTGTATAAGAAAAGTACATTATTTACGGAGAAATTGAATTGTAAAGCTTTAATACCATGCATCATCTTTGTTGGTACATCGTAAGATGCCCCAATATTTCTAATTCTAAAATTGGTCATATCAAAGGTAAAAAACTGGCCATATGGATAAATACCACCAGCTGCCACTTTGGTCCAAAATGTTTCAGCATTTACAGCTTTTGTATTGGGATTTCCCGAGACATCAACCGCATCCAAAACTAAACCACCCTCTCTAAACTTTTCGGTAAAATCCGCTACACCATAATCTGCTAGCATAGCTGCCGTACCCGAAACCATTTCTCCGCCTATTCGTCCATCGATATTAATATTCAGTCCGAAGTGTTTGTATTTAAAAGAATTTGACCAGCCCAAAGTAGAGGATGGATTATAATTGCCAATCTTTTTTCCTGTTTCAACAACAGGCAATCCTTGCGCATCAACGATATATTTGTCAGTATTCGGATCCTTTTTCCAAGTATAACTATACAGATCACCATAGGCCCCTCCCTTGGCTACGACAACCGAAGCATAGGCAATACTTTCACTAATATTTATAGATGAAACCTGATCATTAAGACTCACCACTTTACTTATGTTTCTAGCAAAGTTGAAATTTGAGTTCCATGTAAAATCATCAGTTTTCACCGGGGTAGTCTGTAGTTGAAGTTCAAATCCCTGATTTTGGATATTACCGGCATTAACATATTTGGTTTGATAGCCCGTCGCATATGGCACCGTTAAGTACATCAACTGATTTTTTGAGTTCGTTTTGTAGTAAGTACCATTTAGATTCACTCGATTATTAAACATTTGTAAGTCGAAACCTGATTCAAAAGACAACGTTTGTTCGGGTTTTAAATTCGAAATATTTTGCGTAGCATTTCTATTGATTGAGCCATCTCCAGCGGACTTCACATAGTAATATGTTTGATTCAGCAAGTTTGGATCCGCATCATTTCCCACTTTTGTATAGGAAGTTCTAATTTTCCCTAAGCTTATCCAACTCGGTAAAGAAACCACTTCATTTAAGATTACAGACAATCCAGCAGATGGATAGAAGTAGCTATGCGGACTAGGCAAGGTCGATGACCAGTCATTTCTGCCTGTTATGTCTAAATATAATGCTTTCCACATCATTAAATTTACACTTCCAAAAACAGAATTCAATTGACGATTATAAGACAATAGATTATTGTAGGCAGGAGTTGTAGCAAATGCTAAAGAAAATCTATTTGGGATCACCAACCCATTTGCTTCATCGGTATGCATATTGAATTTTCTATTCAAGAAACTTGATCCCAATACATAATCAATATGGAAGTTTTCATTTCCCAAATCGCTCCCGCCGGTTAACAAAAGATCCAAATTCGTATTACTATATTTCGATTCCGTCAAGTAATACATCCCGCCCGCTCTTATTGAGCCATTTGATTTTGTTGTTGCATTAAATGATCCATCTGTAGTTTCATTGTAAGTATCAAAGCTGAATCTTGTCATGAAATTTATCCAGGGGAAAAATTGATAAGAAACCGATCCTATTCCATTTGTGCGCTTACGTCTTTCATTAACCGATGTACGATTTACTGTCCATAACGGATTATCATTATTTACATTCGTACTCCAAAATAAGCTCTCCGAAATCCCTGTACTCTGATTAAAAACCTCGTAATTGTTTAGATCATCATCAGACATATCTCTTGGCATTGTATATAACGTAGCTAACACTCCATTGGCCGATAGACGCTGTTTATTTTTGATATTTTGATCTAAGTAACTAAGTTTCAGATCCGTTTTTAAATTCTTAATCAACTCGGTATTAATTCTTAAATCCACACCATTCTTAGTCATATGATTATTTGGAATAATCCCACCGATTCTACTATTATTGACTGAGAAAAATGAAGCTACTTTATCAGTACCACCAGAAGCACTCAGGGAATTATTATTAGAATAGGCCGATTTAAAAAAATCTTTCACATTATCAGGATAGCCTGTTGATTTTTCCCCCCAACTATCCACTGCATTCTCACCTCTAATACCACCATTTCCTCTCCCATAAGTATTTTGGAAAGATGGGATATAAGAAGCAGATTCCATGCTGTGCGTTGTATTCAGATCTAATTTCCAACTGCCTGCAGTACCTGTTTTCGTTGTGATAATAATCGCCCCATTTACAGCACGGCTACCATATAACGCAGCAGCAGAAGGCCCCTTTAGGACATTGATACTTTCAATATCCTCTGGATTAATATTTGCTCCACCATCACTACTTGAGTACACATTTGAATAAGGAGCAGCGGATTGTGTTGCTGACGAATTATCAAATACGATTCCATCGATCACAATTAAAGCGTTATTATTGCCCGTAATTGATTTATTCCCCCTTAAAACAATCCTTGCAGAAGATCCCGGTCCACCAGAAGTTGTATTTATAACTGCTCCGGCCACTTTCCCGGATAGAGCACTCACAAAGTTTCCACTATTATCGCGTATACTACTTACAGACTCAACAGAAACTTTTTGCGTAGAATACGTTAAGCCTTTGGCTTCTCGTTTTATACCCAAAGCTGTTACAACGACCTCATCCAATAGCCCCTCTTTGGGCTGAAGTTCAACTGTAAAGAACCCTACCTTTGTCAATTTGTATTTAAGCGTTTCATAACCGACCAAAGAAACCTCCACGATATCGCCTGATTTCACATCAATTTTAAATTGACCTTTTTCATTCGATTTTACCGTCTTATTATTCACTTTTACAGTCGCGTCGGGCAATGGCTTCCCATCAAGTTTGGAGGTGACGTTCCCACTAAATTCCTGAGCCGACAAATACATACAACTCATCAACAAAAATAAAAGAGCCAAACCAGCTTTTTTGTAATATAAATCTTGTTTTTCCATAACTTTAAGTATTAATTTCGGTTATATACCAATCCTGATGATCTAAAATACCCAAAACACTATTTAAATCATTCAAAAAGCGCCAATAAATTACCGAGAGCGTTACCGAAACAAAGAATTACCAATTATTAACAAGGTTTTGCAATTGTTTTTTCTTTAAACGACAATATTTCAGCTTTTAAATCGAATAAAGCACAAAAATTACCCGCCTAATTGCTAAATTGATTTTGAAAATTAGGTAAGAAGCCCGAAATCTAAATTGTGCTAGGTTTGACTCTGACCTGTAAGAGGTATTGCTGTGTTCTCGATCTACCAGCGCGTTCGCTTGAAATTATAGAAGTCAATATTAAATTGAAAATTTGTAAATTTGTCCACTTGTTAGGTGCTTAAACAGCATACTATCTGCCCTTTTGAAACTCTACAATGGACGCTACTGCAGAAAATAAGCTATTAATTTCGCTCTCCAATGGAAACGAACAGTCTTTTTTTGCTTTATATGACCAGTATAGCCACGCCTTATTTTCCACTATCTTTCGAATGGTTAAAGATAGACAGGTCAGCGAAGAGATCGTGCAAGATGTATTCCTAAAAGTCTGGCAAAAAAGGTCTACCATAGATCCAAATCGGAGCTTTAAGTCCTGGATTTTTACCATAGCTAAAAATGATGTTATTTCTTGGTATAGAAAATTAGTGAAAGAAACCGCAATGCAGGAAAACCTATACCAACATTTCGAGCAGCTCTACCTCATGGAAACAGAAAGCGATATGCATGAAAAACAAGCCGAATTGTTAGAAAGAGCACTCAATACCTTAAGCGAGCGTAGAAAAGAAATATTTGTCTTATGTAAATTAGAGCAAAAAAGCTACGAGGAAGTTGCCCAAAAATTGAATATTTCTGTATCCACGGTAAGCAACGCGATGGTCAAATCAAATCAACATATTCGCCAATTTGTACAGGACCATTATGATGAGATTCTGTTAATTCTTGTTACATTCTATTTTTTTTAAAAAAATCAAGATTACGATAGTGTTTTTGCTAATAAGTTGCGTATTAACTTATAGATATGGCAAAAAAAATAGAAAATATTTACAAGAGCTATTTAAACGGAAGTATCCATCGCGTTGATCTCGATAGGTTGCTATACTATTTCGATCATGCAAGCGAGGAGGAGCTCGAAGCTCTTACTTCTTTGGCATCAGTCGAGTTTGAGGAAGATCAAATCGAACAGCCCTTTGCTTCGCATATCGAACTAATTAAAGGACGGTTAGAAGATAAATTAAGCGAATCGAAGAAAAAATCTATTCGTTTAAAAATTCAACAACAATGGTGGGCCGCCGCTTCCGTCCTACTTGTCGCTGGATTGGCGACTTGGTTTTATTTGGGACAAGATCCAAAACCTACCGATGTCAATGCACCTTCAGCACCCACATTGTATGTTAAAGATAAGTCCGGAAAGGAAATTGCCATTTTACCCAAGACTGATTCTGTATGGCAAATAGGAGACATTGCATTTTCCCGTATTGACAGTCAAACTGTAAAAGTAATGGCGATAGGCAAAAATCCAAGCTTGCAAACGATCTATACCCCCAATTCGGACTTTAGGCTTGTTTTGGAAGATGGGACCAAGATTACCATGAATGCCGCATCTACCCTACAGTTTCAGCTTCCATTTGATGTAGCCAAAAGAGCGGTTTCCTTAGAAGGAGAAGGATATTTTGAGGTTGCTCATGATGCGCAGAGGCCTTTTACCGTAACAGCCGGTACCACAAAAGTTGAAGTGCTAGGAACGGTCTTTAACGTGCGAAATTACGCAAGCGACGGACTTGTTACAACATCCCTGCTGTCCGGACGCATCGCTTTAAGCAAATCGGGCACAGCTGAAAGAATGATACTTCGCCCAGGGCAGACAGCCGTAAGCGATCAAAAAGGAATACATATCGAACATTTAGCTCCAAAGCAAGCTGTCGCCTGGACGGCCGGCTACTTTGACTATCGGGACCAATCGCTCCGTGTGATCTTATCTGATCTGTCCAGATGGTATGGCGTCGATGTCGATACCATCGCGCTGCCTACGGACCAATCGATCTATATGAAGGTCCGAAAAAATATCCCCTTAAAGGAAATGCTGCACCTCTTAAATGAAGCAAGCGGCCTGGATTTTCAATTGAACAATAAAAAAATCATATTAAAAACTACGTATAAAAAATAACAACTAAATAGTACATTAACCTTCATCTACCATGTCTTACCTAACCCAAAAGCGACCGGTATTTTTGCGGAAATACTTGAGTTTGGTCGCAGGAATTGCCTTCATGAGCATGATTGACCCCTACGAACTACATGCCCAGCAGGTACAGTTAAATTTTAAAAATGCCGATGTCAAAGAGGTGATTACGAGCCTATCGGATCACTATGGCTATGAATTTGTGTTTGACGCCAATCTATTAAAAGCGGCCCGCCCCATCAGCGTCAACCTCAAACTATCAAGCGTTGAAGATGCGTTGTCCATTTTATTTAAGGATCAGCCCTTCAGTTATCGTTTAGAACATAAACGGATTATTTTGTATCGTAAAACCCTATCGAACAATAGCCAGCTTGTCCGGGGAAAAGTAATTGACAGCCTAGGCAATACAATTCCCGGTGTCTCGATTCATAATATACAGGACAATAGTCAAACGATGAGTTCCGGAGCGGGCGACTTCGAACTCAACGTGACCAGCCCGGAGATCCAATTGTCATTTAGGCATGTCTCTTTTAATGAAAAAGTCGTGCGTTTCAGTCCTGAGCAAGTAACAAGACCGGTCCGAGTGATGTTGAATGCAAAGGAATCTATGCTCAACGAAATTATGATAACAGGTTACCAACGAATCAGCAAAGAACGTAGTCCTGGAGCCTATTCCATGATTAACAATGACCAGTTAAACAAACAGATTAATGTCGATTTGGCTTCCGCCCTGGAAGGCCAAGTAGCTGGGTTGACCTATATCAAAAACCCAGCGCGCGTTGCTGCAGACAATCCCGTACTTCGCGGAATCGGGACCTATTCCAGTGATGTGACCACCAACCCACTTATCGTCATTGACGACTTACCCACCGAGCTTACCCTAAACGATATCAACCCCTATGACGTAGAGTCTGTGACCGTCCTGAAAGACGCAACCGCTGCATCGATTTACGGAGCCAGGGCAGCCAATGGAGTTATTGTCGTAACTACAAAAAAAGGAAAAGGGCAAGGTGTTTCCGTGAACTTTAATGTCGATCAATTCATCACGCAAAAACCGGATATCGCCAAAATGCACTATGCAAGTACATCCGATCTGATCGATTATGAGATCGATGTCTATAAAAAGGAGCTGTCACGTTATGCAAACACCACATCACTATTTAATTACTATGGCAAACTGGGCAGTGGCAGTTTAAAATATTACTCACCCCTGTACGATTTATTCCGGAAAGAGTCCGTCGGTGAAATTAGCACGGAAGAACGTGACGCAACCATCAATACTTGGCGGAGCAACGATTACATCAAGGAGTTTACCGACAATGTCTGGCAAAATGAAACACGCCAACGGTATAATGCTAGCATTTCACAGAATTCAACGAAGAGCAACACCTTTGTTTCTTTTAATTATGATAAAGGTAAGGGACAGGTAATGAATAATAAAAACGAGAAATTCAACCTGTATTTGAAGTCGGGCTTTAATTTAACTAAATGGTTGAATGCAACAGTCGGATTGAACGGCACATATTCCGTAAATAAAGAAACGGATGGTGTTTACAATAATCTGTTTTTACAGCCTCGTTATGCACGCATTAAAGATGAAAATGGCAACTTAGTCTATACACCGTATGTTGATTTGTCGAGTTCTGTCGGACCTGGTTCGGCCATAAACGGCGAGACTGCCGAACAGATCGCTGCAAATGGAAATTTAAAAAGTACAGCCTTTAATGTCCTTGAAGCCTTAGGCGAAGGCATCGAAAGCAACAAGAGTTTAAATCTTCGCGCATTTACATCGTTGCGCGCCACTATCTACAAAGGCCTCTCTTTTCAAACGCAATTTTCCTATGAATTGGGGCAGGCATCCCGTGAAAGCTTCTACGACGAAGATAGCTACATGATGCGTGTTGCCTCAAATGCGATGGTCAGCTACAATAATGCGACAGGAGTTTATACAAAGAATTTGCCGGCTGGAGGTCGTTACTATCAATACGAAGACAAACGGTACAGCTATACTTTCCGAAATCAATTTAATTATGACAATACTTTCGGGCAATATGGTGAGCATCAGCTAACCGCCCTGGCAGGCTTCGAGATGCGTCAGTCGCATGTACCGCGCCCTATCCAACAATTACTTGTGGGGTACAATCCCGTCACATTGACCTCCACCACCATTGACTGGGCGACGTTGAGTAAAACAGGTATCACCAGTTACATCTATGGGGGCAATGTCCGCTTGGGCGACTTGAATGGTGGCGCACAAAAAGAAACTTTACACCGCTTCACCTCGCTTTACGCCAATGCAGGCTACACCTATAATAATAGATTTAACCTCACTGGAAGCATACGGGTGGATCAGGCCGATCTCTTTGGGGTAGACCCGAAGTTTAAGTATCGCCCATTATGGTCTGTCGGAGCAGGCTGGAATGTCAGCAACGAAGAATTTATGAAAAATAAAGACTGGTTGAATTCCCTCAAACTGCGGGCAACATACGGTATTACTGGCAATGTGGATCAAGAAAGCTCAAGCTATGGTACGGCTACTTGGAAATCCGATAAACTTTTCCCCTACCTGCAGTATCTGGAGCAAAAATCATTACCAAACCCCATGCTGCGCTGGGAAAAAACAACAACGACAAACTTCGGTGTAGATTTTTCGATTTTTGACAACCGCCTGTCCACTAGTATTGATGCCTATAATCGCTATAGCTCCGATTTGTTGATCAGCGCTGTTCTTGATCCAACCGTAGGTGCCAATTCACGGGTGATCAACAATGGTGCATTACGCAACAAAGGAATTGAGTTTAACATCAATGGCGTATGGCTCAAAAAGAAAGATTTAACAGCAAGCACGCAGCTGGTATTTTCCTTTAATAAAAACAAGGTCGAGAAAGTCAACGGTTTAACTGCGACCGCACAGTCCTATGTCGGATCACCAAGTAATTACTTTTTTGAAGGAAGCAGCTACAACTCAATTATGGCTTATCGCTATGCTGGCATGGAGAATGGCTACCCCTATTTCTTAGATCAAAATGGTGCATCAAATGTCGTTTTCGATGCCAGTGGAACGCCGACAACCATTAGGGATATCACCTCTCCGGATGCACTGGTCAATATGGGGACCCTTTTCCCAAAATACACAGGATCTATCAATCAGCGCTTACGCTATAAAGCATTCGATCTTTCGGCCATGTTTGTCTTCTCTGGCGGACATAAATTACGTAAAGATGCCATAGACCTGGGTAGTGATGAGCTGACTAATGCAGGTTTGGTCAATCGATGGACAGCAGGTGCCGATAACGATTATCCAAGATTGCTGGTCGATTACCCAGACAACCTGCGCACCTATGCGGGGACCTTATCGACCTTATGGCGCTATAGTGATGAGCAGATTGTTGCAGCGGACTATATTAAGCTACGAAATGTCGCCGTAGGCTATCAATTGCCCAAACAATTCGCCCATAAAGCGGGGATGCAAAACGTCAAACTAATCCTGCAGCTGAACAATCTATGGACTTGGAGCGCCGCGGGAGACGATATCGATCCAGAAGCCTATTCGCTCAATAGCGGAACGCGCTATCTGCCCTTGGCAAAAACATTCCTGATGGGACTTTCATTAACATTTTAACCGAAATCTACAATGACTTTGAAAACTTTAGCAACGGCGTTTGCGACTATAATGCTCTTTTCCGCCTGCGACAAATACCTTGATATCACACCCAAAGGCTCTCAGTTGGTAAGTACCGCACAAGATTATTATGATTTGGTGGCCTATCCAAATAGAGGGTATCCCATCAATAACTTTCAGTATCTGGTCGATGATCAGTACCTCAAAGAATCCAATGTAATCGGTTTGACGCCCAATATCAATACCATCAACTTTCTGTTTCAGGAACAGGAAGATCGGGTAAGCCGTATCACCGCATCGAGCTTTTACAATCAGTGCTATAAATACATTGCACAGTGGAATATGATTATTTCCTTGGTTGATGAAAGTACCGGGGACAATGAATTAAAGACCCTCGCCAAGGCGGAAGCCAAGATGTATCGGGCATTTGATTATTTCCATCTGATCAATGTCTATGCAAAAGCTTATGATGCCAGTACAGCAGCCCAGGACGGCGGTGTCTGTATCATGGATAAATATGATCTGGAAGCGAAGCCAGCAAAATCAACGGTACAGCAGGTATACGATTTTATCCAAAAAGATATAGACGACGCTATACCTCATCTACAAGAAAAACCGACCAACCCCTATCATCCCTCCTTGGCCTTTGCATATGCCCTGAAGGCAAAGGTACATCTCTTCAAAAGAGAAATTACAGAAGCACAAGCCGCTGCCGAAAAAGCCATGCAGCTGAATGGGCAGTTAATTGACCTGGTCCAGTATGAAAAGTTAGGCGGCCCCAGCAAAACGCCTATCACCGCAGAAAATAATCCAGAAGTATTAAGCTACATGTATGTCAACGGTTATACCGAGATGAACTTTGGTTACAGCTATATCTTAAGTCCAGAATTGACAAGCATGTTTGATAAGGAGGATAAGCGCTTTAGTTTATTTTATACCAAGACCAATGCCAGTTTTCTGGATATTGGCGCTGGAGCAAGTTACTACAACGTGAAATACACGGCTTTTTTCTTCCCCACTGTAGGATTGAAAACACCTGAGATTTATCTGATGCTGGCCGAATGTTATGCCCGCCAGGATCAATATGCGAAGGCGATTAGCCTATTGAATGCCTTGCGTAAAACACGGATCGAAGGGAGTAAAGCCTTATTGGCAGTCCCTGCTACACGAAAGGAAACCATGGATCTGGTCATTAACGAACGACGGCGAGAGCTGCCTATCGGATTCCATCGTTTCTTTGATCTGAAACGTTTGAATCTTGAAAAAGAATATGCGAAAACACTTGTCCGTGTATTTCCGATTGTCAATAAGACTGTCGAACAAAAGACCTACACACTGGCACCAAACTCCAGAATGTACATTATTCCATTTCCATTGGATGTCATGAAGTTAAATCCAAACTTGCGGTTAAATACAGACGAAGCTGTACCGTTTTAATAGATGCTATAACAAACACATGAAAAACAAAATTATCTTTAGTACCCTCGCCTTTCTCTTGTCTGGAGCTATGGTTCAAGCACAGCAGACCCCGAATAAGACAGCGGTTAAAACAGATACGCTAAAATCAAAAAATGAACTCCATGAAGCTTATAACAAGATTGTAAATAAGCAAAAAATTGCTCGCTCAGGCGTTTTCAATGTCATCGAGTCGGAAAAGAAGTGGTATCTGGAGATCCCTGACAGTTTGTTGAACCGCTATTTCCTCACTGTAACCCGCTTGATTTCAGCCCCACAGGGATTTCCGATGTACGGTGGAGAAAAGCTGAATGAGCAGACCCTCTATTTTGAAAAAGGTCTTGGTGACCGGATACAGCTGCGGGCAGCAGTTTATAAGCAGGACGCTCCGGAAAACGATGCCATTCGTACAGCGTTAATGCAGTCGCAGGAGGACCCGATTGTCGCTATTTTTGATATCAAAGGACTACAGGCAGGAGGCAACAATTATTTGATCGAAGTAACCGATCTTTTTCGGAAAGACAACGCCGCCCTTTCCTTCGACAGCAAGATAAAAAGCGAAAATAAGCTTTCATCGTTGGCGGACGACCGGTCTTTTATTACGGATATGAAGGTATTTCCGATCAACCTGGAAGTAAAAACGACAAAAACATATTCCTCAACATCAGGTACTCCTGCAGCTATGTTGACAGGATCCTTAACTTTTACCACCAACACCTCCATGGTGCTGTTGCCAAGAGAGCCGATGAAAAAACGGATATACGATGACCGGGTAGGCTACTTTGCCAACAAGTATATCCTCTTCACCGATAAAGATCAACGGTCCCAAACGCTTAATTTTATACAGCGCTATCGCCTTGAACCCAAAGCGAAAGATGTAAAACGCTATTTAAAAGGTGAGCTGGTAGAGCCTCAAAAGCAGATTGTCTATTATATCGATCCAGCAACGCCAAAAAAATGGCGTCCCTATTTGATTGCTGGAATCAATGACTGGAATAAGGCATTTGAACAAGCAGGATTTAAAAATGCCATTGTGGGCAAAGAATGGCCCGAGCAGGATACCACGATGAGCCTGGAGGACGCTCGATTCTCCGTGATCCGTTATTTTGCATCTGAAAAAGCGAATGCCTATGGTCCCCGTATTTCAGACCCCAGAAGTGGCGAGATTATCGAAGCACATGTGGGCTGGTATCATAATGTGATGAAACTCGTTCAGCAATGGTTTATGGTGCAAGTGGGACCGCTAAACAAGGCTGCACAAAAAATGCAATTGGATGACGAGGTGATGGGCCAATTAATACGCTTTGTCTCGTCGCACGAATTGGGGCATAGCCTGGGTCTTCGTCACAATATGGGAGCAAGCAGCCAAACGCCCGTAGAGAAATTGCGCGACAAGCAATGGGTCGAAAAAAATGGCCATACGGTATCCATTATGGACTATGCACGTTTTAATTATGTAGCGCAGCCCGAAGACCAAGTGGGGCTAGCGGGAATATATCCGCGCATCGGCAGCTACGACAAATGGGCCATTCAATGGGGCTATCAGTATCTTCCACAATTTTCAAATGACGAAGACGAACGAGTTTATCTATCGAAACAAGTGACGGACAGCCTGACGGCGAACCCCAACTTGTGGTTTGGCGGTGAAGGAAACGAAGAGGATCCACGCAGTCAGAAGGAAGATCTCGGTGATGACTCTATGTTGGCCAGTAGCTATGGTATCAAAAATCTGAAAAGAGTCGTTTCCAATTTAATAGCATGGACTGCCGAAACTGGAGATGATTACAGTAATCTAAAGGATATGCATAAAGCAGTGCGCGCACAGTTTGACCGTTATCTTTACCATGTATTGAAAAACATCGGCAGTCAGGAGATTACAAAAAAGGTACGGGGCCAACAAGGCACTGTCTATGCGGCAATTCCACGAGAAAAGGTAAAAGCTGCCATGCAGTATGTGAGCGACAACGTATTAACCCCACCCCTGTGGCTGTATCCCAAAGATATACAGGAGCTGATCGGAAGAGATGCAAATAAGGAAATCACCGATCAACAGGAACAGATGCTGAATATGTTGATGAGCCCGGGAATGCTCTATAATGTCTATATGAAATCCCTGACGAATGAAAATCCCTACAGACTTGATGAATATCTAAACGATATCGGGGGAACGATATGGACCCTGCCAGGTGGTGACCCTCGCGTCAATGTTTTCAAACGTGGACAACAACGCTTTTTTCTGGAAAAGGTAAATCAGATCATCAATCCCAAAATTGCACAAGGATCAGATATCATTTCACAGGCACAGCGTAGCGACATACAGCTTTATGTCAGAAATTACCTGACTGCTTTAGTTCCAGCGATCAACCAACTGTCCACAAAACAGGTAGACTCCCTAAATAAACAACATTTAGATCTCATGCTGCTCGAAATTAAACGTATTCAAAATCAAATCAACAAAGACTAAAAATGAAAAATAACTTAAAAGGAATTTACACCATATGCTTGATCTGTTTTATGATGATTTCCTGTCAATCAAGCCATGGGCAGGATGTTGCCCAACAACAACGCGAACGGTTGTTTAAAACCTATATGGAAGTAAAAAAAGACATCAAGGACGAAAATTTTGTCGGCAGTAAGGAACATGTGGTTCAGTTCGAAAAGGAAGTTCAGAATTTCCGGTTGAAGGGTCTCCAGCTCGATGACATGATGCGCCTAAAGAAGGTGAGCCAGACCATGAAGACCGATGCTGCCAGTTTAAAATCTGCACAGGATATGAAGGCGATGAAGTCATCCTTTTCTGCTGTCACACAATCCCTATTTACCATTATGGAAACGATGAAATGTACAGATGAAGCCGTGTACCTACAGTACTGTCCGATGGAAAAAGGGTATTGGTTAAGTTACGACAAGGCAATTGAAAATCCTTACGCAGCCTCGATGCGCCATTGTGGACAATTGGTGAAGGGAATGGCTAAAGCTGATTACCCCGAGCCGGCGGCCTGCCATTAACGTCCGTAAGTGATATAAAAATTCAAAAAAAGAGCTGATAAAATTTTATCAGCTCTTTTTTGTTTCACCCCCAAATACCGACATTATTTCAAGCCAAAGCTGACCTTACAAATCGTCTCAAATTATCCTCATATTGTCTCAAGTGATAGCGCCTATAAGGCTAATGCCGTACATTTAGTGTTCATATCACACCAATTATATGTAGTATCTTGAATTTAAACATATCCAATTGATCTGGAACCGACAGCTGACCTTGAATACACAAAAAAAAGCCTGTCAAGCCTTTCTATCGTAAACAACCAATATTCTTTAATAAACATTAGCACATGAATTTTAAAATCAACAGTTTTAAAGTGGCTACTAAATTATTGCTATTCAGCGGCAGTCTTTTTGCTGGAGCCGCTTATGCATTACCCCATGCACCTTAAGTGCAGGAAGCCCAGGCCACAGTCAAAGGCAGTGTAAAGGACGAGCAGGGCAATCCCCTTGTTGGCGCCACGGTCTTCGTAAAGGGTAGTAATATCCGAACTTCCACCGACGCCACTGGTACATTCACACTGACCAACGTGGAGCGAAATGCTGTCCTCGTCGTTCGAATGATCGGCTATAGCGCCAGGGAAATCACGTATACGGGTGGCTCCAGTTTGAATGTACAACTGCTATCGGACACCCAGCAGCTCGAAGAGGCTGTCGTTGTCGGCTACGGCTCGCTTGACAAGAAAGAATTGACCAGTGCCGTATCGAGCATCAAGCAGAAAGACATGGTCGCGGGGGCTGTCTCTCCCCTGCTGGCCATCCAGGGTAAAGTACCGGGTCTCAGCGTGATCTCCACCAATGGAACCGACCCCAATGCGGGCATCTCCCTGCAATTACGCGGTGTCAATTCGGTCAACGCCTCACAGGGCCCCCTTGTAGTTATTGACGGTGTGCCCGGCGGCGATATCAACTCCGTTGCAAAGGAAGATATTGAATCCATAAACGTGCTGCGGGATGCTTCCGCTGCTGCAATATATGGAACGCGTGCCTCCGGTGGTGTAATCCTGATTACGACCAAAAGGCCACAGATCGGCCAAGCTCAGGTGAACTTTACCTCTGAATATTTCGTCGAAACGATCCGCAAACGTCCCAAGGTCCTGTCGGCGGAGAAATTTGTCGAATATGGTCTCGGTGAAGATCTGGGACACCGCACAGACTGGTATGATGAGGTCACCAACAATAATCCATTCAGCCATCGGCAAGTCGCCAACATCAGCGGCGGCTCCGAAAATGCCAATGTCTACACCACCTTTACGAAACGCGATGCCAAAGGAATGGCGATCACGTCTAAACGGGATGAAATCGGTGGACGGATTAATAGTGCATTCAAATTTTTCGACGGTTTTGCGGAGTTAAATACCAATGTAAGCTACAATCAGGTGAAACCGAGCTGGCTGGAATATAAGATTGCACCCATAATAAATAACTACACCTTTAAATAGGTCGTTTTTTTGCAAAATAGGTTAATCAAAAATTTTATCTGTTCACTGGACTCACCGTTCTCTCATATAAAGTCATAGATACCATTTTTCCAGCCCAGAATTCTCCTATCGTCCGCCTTGAGCCAGTTTTTCAATACAGTTGCATAGACTTTACGGAAGTCTTCGGTATAGATGAGATCGCCATCTTTAAGATGCTGCAGATCAGGCAGTGCATTCAATAATCCCTTCTTCTTTAGACCACTTGAAATAAAAAACAGCTGATTAGCAGTTCCATGATCGGTTCCGTTACTCGCGTTCTGAGCAACCCGCCGCCCAAATTCGGAAAAAGTCATCAACAGCACATCGTTAAACAGTCCATTTTCTTTTAGATCGTGTACAAACGCCCTCACCGCATCATTAATAATCTTAAACAGGTTCTCCTGCTGCTGCTTTTGATTGACATGTGTATCGAAGCTCCCGATCTGAAGATAATAAACTTTGGTATTGATATCTGACTTGATAAGAGAAGCTATGGTCTTAAAATCCTTTGCCAAGGCCGAATCGGGGTATTGCATCTTATTTGCTTTGGTTTTGCTTTTATCAAATATATAAGCTGCATTATTGATGGTTGCCCCCAACGTCTGGTAAAGATATTCTACGGTTTCGTCATCATGACGATGCGCTTGATGGATAAATTTAAAGTACTCTTCGCGACTTGTCTGATACATTTTCTTGGGATCTTGAAATGCAAAGGCTTTGGACTTGTTCCCTTTCATCGCCAGGCTCAGCATATCACCGACTTCGAGTGCTTGTGTGGGATGTTCGCATTGGTAACAAGCCTCATCGAGATATCTGCCTATCCAACCGCTTTCAAGATATTCATCGCTCCTACTGGCACTCTGCCAGATATCCATACTCCGAAAATGAGATTTATCAGGATTAGGGTAGCCAACATTGTTCAGCACAGCGATCTCCCCACTATCAAAAAGTTCTTTAAAGAAGCTCAAAGCAGGGTTTATACCGGCTTCGTCCGTCAGAGGCAAAGCATCATGGACCGCAATCACCTTTCGTTCACGAAAATAGATATCGTTTCGTACCGGAATAATTGTATTAAGCCCATCATTCCCTCCGTTGAGCTGCAAAACCACCAATACTTTATTATCCTTTCCAAGTGCTTCGGGCAGAGCCATCGCCTTCAAGAAATTGGGAAGCATCAAAGAAGCAGTAGCCAGAGAGCTCGTTTTTATAAAATCACGCCTTTTAATAATCATAGCTATATTTTTTTAAAGGTTAGCAAAGCTGATATTCGGGCGTGCTCATGACATCGATGATATCCGTGCGGACACGACCATCCGAGAATCGCTGGAATACCTTATGACCTTCGGCCCAGCTTTTTTGTAAAATGATTTCGGAAACATTTCTACCGGCAAAAGAAGCTTCTACCTTGCTCCAATCAATACTCATCTTGGGGTCTTTGAATGTGCTTGTTAGATTCTGTTTTTGAGGAAGTCCCATTTCGAGGTCGTCGTCTGGCCGGGGTTTCAGATCGAGCGGCCTCAGACCAGTCCAAATTTGCGGCATCTGCATACGGAGCAATAGTGTAGAGCTATCGATCCATGACCTTCCTGATGGCCATCCAGCCACATTTGGCGGATAGAGTAGCATCTGGCCCAATAGCTTCTGGTAAGTAATCAAATTTTCGGGAACACCGACTTTCATATCCAATATACGCATCATTCCCACCATTAATTCGATGGGCGACTTAATCTTGCTACCCATATGTTCTTTTTTGTAAAACCAGGGCGATGTGAATATATCTTCGAGCAAGGGCATTATCTCATAACCCGTAGCATACAACTTTTCACTTAAACGATGAATAAGCTTTTCATCTGCTTTTTCATTGACAAAAAAACGATAGATTTTAGTTGCAATAAATTTAGCTGCAGCAGGTTGTTCCAGGATAATATCAAGGATAGCATTGCCATCAAAGTTGCCCGTTTTTCCAAGGAAAGTTTTCATCCCTTCATCGTGGATATTTTTCCTTTGTATAAAAACAGCATCCTTGTTGTAGGACCACCCAGTAAATGCCCTTGCGGCTTCACGCACATCATGTTCGGTATAGTTTCCCCTTCCCATTGTAAAAAGCTCCATGAGTTCACGCGCAAAATTTTCATTGGGATGTCCTTTGCTGTTCTGCTGATTATTGAGAAAATTGAGCATTGCAGGTGATGTGGAAACTGCCAAAAGGAGGCTTTTGAAGTTGCCGAGTGCGTTTTCCCTGATTTTATTCAGCAACAGCTCATTAAACTGCGGGCTGCCGCTCCTTGAAGCAAAATGGCCGTGCCAGAAGAAAGCCATTTTTTCGCGGAGCTGATCTTCAGAGCTGACCATTTCCTGCAGGAATTTGAGGTTAATTTCGTTGATCTGTTTCTGATTTCGTCGCTGAAGCTGTTTTTTCTGTTCGGCATCGAGCTGTGATGCTGGCAGATCATCGAAATCGAGCTTCAGGGGAGTAAAATTAATTGGGCGGAAGGGTCTGCTCTGTGCAAGTTCCTTCCAAAACTCTTCTGGATGAAGATGGTTTAATCTTTCGACCTGCGCAAGGCTGATTCCGAAACCTGCGCGAATGGCCAAATGTTTATTTTTAATAAAGTCCGTTGCCATACCACTTCATTTTTTTAATAGACTGTCTTTCAGCAAAAAAGATTAATCGCCTTTGCTCTTCAATATTAACGCTGACTGAATCTAATAAATTATAGTGCTATGAAAGATAACTTATTTTTTAGCTATGCCGTACACTTTTCGTAAAGATACACGTGCTCCGAAACTATTCTCCAGCAGCTGCCCCTGATCCAAGGCGAGCGATACCCCGAGGTACATTTTATTTTTGAGCTGCCGCTCACCCGATAAAATTGCAGAGAACTGAGATACAGGGACAAATTGTTTCTCGTAAATATCGTGTCTTATCTTTCCAGTAGATTTACCATAAATACTGGTGGCAAAAGTACCATAATGCCTTGCAAATGTCATTTTGCTGAACACATTCCAGCCATACAACTGAAGCCTCGTTCCGATATGGCCAGCCACGACACGATTGCTGATAAAATAATCACCGGGAAAATTTGCCTGTCCAGCACGTGCGCTGTGTGCAGTCACTATCAATGGAGAACCTAGGCCTTGGCTTTTGTAAGACCAGCCCTGTGTATAGTAGTAATTGTTATAATAGTCTTCATCACCCGATTTCGTTGGCTTTGACCAAGGGTATCCCGCCTGGTCCTTGGAATAAAAGAACTCGACCAAAACCTTGTGCCAATCCCAATTTTTTAACGAGTGGCCAAATCGTTTATTGATCAAGGTGATGCCATTTAGTCCATCTGCAATATTGGCCAATTTGGAAATAGCACCTACATCATAGAAATTTTGCCGATAAGCCATGAGTTGCAAATTGTCCCAATCGTAGGAAAAGGCCATATCAATTGAGCCTTGCTGATTCCCTAGCTTTGATCTGGGCACACCTGGGGCTCCATAAGCCTTTCCAAACATCACATACAATAATGTCTGAAAATCATTTAAAGTATAATTACTTCCATAAACCTTCTTTTCAGCCCCCCATTGCACCTGATGACTAATACCACCATAGAAATTGATGCGCCAGTCCTTTTTACCGATGCGTCCATACAACGATTTCTGGTGCAGCAATGTGGGCATATTATTATCGCGTGGCGGTGTTTTAAACTGGCCAGGATCGATCAGCATCTTGCCCATATAGCCATTGGCAAAATTACCTTTAAAGGAAAATAAGCCGTCAAACCAAGGGAGCCGATAATATTCGGAGAGCCTTATATCCAGCATAGGAACTCCTAAGGCATTTCCTGATACGGCAAAGTTGCCTGAGCTAAGAAGGGTATCCCCATTGAGCCCCATCACATCTTTGGTACGGCCCAGTTTGGCTTCAAACATTTTAAACCGCAATTTGGCATGTGCATCAATCAGTTGGCCCTGGATTTTGGAACCCATATTTGCTCGGGCCTCCAGGCCGTATCCCCAGTCCCAAGCGGGAGCCCTTTCCTTTATTTCAGTCCATTCACCTAAGCGGGAGTAATCGCGAGCAGCACGCAGCACTACACTACCCGAAGCACCACTCAGCGGGATAGATCCAAACTGGTTGGACCGCATCCAGAAGGGCACTGCATTATTGCCAGAATATCCTGCATCTACTGTTACCTGGAGGTATTGCCTCATCGTATCTGTCTGTGCAAATAGATTAATGTTACAACCGAGAACTATTATGCTCAATAAAAGAATATAACAACAGATAAAAAAAGTATTTTTCATGCAACAAAAAGCATATAAATGACTAAATATTATTTTCTTTTACCTAAATGAATAATATTATTAAAATGGTTTAGGTACTGTCCTACAATTGTTTCCCAATTATACATTTTATCAATCTTCTCTAAGTTAGCATTTAACATTGAAATATTCTTATGCTCTTTCTTATTAACAGAATCTAAAATCTCACAGACCTCTGTAGCGGTATTAAAATATAAAGCGTCTTCCCCCAAAATATATTTATTAAAGGGATTAGAATTTGCACATATAAGGCTGCTAGACGCCATTGCTTCCAATAATGATGGATTAGTTCCTCCGACTGTATGTCCGTGAAAATAAATATTTGAATAATATCTTAAATTATTTAACTTTTCTATATTATAAATCCCACCAACAAACCTAATATTAGCGTTCCTCTCAAATTTTGATTTCAGATATTTTCCATAAGGCGTCTCATTTTTTCCAATCACTAGGAAGGGTCTATTATGGTTCGCCATATTTACTCCTTCCAATATAATTTCAATACTATTCTCAGGTTCAAGCCGAGCAATTAACAAATCATAATTATATAGATCTAGATTAAATTCGTCGAGAACTTGAGCACTAGGATTTTTAAAAACATCTGCTCCATAAGGTATAAAATCAGATTCCACATTATATTTTAGACTCAAATATTCTTGTATACCAACAGAGTCAGAAATCAAATAATCACTATAATTAACCCCTAGCTTCTCCGCCCAAAGCAAAAAAGAGCGAACTGTGTTAGAATATTTGGTTCTTTTCCATTCCAATCCATCCATATTCGTGGTGATTACAGCATGCTTGGGCATGAGCCATCCCCATACAGAACTACTAGTATATCCTAACTGCAAAACAATATCAACATTTCTTTTTCTAACATCAAGTATGCAGTTTAAGTCATAGATAAACTGTCCCGCTGTTCCAATTTTATCCTCTGGATCATAACAATGAACGATAACAACACCATTCCAATTTTTTTCTTGATAGGGATGATTATGTGAGTTATAAACTATGACGTCATGTCCACTGTTTACAAGTCCCAAAGCCAAGAATTCAGCACACTGCTCAAATCCACCATAATGATTAGGAATTCCTCTCGTTCCTACAATTGCTATTTTCATATTTTAATCTCTTATAGAAATTTATTAATTCTTGATAGTAAATTTGTTTATTAAAATAACGTTTAGCAAACTGCAGAGCGTTAAAACTAAAAGATCGATAATCTTCAGGGTCTAAATTATTGGCCAATTTAATTACTTCTACTAATTCTTGGACATTCTTAGGCTTAAACAAATACCCCGTTTTATTGTCCTCAATTATTTCTGGGATTCCACCTATAGAAGCACCAATAACTGGAGTTGCATTTGAGTATCCTTCCACAATAGTCATAGGATTATTTTCATACCATTCCGAAGGGACAATTATAAAATAAGCATTTTTGACAATATTTTCCAGTTCATAACCAGATTTATAACCTAAGAACTCAATATTTCGTAACGCCCTTTTTTCAACAAAATCAATCAACTCTTCTTCAAGTGGTCCTGTACCAACAATCTTAAGTTTACAAGTATCCAGTAAAGCAAATGCCTCAATCAATGTTTTTAATCCTTTTTCATGAGAAAGCCTGCCATAATAGAGAAAAAATTTATCACCATTAGATTTTTTCTCAGATAAAACTATTTCATCGGCAAAATTGTATAATACGACATTTGCCTTATTCTTTAATTGAGGCATATATTTTTCATGCATCTTCTTAGCAAAAGAGCTCACATATATGAATCCGTCTATATATTTTGCGGGGTTAAAAAATATATTTCTAAAATATTGCTCACTAGCCATCATAGAACTTAATATATAACTATCTTTAGTGCATTTATTACTAATACAATTATAGAACTTATTCCCCTCGCACTTTTCGCATATTTCATTATTCCCATTTTTAAATGTATAAGCTGGACATATAATTCTATAATCATGAATCGAAAATATAATTGGTATAGAATGATGTTTTAAAACCGGTAGAATAGAAGACGATATCTGCCCCCATATCAAATGCACATGAGCAATATCAGGTTTTTCTTCTAAAATTAATTGCTCAAGTTTACGAGCAGATTCAAAATTATAAAAGTAATTGATTATATCTTTTATCGGTTTCAATTTACCCTTTCTTGTTTCTTTTGAGTCTGGGAAAAACCTAGAATAATTTGATTGCAAATTATTATTCCATTTAAGAGAAAATGTCGAAACTTTATGCCCATTCATTTCCAGCAATTCTATTGTATTAAAGAAAACTGCCTCAGAACCACCTTTCCTAAAATTATAAACATTCAGCTGTAAAACTTTCATTAAACTAAACTAATCTATTAAACAATAAGTTATTTAGATAATTATTAACTCGTATAATTATCCCTATTAAATAACGACTCCAAATTGACTCGTTCGTAAACCTCCAGCATTCCCCCTCTAGTACAGTTGAATATTTGAACTCCATTCTTGTCGGCATATTCCTTTGCAATTTTATGGGCATATATCATTCTTTCTCCCACGGTAGCCGCTTGTTTATCAAAAAAACCAGATTCCACAAAGTGATGACTTCCATTTATATCATATGAACAATCACAACCTATTATATAAATTTCATGAAATCCCATATATATTGCTATTTGAATTAATGAATGAACAATTGAATATCCATCATAAACAACTTTAGAAACATCATTAGACACGTTAGATGACAATGGCATTAGCTCACCATGTGAAGAATGCCGGCAATTATATAAAAAATAAGGAATAAAACCTTGCGCTGATTTAAACTTAGAATAAAGCCGATGTCCCACAAAACAATATGGCAAATTAGCATTAATAACATCTTTTTCAATCTTTTCATAAACGTGCATGTCTTGTATACCATAATAGGTCGGCCTCCATTCTGTTTTATCTAATATTTTTACTATAGAATTTACGCTAAAAGACAATTCTCCTTTAATTAGATCCAGATCAGAAATAGTTAAACTTGGGGCAGTTCCAACTATGAAGCATCTCTGTCCTTTGTGAATATTTTTAAATTCTCTAATTTTCAAAAATTTTTTTGATTGATATAACAAATTACTCTTTTGGAAATACAATCTAAACAAATCAAGGGTATCAATAATGTAGTTATTATACACTATCTTTAATCGTATTCCTAACCAATAAATAATCTTTACTTTTTTTAATGTTTCTTGCATATTTAAAATTTTTATTTGGAATCATTAATCCTAGATAGGAAAACAGGTATACTCCTGCCAGCGATTTTGTGACTCCAGTGGCAACACTGGTCACATACATCATTAGCAATGAAGACAATAACATGCTTTTAACTACTTTATTCTTTATTCTATATTCATTTATCACCTTAAAACAACAGAACAAAAGACAGAAAAAGGTAGCAAATCCTATATATCCTAATTGTCCCAAAATCATAGCCCAGTAGTTGTCATTAAGAAATTGGCCATCTTCCTCATTCATTCCCCATAAAGAATCAAAACCATATTTATAATATAACTTTGAATACGCACGCTTAGCTTCTTCACTCCCAAATGTTGCAAATCCAGATCCAATGGGAAAATAATCGTTTGCAACTTTAACCCCGTTATATAAAAAAACCATACGCGGAGATTCGGAGTTTTTTAAATATGTTTCAATTTGATAACTGCTTACAAGTAATAATCCAAACCCAAGAAGAATAATATTTCTGAATTTTAACTTTCCTTCTCTATTAAAAAAATATATAAGTATAGTAAAGATTATAAAAGAGATAAAAATGCCTTTAGTAGTTAAAAGCAATGATAAACAAGCCATTAAAAAATAAAACAATAAAATATTATTCCTTTTTTGTGTTGTTGCTATATTGATTAAAGCAATTATAGTTGTAATACCAAAAATACTAGGATTATCATAGACAAAAGTGAAGGCTTTAATACCATACCTTTGTCCTTCTGTCATACCAATATTTAGAAATTGAGAAACGAATGCGAGGAAAAACACTACAATAATCCATATTTTGGAAAGACTAGTCAATAAATAAACAACGCCATATTTATTGAAACTATTTACCAAATATCTTATAGTAAAAAATGCTACAAAAGGTTTGTAAATGGCAAAAGCATCTAAAACTATAGCATTCCAATTGTTTATTATACCACTTTTCATATTTGAAATAAAACCTATGATATACGATATAAATAGTAAAATAATAAATGTTTTGTCAATTCTACTTAGTTGAGGCCTCTTTATCAAAAACAACAAAAGACATATAGCAACAAATGCTTCGTCATAAAAAGATATATCAAAAAAAGATGCTATCGGGAACATGACTAAAGCGCAGGTTAAAAAACGATTCAAACTCGACTCTAACAATCTTAATTTTAGCACAATACTAAATTTTAAAGGTTTTTCTTAAAAAACTAATAACCAACATGCTCTCTTCTTTATTTAAGAATAATTTAAACGAAGAATAGGTGACAACTATTAAGAACAGAATAGATGTATATAACAGCCTGTTTAACTCAGATGAAAGTTGAAAATAAACGATAGTAGAAATGGCTCCCGAAATAACCGCGATTGCTATACATTTAAACAACACTTGGTTAAGGAAAAAATTAACACTAAACCTCTGCATCTTTGAAAAATAATATAATCTCACAGAACTACATAATAGCGCGACAAAGAATTTAACAACCATTACGAAATAAACTTCGGCACCCCATCTTAAAGCCAAATACGATAACACTATATTAGACAGCATTACACTACTATAAACCAATTGGTATTTTCTAATATTGCCCGACGCTTGAATTGTTATCCACAGCGGAGTTGATATACACTCTAGTAAATATGTTAGCAATATCAGACGACAGAAAATCACAGAATATTCTGGTACATTATTTAACCATATTTTTAAAACAAAAGGCATATTCAATATCAATGGAAAGGCTAACAGCCAACATAAAAGAAAGGAGAATTTAGCCGATTGGATTATCAATTTATCTAAATCATCATCCAGATTTGAGGAGTATAACCTCATAATTCGGGGAATGTATGCTAATTGGAAATTATATATAAATTTATTAACCGCTCCGCTAGCCTGATTTGCAATACCCAATGCTGCATTGACCAAAACCCCAAAGAAAACGTTCACCACAACATTGACTCCTTGGGTAGATAGCAAAGTGGCTCCACCACCTAACATATTCCACCCTCCAAAGAAAAAGATCGAGCGAAATAAATCTCTGTCATACGAAATATTATAAAACTTCACTTTCCAGTTTTTATAACAAAATGTATAGAAACAGAAATTTATCATTAGCGAGGTTATACAAAGCAAAATTGAATATAAAATAAGTTTATCATCGAATCTTACAAACTTAAGAAAGAAGATAATCATTAAAGACAAGAACGCTTCTACTAAGCTAACAATAGCATAAAATTTCATCCTCTCATAAGCCAAGATTAATGAATCAAATGGTAATCTTAAAATTTTTATAAAAGTATCTAAAATCACAAATTGAAATACAATGAAAGCACTCGATAACCTATCTTCAGGTATATTTAACACATAGTTTAAAAAATAATTACCAAAAAATTCTGCTAGAATAAATAACAGCAGTCCTACAAGCAAATAAATTAAATTGCTATTATAGATTATTCTGTTAATTTTCTCATAGTTATTACTAGAAATCTCAGCTGAAATAAAACGCTGAATTGAAGTAGCCATAGCATTTTGAATAAAAGAAAATAATACTATAAAACTTGCTACTAGATTCCATATACCAAAATCTTGGACTCCTAAAGTAGCCAAAATCACTCTGGAAGTATATAAAGTGACTATCATAAGGATAACCATCCTAATATACAAAAATAAAGTACCTTTTGCTACAGAACTATTGTTGTTTTCCTTACTGCCTATCATAACTATTAAATATCTTATTTATTGCTAAAAGACTTTATATAATTATATTCAGACAAATTACTGTTATTATATCCTATAAATTGTATATTATTCATTTTTGATGCATCTAAATCATTAATTGAATCCCCAATTAGTACCACCTCATTATAATTATAATTATAAGCTTTTAATAACTTTGAAACCAGTTCAACTTTAGCGGTAGGGGATCCATTTATAGTCTGAAAATATTTTGATAATCCTAATTCCTTACAAATTATATTTAGTTCTGTTCCATCGGAGCCAGAAACTATATGAAAAGAAAAATTTCTATAGTTTTCCTTTATAAAAGACACACTATCTTCTATTAAAAGCTTTTCATCAATCAATAATCCTAACATAATCGCAGAAAATTCCCTTGCTAATTCCGATATCTTAGATTCAGACACAGATTCTTTTCGGATCTCTTCGAAAAAATACCTAAATTTTACATATCGCGAAAGACCTCCATTTAGATTATGAAATTCCAACAACTGATCAACTTGATCCTTGGGAAAATCAACTAGTGTTCTTGCAAATCCCAAAGAACGGGTAGGCATTGAATCCATGATTACGCCATCAAAATCCCAAAGGATCACTTTATATTTACTTAGTATATCCATACATTAATTCTGCAATTTTAAAATCCTCTTCCCAATCAACATCAAAAGATTCAATTTTATCCATTTCAAGAAGATATGGCTTACTACCTAACCTATTTTTGTCTCGAACATAAATATCTTTACTCGCTATAAACATTACATGATTTATCTCATACAATACTTCTAAGTCCTGAGTCCGCGGCCATGCAAGGGTACTCGCATTATTAACAACTTCACCCCTATTATTTAATAAAAAATTTTGAAATTTCTGCACACTCACTAAAGAGTCGAATCCTTGGGATAAACCATTTAGATAAGAATTTATTCCTCTATCATAGATAGTAGCATCTGCAAAAGGAGTGGTAACATGCCCCCAAACTATATGCTCACCAGATACGACATTCGGAACATAAGCAATAAGATCACTCAAATTAGTACTGTCCAAACATAGATGATCAGGTCTATGATCAATCACTAACTTTCCGAAATCATCTTTAATACTTTCGGCAATTTCTATACAACTTTCATCATTTGTAGACAACACAACTTCCTCTACCATTTTCATGGTCAAAAGTTGACGAAGCTTATGCAGCAATAAACCACCATCTTTACCGGCAAAAGGCCTGGTATTTTTATTTATTACCCGTTGGCTTCCTTTCCGAGTAGGTAGAAAAAAACTAACTTTATTTGTCATAAATCAAACTATAGACTGATTTAACCGGAATTTCATAACGTGTAGGCGTGATAGCTATTACATGGCTTTTATTAAAATCGGCAAAACGATTAAACAAAAATTCATTCTCAGATGTTAATTGCCTCTCCTTTTCAGTAATGGGGAAGTCATTATAGCCATCATAACCTACGAGATAAATTTCATCAGCGCCTAACTCGTGAGTGATTTGCAATGCTAAAGCAGTATGAGAATCCTGATACTTATCTGTAAAGACTACTTTTTCTAATTCAAAACTGTTACTTTTCACACAAGAAGGTATATAGGTTCCCATTTTTCTCGGAAACGGAGGCAGAACTGTTTGTCCTTTGAAACTGTCTAAATCATTGAATACTTTCTCCATCCGATGGCCTTCATTACCTACTAGACAGAATATCTGTCTATTCTTAAGTCCTTGATATGAAAATGCATTTTTGGAACTTGCATATACAATAGTTAAATCAGGATCTGCTGAAATAAACTCCTTTACAGCATCAACATGCTCACAAGCACTTTTACCGCCCCCAATAATAACTACACGATTCGTAGATAGGCTAGGTTTAAAAACTGGCAATTGTTCATTATCCTTTACATTTTGTTTTTGATTTTGAAGGGCTTGAATAATACTATTAAATGAATAAAACCGTGTAGTGACCCAGTCCATCACATCTTTTTGTGGCAAGGAATTAGCACCTGAAATCATGTACGGCAAATTTGTGCCCCATTCATATTTCTGATGTAGACCGGAGAAAGTATTAACAAGGTCTCCCAAAGAGTTAAAATCAACGTCAAAGTTAAATCTGTTATTGAAAGCTGTCAACAACAGCTCTGTCTTCAGATTTCCCGCACCTCTACCCATTCCAGTCACCGTTGAATCCACTATCTCTACGCCGTGATCAATAGCGGTAAGAGTATTGATCAAAGCCAGCTCTAGATTATTATGACCATGGAAACCCAACTTAACATTTAAGTGCGATTTTACCAAAGCAATAGTATCGATAACATCTTGGGGAAATACACCTCCATAAGAATCAACCATATAAAAATAATCGGCTACTCCAGAAACCTTAGAAAGATTACTCTGGAAGTCCAAATAACTTTTCCATTTGGACATGTACATTACATTGAAACCGACTTCGAATCCATAGACTTTTATGCCTTCTGCAAGCTTAATTGCTCTCAAGAGATTTTGAGGGTCAAGTGCAATTCGAATCATGGATACGATCCCTTGCAAAGGTTGCAATAACTCCTTTAAATCTTCTAATCTAGTATCTTTCTCGTTTAGAATAATCACAAGTTTCTTTTGAGACAACGATTTAATCTTTTCGAGTTCA
This sequence comes from Sphingobacterium sp. UBA865, assembly GCF_002295765.1. Lineage (NCBI taxonomy): Bacteria > Pseudomonadati > Bacteroidota > Sphingobacteriia > Sphingobacteriales > Sphingobacteriaceae > Sphingobacterium > Sphingobacterium sp. UBA865. Next base: position 93,558 of record NZ_DBGB01000036.1, on the reverse strand, counting down.
TAAATCGGCAAATAAAAATATCTACCCAAATAGCCTTTTATAGGTGTACTTCTATAACCTACCTCCAAATATTCTATTGGTAAATTATTCGTATATTTTATATAATTATCGACAACCTCATCACTAAAATCCCAATTGGTATAGTAACCACCATCACGTAACGTACAATCTAATATCTTGATCATAATAAGATAATTTTAATAAAGAACAATAAAACCAATTTTATATTTCACGTCTATCTTTTTCTCCAAAACATCCACCATTTCCCCCCTTTGGTTGACTGACCGTAGTCTCCATACCCATAACCGTAACCATAGCCATAGCCATAACCGTAATTATTGTAATACCCACCCTTGGCCTTAATATCATTGACAATCAACTGGATAGGCTTAATCTTATTACTAGCAACCAAATCATTCGGAATACGCAGCTGCTCTTTGAGGGTAAATCCCTGGCGCACCAGGTACAGACAGCAGTCGGCATAGCGCGACAGCAACTGAGCATCGGTCACCATACCCACAGGCGGCGCATCCATCAATATATAATCGTAGCGCTTGGCCAATTCGTCCATCAGCTCCTGTGTGCGTGGATGAACCAGCAGCTCCGCAGGATTGGGCGGTATAGCACCCGCCTGAATCAAATGTACATTTTCATGGGCACCCGAAGCCATAATGATTTCATCCAGCCGCATATCGGGCCGTACAATATAGTGGGAAAATCCTTTGCCCGCCGGAAGCCCTAGCTTGGAGGTAATGGATGGTTTCCGCAAATCCAGTTCCATCAACAGAACCTTTTTGTCCAATAAAGCCAAAGTAACGGCAAGATTTAAAGCCACATACGACTTACCCTCACCTGACATCGATGAAGTAAAAAGAATACGCTTTCCGCCGTTGAGGGCAAACTCCAGATTGGTCCGCATCGCCCTAAACTGCTCGGCTATGGGTGAACGTGAGGTTTTGGTAACAACGACCTGTTCCATCTCATCGGAATGGGCAATCATGCCTAGGATAGGAAGCTTATTAACAGCTTCAATATCATCCATCCCCTGTATACGTAGGTTAAATAGACCCTTCAGGTAGATCACAGCCAATGGAATGGCCAAGCCAAACAGCAAACCTAAGATATAGATCATCTTTCCCTTGGGTGAAAAAGGCTTCTTTTCAGCCTTTGGCGAATCGATCACCTTGGAATTGGACACATTGGCGGTCCGGCCGATGGCGGTTTCTTCCCATTTTTCCTGCAAAAAGATATACTGTGCCTGTTTGATCTGCTGCAAACGCGATAGATCTATATAGCCCCGCTCAATCGTGGGTACCTGATGGATCTGAGAGGTCACCTGATTGGCCAGCGCCTGCTGGCTTTGTTTGGCCAGTGCCAGCTGCTTACGCGTGGAAGCCACATTGGCTATCATGTCTTGCCGCACACCGGCAATCTGGGTTGTAATATTCTGTACAAGTGGATTATCCTCGGTATTGGCCAGAAGCAGGCGTTCACGCTGCAAGACCAGCTCATTGTAGCGCTGAATTAGGGCATTGAACCCAATGTCCTGCGGAATAACGGCCGAAGGCACTACCCGCGGATGCTTCGTATCGTTGAGATAACCTGCCACAGCATCCAAAGCGGCCAGCTGGGTTTCAACTTCCGCAAGCTTAACGGTAAAATCTGCCGAACTGGCAATCAATACCTTGCCCTGCTCGGATATATCGGCCAGCTGATTTCTCTTTTTGTAACCCGAAATCCGGTCTTCTACACCGGCCAGTTCATCGGTGATCTTCGACAGCCGGGCATTGATAAAGGACAGTGTCGAATCGGCAATGACATTTTTATCGTGCAGATTCAGCTCCACATATTTCTGGATTAGCGTGGTCAGCAGCTGCTCTCCATGCTTGGGCAAGGTACTTTCAAGTGTCAGATCAATGGTGGATACATTTTTATTGGTCACCTCTACCAGAAGGGCTTTACCCAGATCGTCCACCACATCCCGGACAGGACTCAGCACAAATCCATAATCGTCCTCCCTGGACTGGTCAAAAGCCGGGTTGACAACAGCCTTGAGCTGGCATTGCGGCGCCAGGCTAAAGGTTTGTCCCATACGCACACGGAAGCTGGTATCGGAATTACTCAATTCAAGTTCATTGGCATTCAGCGGATGGATCTTGAAACTATAAGGCTCACTAACCGAATCTACTTCGCTCAGCAGCTCCAAAGTATAGGGAGCGTTGCCCACAGGCACATTATGTACCCTGCCGGCCTTGAAGTAACGGAGGTAGGCCTTTTCGGACAGCACCATCTCCCGCATCAGATCTGCCGTTTTTAGGACTTCCACTTCATTATCAACGGAGTTCTTGGTGCCCATCAGGCTAGATAGATCGCCCAGTGCAGAAGAGGAAAGCATGCCGCCTCCCTTTTTATCGTCGGACACCAATAGCTTGGCATGGACCTTATAATTGGGAATGCTATAGCGCAGATAAAAGAAAGCAGACAATAGGCCCAAAAAACCGCAAAGGGCAAACCAGTACCAATTGGCCATCAAGCGTCCAAAAAAACGCAACAGGTCTTTGTTATCGGACTTTTCAGTCTCAAAATCAAACTCCTCTTCCCAGTCTATATTTTTTTTACTCATACTATTCAATATTTTTATGGAGATGCCCTGTGCAGCTGTCGACTAATGACACAGAGCACGGCACCTTGCTACAAAAGACTATTTAGCCTTCATCAATTACAAACGGGTCAATGCAACAATCAGCACCGACAACAACGAACCGATAATGGCAAAAGTCTGGGTACGTGCCGCATTGTTGGCCGCTGCTTTGGCCTTGCCCGGCTCCACATACAGCACGTCATTCTGCCGCAGATAGAAATAGGGTGATCTGAAGACTTCGCTGTCATTCAGGTTGAGCCGCACCAGCTCCTTTTGTCCTTGTTGATCCCTTACCAGTAATACATTTTCACGCTTTCCATAAATCGTCAGGTCGCCGGCCAGCCCAAGTGCATCCAGCACGGTCACCTTTTCATTGGGTACCGTATAAGTCGCCGGCCGAGTCACCTCGCCCAATACCGTGATCTTAAAATTGGCAAAACGGACCTGAACAGTGGGGTTTTTATAATATTGCGAGGCAAGCTCCGTGATCTTGTCCCGGACCTGATAGGTCGTAAGCCCGCCGACTTTGATCTTGCCCAATAAAGTCATCTGAATAAACCCATCTTTGTCGACCAAAAAACCGCTGATCACCTGATTGCCAACCATGGCAGCCGAGCTGGCACCAATGGCCTGAATGACTTCGGCTTGATTGGCCACAGAACTAGTCGTGGGATCCAACGTCTGTACGGTGACACTGAGGATATCATCGGGATGGATGGTAGGCTCGGTAAAGGCCGCAGCTTCTTTCAATACCCGGAGAGAATCTGCCTGCAGATCGTTGAAATAAACGATTTTCTTGACCGAGCAACTGCTCAGTGTCAATAGCATCAGCAAGAAATACAGCCATACGCGATGGTGCCCTGCTTGCTTTTTGTAGTGTGTTTTCATTGTGATATACTTGTAAATTGTAGTTTTTTTTATTTTATATGGTCCGGCTAACCCGATGTCCATGATGGATCAAAAAGATTAGGGTTCAGTAATTCGCATCGTTTAAAATAATTTTTGAGATCTTCACGTTGCAGCCCATGCTCCAGGGCTTTCACATGACGCTCATGATGGGCATCTGTACCGACAAGGTCAACAAGACCTGCGCCAGCAAGATACTTGGCGACACGCTTTTCATGCGTGCCGTAATAACCGATAATGGACAGCAAATTCACCTGCAATAAACAGCCGATCTCCCTTAGCCGGCTTATCTTCTGCATATCGGTATGATAAAAAATATAGCGTTCGGGATGTGCCAGTATCGGGTAATATCCCGCTATCAACAGATCAAAAATCAATTTTTCGATCTGCTTATTTTCCTGAATGTATGACATCTCGATCAGGATATGGTTATTCGGAAGGACAAGAAATTGAGGATCGGGCTGACGCAGAAGCTGCTCAAAGTTAGAATCGAGCATATATTCGGCCGCGTAGCCACCTAGTTTTTTATCAAAACCCTTGCCCTTGACTTGGTCAAATGATGCCTCGATACGCTCTCGCGTATTCGGGTACATCTCTTGAAAAATATGTGGTGTAAAATAAAAGTGTTGCAATTTCAAATCGACTAGACGGCCCAATAGGTCCATGCTCTCAGCCTCGTCCGTACAACCATCGTCAATACCCGGCAAGAGATGCGAATGCATATCCGTATCCATCCAGCTTAAATCGTAATTCCGCTTTTTTCGGTTAAAAATTGTTAACATCTCTTTGGCAGATAATAATTGATAGTGTTTCGTCTATAAAGGAATATCCGGCCAGCTCGCCCGGCCGGAATATCCCAAATCTACAATCACAAGTTTTTACACTTGAGTTCTTAAATGCTTTTATAATTTGCCGCACTCTTCGGTCAGGATAGCCAGATTGGTCGCTCCTGCTTTGGTTCCGATAATGTCACCCGGCTGTATACCTACTGTGGCTGTATTGTCTGCTGCAATAGTTTTCGCGTTGACTTCTTTCACACGTTGGCCCCAGATCGCTTTGAAATCATATTTGGTACCGTCTGTTTTTAAAAGTGTCGTACGCAAGAATCCATTGTCCACTGTACCTAGGAACTGATACGTTCCAGTGCCGCTTACCCGGTAGAATAACTGGAATGTTGGCAACAGGGTAATGGTCGTTGTTTTGTCCGGACAACGTACATACAGCTGCAGCGTCGACGTAGTTCCCGTAGCATCTCCCGGATTTGGCAATGTCATCGCTGTCACCTGACCACAGGCTGCCAATGGACTTTGATCCAATATATTACCGGCACTGTTGCGCACCACAATACTTGTACCGCTTGACGGCACATCAACCAAACTGATACTTGGATTATTCTTATTGATCGAATATTCACCTGTGGCAATCACTTTGCCGCCCCAGATGGCTTCTACAATAATCGGATAGGTCGACCCATTCGTCATCCAGTCGCCCGAGAACGTGATAACGCGTGCCGAAGGACAGGCCTCACCAAATTCACCAGCCATATAGAATGACAAGTGCTGAACCTGAAAACTTACTTTAAATCCGGCAGCAGCCGAGCCTGTAACTGTACTGTTTTGTTCGTAACGCCAGATGCCATCGGTGCTATTGGAAAAGATCTGAAATACCTGCCCCGCTGCAATGGATGCACCGGATATCGGGCTCACATAACCTGCTTCAACAGGCATACTCACCGTAAGTGGCTGACTGAATTGTTTCACCGCTATACCATTCACCAACATGCTGATTTCAGCAACGGCTGCCGGGCTGAAAGTACCTGCAACGGTACTGCCGTTGGCCAATACGACTTTGTCGCTTTTGACATCCCCGCCCGGAAGTAATTCGACAGCATCCTCATTGTCGGCATCGATGCTGGTCAAAATAATCTGAACAGTGTTGCCGCCTGTAATGACGTTGCCATTGGCATCTTTAAACTGGGTACCGGTCGGAATGGTTACTTCCATATTGCCGCCGCCTACAGCGGAGGGTACGGTAACTGTCGTTGCGGCTGTTGTGGACCCATTGGAACTGAGGTCAACATTGGCGACCGTTTCCTTCGCACCGTCCGGAACAACTGTCGGTTTTGTCAGCACGATCGTCTGTATACCACTCGATGCATCTGTGATGGCAACAGGTACTTCCTGTGTCGTGTAGCCCGAAGCTGCAAGCTGCACCCGAAAACGGATCGGATTTGCAGCACTGGCCGTCCGCTTAGGATCAAGACCAAAAGTGATCAGGTTATCTGTCAGCTTAAAATCTTTATAGCCATTCATGTTGTAAATGTCCTGAGTGTCTCCAGAACTCAGTGTGACTGTCACCCCGCTGATTGTCTTACCATCAATATCTACCACCTTCAGGGTAGCATAATTTTGAATAACTTCTGTACTTACCTGAAGGTTGAAATCCTTCAGCGGACTCTCACAGGAAGATACCCCGCCCAACAATGAGAAAGCTAAGGCACTATATATCGCGATTTTTTTGATTTTCATAATGACTCTGTTTTATATATTTACCTATTTAAACCGATAACTGATGCCTGCTTCGATACGGGGCAAATAGCGGTAGTTCTTGATGTTATTCTCGATGGTGGCGGCATTATTGACATTTTCTTCCAATAGACCTGTTGCTTCCATCGTCACAGAAGGCTTAGAAAGGTAATAGCAGCCCAAGTCCACATGCATTGAAAAGCGGCTGTCGATCAGGATATTGCTCCAGCCGATACCCGCATAGGGATTAACGGTTTTCTTCCAGGCCACATTGGTCTTTATCGTACCGACCATTTCTGGATCAACGGCAATATCACCATAACGGTAGGGATCCGCCAAACGGGTGGTCAGGGTTCCATCGAGCTTAAAGAAATAGGCGCCGCCCACCTGCACGTTGAAACTGCGGAAAAAACCCCGATTATTCACGAAGGGTGTCCAACCGAAAATAGCAGAGGCATTGGATGATTTGGCCTTGGCCTCACTCCGTGTCGCACGGTTACTATACGTACCCTCAATGTTTGTGCTGAACGGCATATAGCTTACACCGAGGCGCATGCCAAACTGTTGGCCCAGCGGATAATAAAATTGAGCCCCAAAACCTGTGGACCCAAAATGCACCCCAAGCCCCAAGGGGTAGCCGAAAGAGTAGGCTGTCTCGGGTATGCTATCCCGCTCATCACTATTAGCCCGCGATACTGAGATATTGAACAGCATAAACATGCCGAGCAATAGGACGGTTAATCTGGTAACTTTTTTGTTCATAATCTGTCAGTTTTAATATTAACGTTAATAAGCATTTTTCTCTCCTTGCAGCATGTTCAAAACGGTCATGCACACAATTTTAAAGTCGAGCATGGCCGACCAGTTATTCATATAATCCAGGTCATATTCGACCCGTTTGGCCATTGCTCCAGGATCCTTAGTCTCCCCGCGGCAGCCATTGACCTGTGCCCAGCCCGTAATTCCGGGCTTTACAAAATGACGCACCATATAATGCTGGATCAGCTGGCTATAATGTTCGGTATGGGCAAGCATATGCGGACGTGGACCGACGACACTCATCTGCCCCAGAAACACATTGATAAACTGCGGAAATTCGTCCAGATTTGTCTTTCTTAAAAACTGACCTATTGCCGTAATACGCTTATCGCCTTTGACGGCTTGCTTTGCATTGGACTCCGTATTGACAACCATACTCCGAAACTTATAGCAATCAAAAGTCTGATTATTACGTCCGGAACGCGGCTGCTTGAAAAAAATCGGACCTGGACTCTGGATCTTGATAATCAAACCGATAATAGGAATCAACCAGGATAAAATAAATACGATCACGAAAGTAGAAATGACAAGATCGACAATGCGCTTCTTGATGCGGTTTTCCATCGTCGAAAGCGATTCGTCATGCGAGCGAAGCACGGGCAATTCCACCGTCAGCACGCCATCTTTGCTGGAATACGGCATCATTTCAGCCGGAGCAGTCACAAAATTGAGATGCACACATTTGCTGTCAGCTGCCATGATCAATTCTCTGCTGCAGCTCGAAATATCGGGGGAATTGACGACAAACACATCAAAGATCCCCAAACTGGCGACCTCCTCAAAATAACGTCTGAACCTAGTCAAAGTATCATCTTTGCTCGGCAAACCAGGATCGTCGCGGTAAGCGATTGTGTTGACATGATAAAATGGATGCTCCTTGGCAAGGATCCCTGCCACACCAGCCATGTAATCGTTGTGGCCGATCAAGGCTACTTGCTTGCTCCAACCTAAGCGCCGCGGCAATACCGTATAGACATAGGTCAACACAAAACGGGACAGAGCAAGGTAGATAAACATACCTGCTGCCACCACGACAAAGAAAACCCAAACTCCCTTAAGATGATGGCCGATCAGGATACAGCCCGCAAAAATTGCAACCAGCAACAGTGCCGTACGCAACGTGATACGGAATACATTCTCAAGCCGCTCGATGGTCGCATCAGCATAAAGCCGCATATAGAGCGACGAAATGATAGCAACAAGATTAAAAGTCGTCCACAATGAGTAAAAACTGGCCGGCACTTCCTGCCCCACATCCATCCAACCATTGTTGGCTACGACAGAGTAGGCAAGCACAAATAGGATATTCAAAGACACTGCATCTGTCAAAGCGAGCAGCATTTTTAAATAAGCTAAAACGCGATTTTGAACATACTTATGCATAATAATCTTTATTAGTTAAATATTCAAATAGTTAATAAAAAATTAAAAAACCTAATTTTAAACATTTTTCCTAACAAGAAACATAAGCGGCGCAAAGTACCCGTACAGGTAAATACCTATAATTGAGAAAACTATAGCTCAAATTGGCTTCCCCATGAAGCCGAAGAGCAATAAATTCACTTTTTCTATGTCAGTTCTATCTGTTTATGATCAGATCTCAATAATTGTTTTTTTAAATAATAAGGCTTCTCTTCAGAATTTAGTTGACTGGATTTTTCCGCACAAATTGCATCATCCGCTTGGATAATCATGCAGTCAAATACTCTCGTGTTTTAATAATTGTAGATTGTAGTATGACAAATATAGACAACAAAATTTAATAATCTTTATCTTTTTTAATGTTTTTATCAAAATTTCACAATTACTTCGCAATTCCTTTAAGAATTGAGCTTATTTAGACCGTAATTTGCACGAGAAAATGCACTTATCTCCTCGAAATCAGGGGGAAAACCTTTAAAATTTACGGAGAATAAAAAAATTAAGAAATTGTCACAAAATTATGACCAGGAGAATCTGCCAAATTAAAAAAAACTTCTTCAACATGGAAACTTGGCTCAAAAGGGGGGAAGCCGGTCGTAGATTGGACTGCACTTTAATTACCTCCTCGATCAGTAGAGGTACAGAATTACCATAAGAGGCGGCTTACTTGAAATCAAAGTTGATATATCAACCGAAAAGTCCGAGGAACTACTTCGCAACCAAATAAAGGGCACTAAATATCAAATGATTTCTTTCTATTTTTAAAGTAATCCAAGGGATACGTGTGATCATCGTTTGCCGCATGTTCAATTCCATAGTCGGAATATACGAGTAATTCACTATCAGGTTCCATTGCTTTGAAAGCAGTACCGTAGCCTGAAGGGATATGTAACACACGCAAATTGCTAGCAAGCATAATCATATTATCGACAGGAAGATCTGGTGAAGCTACTTCCCAATTGTCAATTTTAACCACATCTACGGAAAATGATCCAGAGAGTACATAAAACCAGCGTTGTTCGATCTTATGAGCGCGCCAACCTCTTACCAACTCTGTATCTAGATTCTTGATAATATAAAAGCGCTTAACAAGACTCATGTCAAAATCATTGACAAATCTTATTTGCCCCCTATGGTCCTTGGCGACCCCTCCTTGTATTGTATTAATCATATTTTTTTTATTTGTCTAATGTTTGAAATACTGAATTTTGTGATCGATATTCGGGCACAATTTGCTTTATCAATCTTACGAGTTGCATTTTATCTACACGAGGGTTTGCATTTTCTACATATTGACAAAGATATTCAACTTTACTTTTCTGGATATCTAAGTCAGCGGTATTTACTTTGGCAATCATAATCTTTTCGTGATAAGTCTTTTCAGTATTTTCCCCATTCGCCAAAAGTTCCTCAAATATTTTCTCCCCAGGCCGTAACCCTACCACCTTAATATCAATATCCTCTGGATAATTGTATCCTTTTAAGCGGATCATCTGCTTGGCGAGATTCATAATTTTAACCGGTTCGCCCATGTCAAATACAAATATCTCTCCTCCTTTACCCATAACAGCAGCTTCCTGAACCAGTTGGCAGGATTCGGGGATGGTCATAAAATACCGCGTGATATTGGGATCTGTAATGGTCAACGGACCTCCATGGAGCATCTGTCTTTCAAAAAGGGGGATAACTGAGCCATTTGAGCCCAAAACATTCCCAAACCTTGTGACGATAAAATTGGTTTTAGAATATTTATTAACTATTGAAACAGCTATCTCTGCAACACGTTTTGTGGCTCCCATGACATTCGTTGGGTTGACAGCTTTATCGGTGGAAACCATAACAAATTTGGAGACCCCATAATTATCTGCCAACTTAGCTAAGGTATAAGAGCCGCACACATTGGTCAATATTGATTCATAAGGATTGGCCTCCATGAGCGGTACATGCTTATAAGCTGCTGCATGAAAAACATAAGTAGGCAAAAATGTTTGAAAAACGTTTTCCATAAAAGGCCTATTCCGGATATTCCCAACCATAAAGGTAAAACGGTCGAAATTCACATTGGAACTAAGTTCCTGCTGAATTTCGTAAAGTGCAGATTCTGCCTGGTCTACAACAATAAGTTTCAACAGATCGGTATGTGCCAATTGCCGTACAAGTTCGCTGCCTATAGAACCCGCGCCACCAGTAACTAATACAATTTGGCCTTTCATTTCCGATGCTATCGTCGGATTGTCGAGATCAATAGCTTTACGTCCAAGCAAATCTTCGATTCGGAGACTTCGTATCTGCCTCGTGGCAACTTCTCCAGCAAGTAATTTAGCCGTGTCAGGAATTATCTTTACAATAAGTGGAATTGGTTCGGCCAATTTGAAAACATGCTCTAAACGTTGAGGATTATGGTCGTCAATCGCAATAATCAATTCATGTGGGTTTCCATGCTTCTGTACAAAAGCTTTATTAAGACAATTGATATCCCTAACTTTAAATCCTTGAATTCGTTTTCCAATACGGCTTGGCTTATCATCCAGAATGGCCACAATACGATATTTATTGCGCGAGGTCGTGTGAATAAAGTGAAATGTCGTATTTCCCATATTCCCAGCACCAAAGAGGATTACAGGTATACGGTTATCTTTCTGATTCCACACGAGTTCATGGTATATAGATCGATAAAGAACCCTAAGGAAAGTCATTCCAAAACCAGCGATCAAGGCATGAAAAAGAAGTTGCGTATCCGAAAAAGGCACTATACTTTGCAATATGGTATTCTTAGGGACTATCCATTCTATTAACTTACTAAGTAGCTCAACAGAAATATAAGCCAAAACAAGCGCAACAACAAGTTGCTGAAGGTCCCGTATTCCGGTTTTGTGCATGACACTTTTATATGTCCCGAAGATCAGAATCCAAAATAGATAAATCGTTGAAACAATTAGCAATTGACCAAAAAGGTTGTCAAGCTCAACTACTCCTCTATGCTTAAAAATAAGAATATAACTTATGACAAAGCCGGTACTGATAATGAGCATATCGACTAATAAAACCATCCAACGGGGTTTGTTAAACAAAAGCCCCTCCCTCCATAAGTTAATCATTCATATATTTAAAAAGGTCAGAATAATAATTTTCAAGCTTCCCTCTACTTGAAAGTTTTTTTCCCATAAAATTCAGAAAAACACACAATTAAAAACTATTTCACATAGTTTGCGATAATATATCTTTTCAGCATCAAATACACTAAGCTAAAAACAAAAAGTAGGCCAAGAGAGAAATAAATTTGAATATCATAGCTTTTATTTGAAAATTCAATGACAGCAAGCCCAATTCCAAGTTGGATAATACCATAGAGAAAGGAAATCAATAGCTTATTGATGCCAGCTTCATTTCCCATATATTGATATAAATGAGAACGATGCGCTTCAAAAATATTTTGCTTTAGCATTAAACGCCGTATTATCGTCCAAACGGCATCGATACCGTATACAGACAAAAAAAGGATATAAATTAAATTACCTGTTTTTAATATAAGTGAACCTAACGCGAATAATAGGATATAGGCGATTGCAACAGAACCAACATCGCCAGCAAAACATTTGGCTTTCGTGCGAAAATTAAAAAAGGTAAATACTAAAATACCCAATAAAGTAAATACTAACAATTCTTGTGGTATAAAATCAAGCTGCTTGTTTACAAGCATAAGGAGCCCACCAACAGCTAAACTATAGCAAGCCGTAATTCCATTGATACCATCCATAAAATTGTAGGCATTAATCACACCAACTACAATAATAAAGGTTATGATCAAAAAATACCATGGCATGGAAAATACATTCAGCTGATAGGCCATCAGCAATACCGACGCAAAATGCACCAGCAAGCGTATCTTGTTAGACAAGGTAAAGACATCGTCCAGAAACGAAACAATGGTCATCATTGTTAGGCCCAAGAAAAACCAGGGGTATTGAAAACCAGACCAGATAAAGTATGCCAGCGCTCCAAAATAAAAGACCACACCACCACCACGAAGTGTTATTGTTGAATGAGAAGAACGTTCATTAGGCTTATCAATAATATTAAACCGATTCGCTACTTTGAAGTATAGCAGTTCGAGGATGATGAGTACGATGAAAACAATCAGATATGTCATAGTATGAATTATGCGTTTTTAAATGAACGAATTGTTTTTTCGAGGCCTTCCTTTGCCGTGTAAGGAAGCTTACTAATTCCCAATGTGGTTTTTATTTTTTGGTTGGAGACAATAAGATTACAGGTCATTTTTTTGAGACGTGTGGTATTTAAAGGCAGTGATATGACATCTCCAATTTTAGCAACAAATTTCACAATTAGCTTAGGAAGCATTACATTCGGAACGTTATTATTTGTTATAGTTTTAATAATTTCAATGATTTCTTTTGTTGATACCACTTCATCATCTGATATATGATATAGCCCAGATTCCATCGTATCTTGCTTTTCTATAATTTGTTCAATAAAAAAACAAAAATTATCTATTGATATAAACGATCGCTGATTATTAAAAGAAGCTAATGGATAAGGAATACCCTTTGATATTAATTTGTATAAAAGCCCCAAATTTCCTTTATCCCCAGCTCCATGAACCATAGGAGGCCTTATAATAATTAGCTTTTTATCAGAAGGAAGATCCTGTTCTAATAACCATTCTTCAGCGGATCGTTTTGATTTTCCATAAAAAGATATTGGATTACATTTATCTATTTCAGTTAGTGACGTTTCAGACTCAATCTCTTCCAATGCAGCCAGGGAACTGATATGGATTAACAGTTTAGCTTTTGAGATTTTAAAAACGTCAAATATTTGTTTTGTCAACTCAACATTAGCATAATGGTAATCCTCTTCTTTGAGAACACCTTTATGGTCATGAGCTTTACCAATTAGGTTAACTACAACGCCCGCATCTTTAAAATTTTCTTTCCAATCATGATCTCGTAACGACACACCTTTCGCGTTAAAATTTTTGAGCAAATTGCGCCCAATAAATCCTGAACTTCCAATTACAATTATCATTTCAGTGAGTATATTTTTTGTCCGATTTCCCTATAAACAATTTGCTCAGAGAAATTCTCACTAACAAAATCTCTACCTGCAGCACCGTGCTTCTTTCGAAGCTCGGTATCAAAAAGATATTTTTCAATACCATTGGCAATACTAGAACCATTAATCTCCACAAATATCCCTGTTTGATTTTCAATAATTGAATCAATACATCCAGTAGATCTAGTAGTTATAATTGGTAAGCTTGATGACGACGCTTCCAAAACAACTGTTGGGAATCCTTCACGATAAGATGGTAAAATAAATATGTCCATCATATTATAATAAGTACTAGTATCGGATATTTCTCCCACCAATTCAATAGATTTGCATTTCCTTATATACTCAATAGTATCAATATCTAGCTTATCCCTTTCGTCGAAAGGTCCAATCAATAACAATTTTATATCCCTATGCTTTGCGGCAAGAATTTTCCAAGCCTCAGTAAGTTCACCAATTCCTTTATCTTTTGCCAAACGACCAACATAACCAATAGTAGTAACAGAATCGTCTCGAAAACCTGAGCGAAATTTGAAAAGGTCTGTGTTAACACCATTACATGTTCCCTTTCCCAATAAAACATTTTTACTATCGCGATTTAGATGCAAATTGATCGCGATATTTTGAACAGACTGACTCACATTTACAACCTTGTGTGCCTGAGCACCAATGATCTTTTCGATATTTATTAAAAGCTTTCTTTTAACACCGGTTGAGGTTTCAAAAACCAACCCATGTCTAAAAAAGATACGGTTCGGAACACGTGCTAAATATGAGGCAGTCATACCTATCAATCCCCCTTTCGGGCTATGTGCAATCACGTAATCAAACCTCTCTCTAGCAATAAACTTACGTAAGTTAATAATTGAAAGGAGATCTTGAATTGGATCAATTGACCTTTTGATAGGAAGAGGATATGCTACAAAGTCATATTTAGAGGCCAGTTCAAATAATTCTGTGGACTCAGAACAAGCTACATAAGACTTGACCCCCAGATTTCGAAAATATAAAAATTGATTGCCAATAAAATATTTAAGAGAAAAAGATATTGATACGACGTGTAAGACCTTAATATCCATGCTATTTTTAACTAATTTTTTGATATAAATCAACAATTTGATCTACCATCACTTCAATTGAATAACTCTTAGATTTTTTAACTCCAGAATCTTTTATAGAATGATATATATCATAATTCTCCAATAGTATAATTTTATCCAACAAATCTGCAATATTTCCCTTTTCGAATAAAAGGCCTCCCTGTGATACAACCTGAGATAATCCAGGTACGTCTGAGGCTATAACTGGTACGCCACATGCCATAGCTTCCGCTGCCGCAAGTCCAAAGCCTTCCCAATGAGAACTTAAAATAGCAATGTCACACATTTTTATAAGGTTATATACATCGGTCCTAACACCTAGGAAATTTACTCTATCAAGCAAATTTAGATTATCAACCAAATCTGTAAGTTCACCTCTTCTATCTCCATCACCAACTAAGATAAGTTTATAGCAAAGAGGTAGACTAATTAAAGCTCTAATTACAGAATCCTGATCTTTCTGCTTCCTAAATGCCGCAACCATAATTATTAGTTTATCAGAATCCGCGTATCCAAATTTTTCGCGATTCTCCTTTATTGAGTCATGAATAAGATCAAGGTTAATTCCATTATTAATAGTAATTAGCTTTTGGGTTGGAAGAGATAATTTGTCGATTAAAGCCAATTTTACCTCGTCGGTAATACAAATTATTTTGGAATAATAGCTATATACAAACCTTTCAAGTCTCCTAAATTTAGCATTAGAAATACGTCTATTTACAGTGTTATGTTCGGTGAAAATCAGCTTAATTTTCGATCCAGATAAAAACTTGGCGAAAGCCACAAAATATTGAGAAGGGAACAAATGAACATGAACTATATCATAATTTTTCAAGTAAGATATAATCTTATAAATGTATAATGGATTATAATAGCTATTGCCCAAAAAGAAAATATTTCCTGAAAAACTTCTCTTCAATTCCCTTAAAAATGGAGTATCTATCCCATTCAATAGGAGCAAATCTGTTTCAATATTTTTTTCCCTAAATAATGGAAGTATATCAGTAATAAGCTTTTCAGCTCCACCAATCCCCAATCCATTAATAATATGTAATACTTTCAAAAGTTCTTATTATTTTTGTCAAACATAATAAGAAATTTTGAATTTATGTTTAATATTATCGTTTCATCCATCCTTTTTAATATTATTTTTTTCAACCATCTGAAAAAAGATACTCACCATAAACAAGATATTCAGATAGTATACGCTACTTCTTTTGGCGTAAAAGCAGACTTTAATGGTTTCAGCGGAACAGATAATACAATTTATCTTCAAAATGCAATCGATGAGGCATCAAAGCAAAACAAAACTCTTATTCTGCCAAAGGGAAAAATATTATTAAACTCTTACGGACCATCTAAAGAAAGCCAAGCACATAAAAATATTTTACTGTTAAGGTCGAATCTCAGAATTTTAGGTAATGAGTCTGAAATTGTCGTGGGAAAATATTTCAACGATAAACCTTTTATTGTATTATCAGGATTTAATAATTTAGATGCTACCAAATTTGCGTCTATCGCAAATATAGAAATCAGTAATATAATTATTGATTTTAACCATTCTAAAAACAGTATGAGATCTAAATATACTCCCAGAAGAGGTATTGAATTAGGAAATGCTAAAAATGTGGTTATATCTAAGTCTATATTTAGAAATGGCGATATTAGCTGCGCAATAGGATCAGGGCATGGAAAAAGTAAAAGTGCAAATGTTTCAATTATTGAAAATAAGTTTTTAAATATAGTAAATAGCAAAACAAATACGGATCATTCTACTATTTATCTAAATTCAAATAATTCAAATATATCAAATAATACATTTTTTTTATCCGGTACCCAAGGAAAGCTTATGGCTTGTGGGATAGAAATTCATAACTCAAATATCGACGTATTTGCAAATAAAATAGAGGGATATACCCGTATGATGTATATCGCAACAATAAATAGTGAAAATAATTTTATAGAAAATATTATTGTAAAGGATAATACTGCAAATATAACCAATGCGGCAATTTACCTTTGGTTGGATCAAAATACTAGCCAGAAAAATATATTAATAGAAAATAACTCAATAACTTGTAATCATTTGAAAGGATACAGTATGTTATACAACGGTACTCAAGGTATCATATCCGATGCTCGAGACGAAGAGAATACAAGTATATCTAACCTAATAGCGAAGAATAATAAAATTACTATTTCAAATACTGAAATAAAAGGACGAGCTGTTAAATATAACACCAAGTACCAAATCAAAGATATTAACAATAATTGTGTAGGTTGCAAAGATGGAATAAATGCATATAAGAAATAACATATATTGAGAGTGTACCTCAGACTGTGTGATAGAATTAAAACTTTTTTCAGTCTGATCGTATTGCCAATCTAATAGATAATTTGGAGACGGTCAAAAGTCAGTTATGCATTGGAATCAACCATTTTTACTATATCGCTATGTGAAGTTGCTACACTTTGAAGCCTTCCCGTTTTAGTAGACTTATCTACAGATTCCAGGCACAAGTTTTCGGTACGAATATATTAGGCTGTGATCTTTAGCCGTGCAAACTGAAGGACATTCACGCAGAAATATAAAAAACCTCTCGTTTTATTAGATTATATAAATAGATTGCGCCTTATTTTCTTAATTTTTCTAATTCTTCCAAAAGCAACAAGTATAGTGGGAACAAAACATAGGATAGTCAAAGTTTTTCTCGCTGAGTTTCTTAGAATAGTTCCCAATTTATTACCTGCTGCCAAAGAGTATGCAATATACTTTATTTCGTTCCTCAATAAATCTTTTAAATTAAGATCTTGGGACTGAATTAGTTTTTTTTCATAAATTAATCCATTAATATTTTTTGCAACAAGATTTAATACATCAAAAGAAAGACCGTCTTCTAAATAATCTCCCTTATATAAAATTTTATTACACAATTTAAAATTGCCATACTCTTTCATTTTCATATAAAAAACAGATTCTGGTATCAATTTTTCATTACTAAAGGATGATACCAAACATTTTTTATAGATTTCTGTATTGACGACAAATATTTTATCACCGGTAGTAGGTCTATTACCGAAATATATATCGACATAGGATCCAGATTGTTTTGAAAATTGTGACCCAATAATGTTTCCTTTTAGATCTGATTTTAGATAAGCACATCCAATAATACGATGACCTATATCAGTGATATCTGTTTTGATTATTTGCAAGAAATTTGGAACGAGAAAGTCATCTGAATCAAGTACAATGCTGTAAATAGCCATATTGCTCATATTAAAAGCAGTAACCAGTGCATTGCTTTTACCCCCATTTTCCTTCCTTAAATATCGAATTTGAATAATATCTTCTTCAATCCATTTCTGTACAATATCAGAAGTATTATCAGTTGAGCCATCATCTATAATAATCCATTCAAAATCTTCTTTCGCCCCTTCTTTTATTAAGCGTTCGTAAATATTCCCTAGACAATAATCTCGGTTGAATGTTGGTGTAACTATGCTAAGAAACATATTATATGGTATTTTTAAAAAATAATTTCAATATTAATATAGCTTTTGAATTTCCAATTCGAAAATTATACTTAAAAATTGATTTTATTTTATTGAAAAATGATAAATTCGGAAAAACAAGGTAAGAGGTAAATATCTCTTTTTGTTTTGATGTGAAATGAGGCTCAAAAAAATTGTAGAATGCAAGATTTGCATTATAATGATTTTTATCTATAATAGGATTTGATCTTTGTAAAAAACTATTTAGTCTATCTTTGAAAGATATAGAAATATTTCCTGTAACGTTATTTGCATGCTGACGATATAACATTAAACACTCGTCTAAATAGATAAGTTTACCAAAACTGACCGCTGCCATAGTTAAATAATGATCATGCATATAAATATAATCTGGTTTTTTTAAAACGATTTCTAATAGTTTTCTATTAAACATTAATGAGCAACCTTGAACACCGCTATTCAAAAACAAACTATTAGAAAGCTCATGTCGCTCGATTAGAGAAACTTTTTCAGAAATAATTGCACTACCATCAAAGCCATAAGCATTAGAGTAGACTGCTGCAGGATTGTCTTCAGATTTCAATAAGAGGTATAGTTTCTCAAGTTTTGAATCAAGCCAAATATCATCCTGATCGCAAAATATTATAAAATTTGAAGTACAATAATTTAATAAACTTAAAAAATTTGAACCTGCATTTCCATATTTTAAGCCATCTTCGATTAAAATAATTCTAGAATCCAACTCAGAAAACCTCTTAACAATTTCAATGGTTCCATCATTTGAACCGTCATCATGAACTAATAAACGCCAATTCTTATGGCTTTGGGAGATTAAAGAAAAGATTTGCCGCTCAATGAATTTCCCCCCATTGAAGGTAGCCATGAGAATATCTATTTTTTCCATTTTACATTTACATTTCTAAATTTATACGGGATATATGACAATAATATGAGTTGAATTAGATAAGACATATTTGTGAAAATATATTCCCCAAAAAACTGTAATAATAGTACACAGCCCATATAAGAATATAAAATATATGCAAACTTAAAATTCAAACAGCTTAACCGATAAAAAAATCCTGACAAAAAACCTACAACAAATCCACAAATGACAATTCCGTAATATCTGAAATCTAGCCAAATTGGGCCAATAACAGTATAAACATTCGTATAACTGGGGGTTTTAATGTATCCTTCATCTGTAAAGTCATTAATGTAAATTTTCTTCTGTTTTTCAATCAGCCCTAATTTTTCCGAGAAGTTATTAAAAAAAACTAGTACATTTTGCCCAAAACTAAATGAGTGCATGTCCCTTTCTACTATTTTATCCAAAGCTGGTAATCCACCCAATAAATACGTATAAAAAATAGAAGAGGTATCGTTAGAATTAGCTTTTCCATCTCTAAGACTTTGAACAGAAAACATGAGGAAAAAAATTAATATACTATATTTGGCAAGTTTGACAATTGACACTTTAGTTTTAAAAAAGATAACTATTAGAGAAGGGAATATCAAAAACATGAAAGATGATTTGGACATAGTTGATAATGCAAAAACTACATTAATAATTAAAATAATATAAAATCTCTTCTTATTATTTGACTTTTTCTCTTTATTTAACTCAATTAACTCCATCATATAAGAAATGAAGGCGATAGTCAACGTATATGCAAAAACACCTAGACTCACCTTTGTTTCCAATAACCCTGTGTTGGCCATTCTCAACTTATAGAAAAAATCTCCAGGAATTACTGACAATTGACGATATAAGACATATAATGTCGGCAAAAATCCAAATAAACTAATTTTATAATATAAATTCCTTATCCTTAAACTAAACTGCTCCTCATTTCTTTCGATCCTAAATCTGATATTTACAAAATTTTCAGATACAAAAACCCCAAATAGAATGAAAAAGTTCCAGACTAAAATAATTATTAAAACTTGAGGATTAAGCTTGTACATACCGTGATCGAAACTCAAATATACTCCAAGGATACAAAGCCAGCTCATTGGAGAAATCACCCAGGGCGAGATTATACTTTTCGAGTGGATATAACCAAAAACAGAAAATGCTGTTAAAAAAGAAATTATTAGAAATTCCATTATCTTTAGGATTTTAAAAATCTATTTTTAAAAAGAACTATTGCTCGAGCCAAATTAACACTAATGTTGGCTCCCACCCAAGAGATTAGTCGCATATTATATGGAATATTTCTAAATTTCATAATATTTTTGTGAGTATCATTATTGATGCTACGCCACAAATCTAATTCCTTAATTTTTACATTAAATAAAAAGTCACTTTTAGAAACAAACCTTAAATAGTCTGACACCAAATTTAGGGTTGGATCCCTTTCTAAAAAAAAGTCTTTCAGTAATTCTGCACATTTTATCTCTTGCTGTATTTTACCGACAGTCGGTACAGAAACAATTGAATTGAAATTTAACTTATTATAATGATAATAAGCATTCCTTATTACAACTGTATTTTCACTTAAAACCCTTAGACGGCTCATAACACCTACATCCTCCCACATATCAATACCTTTATAGAAAGATATATTGTTATTGGTATATAAATGCTTTCGCACAATTTTATTACATAAAGAGGAGTATAGGAGATCAAATTTCATCTCTCTTATAGCCACCTTATCATCATAACTTTGTTCATATTCCAATTTTTCAGACCTATCGTCATATTCCATAATAAAACCACAACAGACTATGTCTGCATTTTTTTCAATAGCTTTATCAATCATTTTTTCATATAACTCAAGATCAACCCAATCATCACTATCAAAAAATATTATAAAGTCCCCATTTGAAGCCAACAAACCCGTATTCCTAGCTGCACCAGAGCCTTTGTTCTTCTCGTGATGGATTAACTTTGCTTGTAAAGCGCGGGCTGGAAATTTTTCGAATAGGCTTTCCAAAATTTCAACAGAATTATCGGTTGAACAATCATTAACGAAGATGTACTCAATATTCTCATAAGATTGTTGAAAAATTGACTGTATAGATTTTTCTAAAAATTCTGAAGAATTGTAGAATGGTATTATTACTGAAAGCTTATTCATCACAAAAATTTATTTTTTTTCACAATATAAGAACAATATAAAATTTCAGAAAAAGTGGAAAACACCATTGCCCATCCTAGCACATAAATATTCCTGTAAAAATAAAGTCCCACGATTGAAAACACCGTAAATGAGAATAATGCCACGAGCTGATTTTTAACGACATAATAAGTAACATTTTCAGGAACAAATATAAAACTTATATAGGCTCCAACTATAAGCCAAGAGATTATGGAAACGCTTAATAAAATAGCGAGGGGATATGCGGCATGCATTACTCCATTACCTAATATCGTAATAACAGGACTGCCCAGCGCAACAATACCAATAATAACTAATAACGATAAGAAAAATTCTATTTTTAAAATTTTCCTTATCTTGCCTTTAGATGAATCAAGTATAATTTTCGGAAAGATTGCGCCATTTACACTCATTAATAAGGTCCTTGGTATCGTAATCACTTTATTTGCTAAATCATAAATTGCAACGTCCTTCATACCAAAAAAAGAACCGATAATTAGTGTTATACTCTGTTCCTTTATAACGCCAGTAGAATTACTTAAAAAAAACGGTAGACCTTCCTTAAACCATCCAAACATTACCTTGGGGCTTACAAATCGAAAAGTTAACTTATGATCAAATAAAATAAAATATAGTGATAACAATGCGCCAATTATAAAACCGGCTGAAACA
Organism: Sphingobacterium sp. UBA865; assembly: GCF_002295765.1. NCBI lineage: Bacteria > Pseudomonadati > Bacteroidota > Sphingobacteriia > Sphingobacteriales > Sphingobacteriaceae > Sphingobacterium > Sphingobacterium sp. UBA865. Next base: position 71,777 of record NZ_DBGB01000036.1, on the reverse strand, counting down.
ATTAAAAAGTAAATATTTAGATCTTGAGGAGATTTAATCAGTAAAAATACTAATGGCAAAGTAAGAATTTTAGACAATAACTGTATAAATGTAACTATTCTCATATTTTGAATAGCCTGAAAGTACCATTGGGGGAAAATAACATAACTAAAAACTTGTAAAAAGCAAAAAATTATAGGTTTAAAATTCTGTTCTATAAAAGGAACAAAAAACCGTAATATAATCAAAACGATAATTGAGATGAGAGATAAACTTAGTTTACAAGAAAATATACCGGAAAGAATATGTGATTGTTTTCCTTTATCATTCCGAGCTAAAGCCATTTCCTTAGTAGCAGGCATATCAAATCCAAAATTTATTAGGAAGACAAAATATGTTATTATAGAAGTAATAAAGACAAATTTTCCATAAGATTCAGCTCCAAGCGTTCTTATTAAATATGGATATAGAAATAAATAGAAACAAGAATTCAAAACTTGAAGCATAGTCATAAAAAAATAGTTTTCTATTACTTTTTTATTTTCCGAGACTAACGTCCTAATCTTGATATTAAAACTCATAAATCTATATTAACTTCAATAAATACTCCCCGTACCCGCTCTTTTTCAACGGCTCTGCAATTTTGGCCAACTGCTGCCTGTTTATATAACCCATCCGATAAGCGACCTCTTCAATCGCTCCAATCTTCATACCCTGACGCTCTTCTATCACTTGTACAAACTGCCCTGCTTGCATCAGTGAATTGATAGTTCCAGTATCAAGCCATGCTGTTCCACGATTAAAAACACCAACTTTTAACTTTCCGCGTTTCAAATACTCCGCATTAATATCTGTGATCTCCAATTCTCCACGCAGAGAAGGTTTAATATTCTTCGCAATTTCTACAACATCATTGTCATAGAAGTACAATCCTGGCACCGCATAATTGGATTTAGGCTCTTTCGGTTTTTCTTCTATAGAAACAACTTTATTATCCTGATCAAACTCAACCACACCATACCGTTCAGGATCAGAAACCTGATAGGCAAAAACAACGCCGCCGTCGGGATTTGATGAATCTTGCAATAACTTAGACATCCCCGAAGCGTAAAAGATATTATCTCCCAAAATAAGAGCAACTTTGTCATCTCCAATAAACTCCTCGCCCAGTATAAAGGCTTGTGCCAAACCATCAGGATTGGGCTGCTCTTTATACGAAAACTTACAGCCGATTTGCGATCCATCACCCAACAATTTTTGAAAATTCGGCAAATCTTGTGGCGTGGAAATAATTAAGATCTCGTTGATTCCTGCCAACATTAATGTCGACAATGGATAATAGATCATGGGTTTGTCGTACACGGGCATCAACTGTTTAGACACGGCTAAAGTCAATGGATGTAAACGTGTACCGGATCCTCCGGCTAATATAATTCCTTTCATAATGTACTGTCTATTATATTTTTTGCAACATTATTTTCAAACTGTCTTTCCAAGAAGGAACAGAAATGCTGAACGTATTTTTAATTTTTGATTTATCCAATAGTGAATATTTTGGACGTCTTGCAGGAGTAGGATACTGCGTCGTAGGAATGGGATGGATCTGACAATCCAATCCTTTTAAATCCCGAATCGCAACAGCAAAGTCATACCATGAAATCTCACCTTCGTTGCTAAAATGATAGATCCCACCTTCCCATACACCTGAACCCATAATAGTCAGAATAGCCTCAGCTAAATCTTTTGCATAGGTTGGAGAACCAATCTGATCGTTTATAACAGAAATCTCTTCGCGCTCCCCCATTAAACGGATCATGGTTTTCACAAAATTATTGCCATAGGTCGAATAGACCCAGGAAGTCCGAATAATGATACCCTCTGGAAGCCATTTTTGAATAGCTTGCTCACCCTTTAGTTTGGTGAACCCATAAACATTCACTGGATCAACTAGCGCATCTTCAGTCAGTGCGATAGCTGAGTTCCCATCAAATACATAGTCTGTAGAAATAGCAATCAATTTTGAGCCATGAAGACGGCAATATTGCGCGATTTCTTCTGTGGCTAAATGATTGATCCGATCAGCCAATTCGGCCTCTGATTCGGCCTTATCTACAGCGGTATAGGCCGCAGCATGAATAATGATATCGGGCTGATACTGCCCTAAAATATCCTGTATAATCTGCGTATGCTCCAAAGGAAGTTCCTGGCGGTCCAAGAAAAAACAGTCTTTATCCGTTTGTGGAGACAACAGGTCTTTTAACTCAGACCCAAGCTGTCCATTAGCTCCTGTAATAACTACCCTCATACCCCGAAGACCTCCTTGAAACTGGGTGCAGTTTGATCTTTTTCGGACAATAACATCTCTGCTGTGGGTATCTGCCAGTCTACAGCCAAATCTGCATCCAAGGGATGCACCCCACACTCAGACTGCTTGTTGTAAAAATTGTCGCACTTATAAAAGAAGGTCGCTGTTTCGCTCAATACGACAAAACCATGTAAAAATCCACGTGGAACAAATAGCTGTAAATTATTGTCAGCCGATAAGTTAACCGCTACATATTGACCAAAAGTATCCGAATTTGGCCTTACATCCACCGCAACATCAATCACTTCTCCTTGGAGAACGCGTACCAATTTTGCTTGAGCATGCGCTCCCGACTGTGCATGCAAACCTCTCAAAACACCCCGCGTTGAATAGGACTGATTATCCTGAACAAAATGGGTATTTGTGCCCGTAAGTTCTTGGAAGGTTTTCTCATTGAAACTTTCCATAAAATACCCTCTTGAATCACCATATTTGGCCGGCTCCAAAATAAAACAGCCTTTTAACTTTGTTTCTGTAACTTGCATCGAAGAAATTAGTTATATTGATTTGCGTAATAATTTTGGTAATCGCCTGAAGTAACACGATCCAACCATTCCTGATTGTTTAAAAACCAATCGATGGTGATGGAAAGCCCCTGCTCAAATGTGACCGAGGGTTCATAACCTAACTCTTGGTTGATCTTACTGGCATCAATGGCATAACGTAAATCATGGCCTGGCCGATCTTTCACAAAAGTAATAAGCTCCGCAGCAGTACCAGCCGGACGCCCCAATTTTTCATCGACTTGCTTACATAATTCCTTCACCAAATCTATATTTTGCCATTCATTGAATCCGCCAACGTTATAGGAGCCGCCGTTTTGACCATTATGGTAAACCAGATCGATCGCTTTGGCATGATCAATAACAAACAGCCAATCCCGTGTATATTTCCCATCACCATAAATAGGCAATGGCTTATTATTTAATATATTGTGGATACACAGGGGAATTAACTTTTCCGGGAAATGATTTGGTCCATAGTTATTCGAGCAATTGGTCAGCACAATTGGAAGGCCATAGGTATCGTGATAGGCACGTACGAAATGGTCGGAAGATGCCTTTGACGCAGAATAAGGCGAATGTGGATCGTACTTAGTCTCTTCAGTAAACAATCCTGTCGCTCCTAATGCGCCAAAAACCTCATCGGTAGAAACATGATGAAAACGCTTCCCTTGATAATTTTCCTTCCAGATCTCTTTCGCAGCGTTTAGCAGGTTGACTGTACCAATGACATTGGTCATCACAAAGGCTGTGGGGTCTGTAATGGATCGGTCTACATGGGATTCGGCAGCCAAATGAATAACACCATCCGGCTGGTGCTGACGAAAAATATCAAAAATCAAACTGGCATCGGTAATATCCGCCTTTATAAATTGATAATTGGGTTTATTTTCAATGTCCTTTAGATTTTCTAAATTACCCGCATACGTCAAAGCATCCAGATTGATAATATGATATTCGGGGTATTTATTAACAAATTCACGCACGACATGGGAACCTATAAATCCGGCTCCGCCGGTAATGATAATTGTTTTATTCATATAGCTTAAAATCTTTTAATTTATTAAATCGTTATTCAAATAAAGTTTAATCTTTTGTTCGCTGAAAGCTTCGTTAAAATAGATACATACTTTTTTACCCAAATGTTCCCCAATCTTGTCCGCTAACAGCAATAAGTATGCCTCATTTATATCATCCCCTAAAATAAGGACCTCGATTGTTCCGGTGTCCAAGCCCTTAGCATAATCGCCCAATAGACTAACCTCCTGAATATGACCCGCTTGGTCAAGCACTTGCTCCACCAGCTGGTCGATACCCAAAAACGTATGGATCAAATTTTGGATAGGCCTAAATAACGAATGCTTCGTATTGGCACTATATACGATCTTATTCTTTTCAGTTTTACGTTCGAGGTAACCAGCTTCTGAAAGTTGATTCAGTTCCTTACGAATGGCATTGGTAGATTCCTGAAACTCCTCTGCCAAGCCTCGCAGATGTGCCCTGTTTGTTGCTGATACAAAAAATTTGATCAGCAATTTCAGCCGTGTCTTTGAAGTAATCAGAGTTTCTAGCATTGGATAGCTTATTGAGCAACAAAAGTACTCATACGGATTTAAATTATCAAATCCGTATAGTGAATTAGTTTTAACTTTATATTATTTTATCTTAAAAAATCGACGATCAATACTGTTGGAAAAATGTTGTTTTATATCTTCAGTAAGATGAAAGTGTAGACGTAAGGCTTAGGAATACAATGCACCTTTATTATTAATCGATCAATTTTGACTGATGTCGCTCTAATGTATTGTAAATCTTTTTAACGTCCTGTGATTTTTCCTTTTGCAAAACCAAAATAGCATCTTTGGTATAGACTAGGATTGCATTTTTCAGACCTACAAATGCAGTATAGGTATCGGTACCTATGACCATGTTACCATTTTCATCGACAGGGTGCCCGGTTGATTTGAGATAATCATACATGGACTCGAAAGAGCCGAGATCAGACCAATCAAAAGCAGTAGCAACAACACGAATTTTTTTTGAACGTTCCATAACGGCATAGTCTACTGATATAGATGGAACCTCTTTGGACAGATCAACATCGAGTTCCCCATCGCGGCGATGCTGCCAGGCAGCAAGTGCAGTCGCGTAAACTTTGGGTTCAAAGGTCTGCAGTTCAGAAAGAAAAGTATCTGCGCGAAAACAAAACATCCCAGAGTTCCACAGGAAATTGCCACGTTCGATAAAATCTTCGGCAGTATCCTGATTGGGCTTTTCGCGAAAGGAAAGAACATGATCATCTTTATATTCGATATAGCCATAGCCTGTCTCGGGACGGGTGGGCTTGATACCGAAGGTCACGATATAGCCTTTATTTGCTTTTTCGATTCCTTCACTGATTGCATCCTGATATGCCTCATCACCAACTATAACATGATCCGAAGGTGTTACGATCAAAATATCATCGGGCTGAGCAGCAAAGGCAGCAAAAGCAATAGCAGCAGCCGTATTGCGCGGCGTAGCTTCGATAATATCGAGATAAGCGATACCTTGGGTTTCCATCACCTCTCTGCTCAGCAAGTGATTGTCCCGGTTGCCGACGACAATAACCTGTCCGCAAAGGGGCTGATTGCGCTTAACGGTCATCTCGAATAACGAACCTTCTTTAAACAGTGAAAGATATTGCTTAGGGTAGCTTTTTCGCGAAAGGGGCCATAAACGGCTCCCTACGCCGCCCGTCAGGACGACATGTATAACTTTATTCATCTTATTTCTTTGTGGTTTCTTTTTCATAGACGACTCTGCGCAGCTGGGCACTTGAAAATCGGTGTGTACGCTTATTGTAATAGATATCTATGCCTTCCTCAACGCAGTATTTCTTGCCTGTAAAATCAGCATCGCGATATTCTTCGCCGATAATACGAAGATTGATAGGTAAGGCTTTGATCATATCGATCAAATCTTGCTCTGTCTCATAAGGAATAATCTCGTCAACATATCGGCAGCCTTCCAGTTGAATATAGCGTTCTACGATAGTCTGTGTGGGCTTTGCTTTTTCGGGAGAAACTTCTGAAGGATCGGTATTCAATCCGACAATTAAATAATCGCAGTGACGCTTGGCTTCTTCCAGCATCATAATATGACCGGCATGCAGCAAATCAAATACGCCAAATGTAATGCCTATTTTCATTTGAAAGGATTTATCAGTTTAATAATCAGCAGTCTTCTGTAAGAAAATACCGCTATGTCTATTTGTAATTGTCAATTAGAATTATTGCTCCGACTTTTCGGCAACAATTCGGCGTAAACCTGAACTTGAGAACCGATGGTCACGGCTATTAAAATAGAGATCTATGCCTTGTTCTTCACAATACTGACGTCCGGTAAATTCGCGCTCGCGATATTCATCGCCTACGATGCGCACATCGATCTTAAAAGACCGCAATACATCTTCTAAGTCCTGCTCCGTCGCATAGGGAACAATCTGATCGACATACTTGCACCCTTTAAGCTGTATATACCGCTCAACAACAGTCTGTACAGGTTTGTTTTTCTCGGGACGATCCAGGGTCGGATCGGTCTGCAGGCCGCAGATCAGATAATCGCACTGCCGCTTGGCATCCTCGAGCATCTTGATGTGACCGGCGTGCAACAGGTCAAAAGCACTAAATGTAATGCCGACCCGTGCTTCTTTTAATGGTGTTTTTATCATATGATGATTAATAAAGTGTATTAGTTGCAAACAAAGTGTATGCCTAAAACAACTGGCACCTAAATATACTGACTTATTTTTTATGTTCAAGCTTATGCATCAAAAAAAGCTCCGCACAAGCCCGGGCATCGGAAAGTGCTTCATGATGATTTAAGTCGATCCCCATTACTTCACAGCACGCATTGAGACGTGCAGGCTTAAAACCTTTGCTTTGATAAATTTTAAATGTACACTCCCACTGATTGGACAGGCCAAGGCTTTCATAGGGCAAACTATAATGCAGCATCGTCTTGCGCAGTACATTGCGATCAAACAGTTCATTATGGGCCACCATCATGCGATTGGCGATAAGGGGCTTAATTTTAAAATAAAGTTCTTCAAAAGTCGGCGAGTCGAATGTATCACGTGGTTTGATGCCGTGTACGCGCGTAGTCTGCCACATATATTGATTTCCGGGCGGTCGAATCAGGGAATGAAACTCATCCACAATAAGACCATGCTCAACAACAACGAGCCCAATAGCACATGCCGAGTTCTGATTGGCTGTCGCTGTTTCAAAATCTATAGCTGTAAAACTTAACCCCTCTACCATTTATTATTAACTAAAACTTTGATATAATACATTTGTTTCACTCTTGCGCGGGTTTATACAAGCTGACGAAAGGTTATTTCTTATTCGCCAATGCCATAATAAATAAATCCTAACGATTCCAGCTGCTTTCTATCCAATAGCTTACGTCCATCAAAAATAAAAGATGGCTTATTCATACTGGATTTGATCTTCTCCCAATCATAATCTTTAAATTCATCCCACTCGGTCAATATCGCTATAGCATGAGCTCCTTTTATAGCCTCATAGGGGTCTGTTGCCACCGTTACCCATGAGCGGTTATCAGCTGGATTCCGTGTCCCCAATGCATCTAGGTCCTTATAGATCTGTGATGCCGGAACTTTGGGATCATAGACTGTAATCGCCGCCTCCTCGCTGAGCAACTGATCGCCCACATAGATGGCAGCAGATTCCCTGGTGTCATTTGTTTCCTTTTTAAATGCCCAGCCGAGAAAGGCGATCTTTTTACCATTCACGGTATTGTACATCCACTGAACTATTTTATCCGCAAATCGGGACTTCTGATGGTCATTTAAGATGATGACTTGTTCCCAATAATCAGCCACAGCATGCAAGTTGTAACTTCGTGCTATATACACTAAATTTAAAATATCTTTCTGAAAACAAGATCCACCAAACCCTACGGAGGCTTTTAGAAATTTGTTCCCTATACGGCTATCCCGCCCGACTGCGGCCGCCACCTCATGCACACTGGCTCCCGTGACTTCACATAACTCAGATATTGCATTTATAGAGGAAACCCGCTGCGCCAGAAATGCATTAGCCACCAGCTTGGAAAGCTCTGAGGACCACAAATTTGTCGTGATAATACGCTCGCGAGGAACCCAAGATTCATATAGGCTCACAAGTGCAGCTATAGCAGATTCATGGTCACCTCCAATGAGAACACGGTCAGGCTCATTTAGATCGGCTATTGCTGTTCCTTCGGCCAAAAATTCGGGATTGGAAAGAATTTGAAAATTAACTCCGTTTCCGGTATTGTCTAATATACTTTTAAGCGCTGACGCCGTCCGCACCGGTAAGGTGGACTTTTCCACAATAATTTTATCATTTTTGGATACCGCCGCAATTTGTCTCGCGCAAAGTTCGATGTATTTTAAATCTGCCGCCTGCCCTTTTCCTTTTCCATAGGATTTGGTAGGTGTATTGACAGAGATAAATATCATATCGGCTTCATCAATCGCACGATCGACTTCTGTCGAAAAAAACAAATTCCTTCCCCGGCATTCACCCACCACATCTGCCAAACCTGGCTCGTAGATAGGCAACTGACTGAGATCCGAGGCATTCCACGCTTTTATACGCTCGGCATTCATATCCACAACAGTCACCGTTATGGAAGGATTTTTATTTGCTATAACAGACATGGTAGGGCCTCCTACATATCCCGCTCCAATGCAAGCTACTTTTGTTATTTTTCTCATTTAAATGAAATATTTTAATGCCATAAAGACTTAACGATTTCAATGATATAGTTGAATCTACAAACTTACTTAACATGTTCCTTTCCCACAAACAAAACCTTCTTGATTTCGCAGTCAACAGTAGCGATGATAACAAAAGGAGGTTGCTGCTGACCAATAAGATTCGGACCTGCTTCGGACTTGCTTCGGCCGTGGCCACACAATGGCCCAATTGGTAACGAACCTTGTACAGTCTTTGAACAGGAATTTTCTGTTCAAAGACTGTACGGGATCTGTACAAGATCTGTTCGAGCCCGAAGGTGGTACGAACACAAGGCGAATAAAACCATAATAAGATCCTCGAAAAGTCTCGCCGACAAATAAGGAATTACTTGCAGCTGCGTAATTAGCGCTTCTTGATCATACCCCGGTCAGGTCGTATATTGACCTCGCCTTGGTTAAGCGTACGATACCCCTTCCGGCTTATGGCATTGATAGAAGCTTTGGTGGTAATACCCGGTGAAGCATCGTTCAAGGCTGTCGCCAACATCGTTTCTTTCTTGTCACCTACATCAACAAATACATAATCCGTTATATTGCTTTTATCGGGAACCAAGCCATCCCAATAATCTGAAAAATTCGCAGAATTCTTCAAAAGAAAGGAGACTGGCCAGAAAGACACCTTCTTTTGGACAACCTGCTCAAAGAAGCCTACAGGTTTACCGTATGTACGTGTACCAGAGGCGATGATCTGCACCTGCAGATAGGGCTTGAGCACATTAATAATCATTTCCGCTGCGGATGCTGTGCGGTCACTCACCAGAAAATAGACTTTACTCAAGTTCAAATTGCTCTTGCCTTCAAACTTTGTATCCTGAAACATCTTATTGATGCTCGGCGTCGCTTTGATATAATCGTTCACCTCATAGGTGAGCATCAGCTTTCCTTTGGTAATGGCTCCGCCAATTTTATCGGCGACATAAGCAGACGCATCCACATATCCCCCGCCATTATAACGCAGATCAACAATTAAACTTTTAATCTGCTTTTCCTGAAATTTACTGAAGACCGCATCGATCGCTGATTTGTTGGCTATACCTTCGTCAGTAGCTTGGGGATCGGCAGGGTCTTCTATCTGTTCAAAGGATGATAGTGCAAAATAGCCTACATTGTTGCCCGCATATTCATAGACTGTGTCTTTATAAATCGGGTTGATGGTATAGTCCTTTTCATAAGTAAGATCTTTGGTCACCGTTGTCCCGTCCTGATGTTTCACTTGCAGCTTAAGCGGGCCTGCGTCCAGTGCTGCATTCAGTTTGTTCATCATTTTATCCCGCGCACTTGCATCATTGATGGTACAACCGGAATTTGTACAAGTGATAGCGATCGAGTAATCGGAATCCCCATTGACAGCTGTAATAAAATCAGACCGTTTGAGACCCGCCTTTTGCGCCGGTGAACCACCTTCTACAAAATAAATAATGGGCTGTGCCGTTTTTCCATCTTCGGTACCCAATTGGACATAGATACCATATCCATCGTTGGTATCCATTTTAAGCCTGCCCGAAGCTGTTGTTCCGGTGTTATAGCCGTCTATTCCCTCCATATAGGAAAACCGGTCAAATACACCGCCTGAATAGGCCGCGTGCGCCGGGGTAAGCGCTTTGAGGGCAGCAAGAACAGCATCAGCAGAGTTGTATTGATCTGTAAATTTGGATGGATCACTGGTATAATCAGGTATCGATTTGTCCCAAAGTGAATATAATTTATAATACTTGTAGATATCATCCTTAATCAGCTGCGCTTCGGTCCGCTCGACGGGTTCTGGCTCGGGTTCAGGTTTAGGGGTATCCTTTTTGCAAGAAAAGAAAAAAAGTCCAGTCCAAGCTAGGACGGCCAAACGTCCTGTTTGTTTTAAAGGCGCTAAGTTCATAGTTGAAACATTTGTAAAACAAACATAAATAATTTAAGTTGATCCGCAATAAAAAAAACACGCTGACCATGGGGAGTGCCAGCGTGTTTACTACCTATTGAAAAACGTTATGATAACAAGCAAAGGTACTACATAGTTTTAAAAAAAATTAAAAAATACCTGCTAAGGCTGTTTTTTTTCAAACATATCGATTTAATATTTATATTTCTCCTTCCATTTGTCCCGGAGACTTTGCCTCAATTTTTCTTCCTGCGAATTCTGCCCGGGATCATACAATTTGACGCCACTGATTTCCTTGGGAAGAAATTCCTGCACAACAAAATTCCCCGGATAGGCATGTGCATATTTGTATTCGGCGCCATAATTTAGGTCTTTCATCAATTTGGTCGGTGCATTACGGATATGCAGCGGTACAGACAGATCTCCTGTTTGCTTCACCAAGGCCTGTGCCTTATTGATGGCCTCGTAGGATGCATTACTTTTGACCGAGGTAGCCAGATAGATCACTGTCTGCGAGAGAATAATACGTGATTCGGGCCATCCAATCACATTCACTGCCTGAAAACAGTTGTTGGCCAACAGTAAGGCATTGGGATTTGCATTGCCAATGTCTTCAGAAGCCAAAATCAACAACCTCCGTGCAATAAAGGATGGATCCTCTCCGCCTTCAATCATCCGTGCAAGCCAATATACCGCAGCATTCGGATCTGACCCACGGATGGATTTGATAAAAGCGGATATAATATCGTAATGTTGCTCCCCCGCCTTGTCATAAATAGCCATATTTTGCTGTACCTGTTTCAGGACAAAGGCGTTTGTAATTGGCTCTTTGTGCAATACTGCCGCATTGACAACCAGCTCGAGCACATTTAACAATTTACGTGCGTCGCCACCAGACAGCCGCAACAAGGCCTCATATTCTTCGACAACAATTGCCTGTTGCTGTAGATATTCATCTTCATGTAATGCTTTTTGAATCAATCCAATCAGATCTTCTTCAGAAAGATGTTCCAATACATATACCTGACAACGCGAGAGCAATGCGGAGATGACTTCGAACGAGGGGTTTTCTGTTGTTGCACCAATAAGTGTCACCAGCCCACGTTCAACAGCCCCCAAAAGGGAATCTTGCTGGGACTTGGAAAAACGGTGAATCTCATCAATAAATAAAATGGGTTGATCTTGGTTGAAGTTCATCAGCCGTTCGGCTTTTTCAATCACTTCACGAATATCTTTCACCCCTGCTTGAATCGCACTTAATGAAAAGAACGGCCGGTCGAGCTCTCTTGCGATCAGCAAGGCCAAGCTTGTTTTCCCAACCCCGGGAGGTCCCCACAGAATCATGGAGGGAATATTTTTTTGCTGGATCGCATGGTAGAGTACTGCATCTGGGCCTACAATATGTTGTTGTCCTACATAATCGCTCAATTGCCGAGGTCTAAGTCGCTCTGCTAATGGAATTCGTGTTGCCATAACACAAAGTTAAACATTAAACGGCACAGCGACTAAATATTTTAGCTTTAATCAGCCAGTTTCTTCGACGAAGAGTAGGGTAAAGCGATAAGCTTCAAGCTTTCAATAGCACAGCTTCAGCGCCCAGCATTCGCCTGTCGATATTACTTTAACATTTTTTCACACAATTTTTCGGCACATTTGCGCTATGATATATGTAAATTGCTTTTGGCAGAATATCATCGAGCACGTAAGTTTATCGAAGAGCGTTGTAGATTGCTCGAACAAGCCACATAGTTTAAATGTAAATAGACGTGAATGATAACGTAATCTTTTATGAAAATGACAAAATACTGGATCGCTATATTTACCATATTGGCAATGTCTATGAATATACCTAGTCAGGTTATGGCCCAAAGCTTAGACAAGGATTATACCGGCGCAATAAAAAAATACGATACTTCATTCAAAGGCATTGGTCCCGAGGTCTATTTTTTACCGCCACCAAAATCCGCCAATGAAATACTGGCAGAGAATTATGCGGACAAGAAATCGTTCAGCAAAGAAATTGCAAGGCAACTCCTGCTCCAGCGACTACTATTGCAACTGCGGAGCACCAATAACCTGGGGCATTTTCAATATTTAATGAATCCGATGCCTTCTACAGCGAATAGCTGGAATGACGCGATTGAAGCGCAAAAAAATGCTCAAAATTGGATCTCAAGCTATGCCTTATCGAATGAAGCCGCCTTATTTTCCATTAAAAATAACGATAGCAGCAATGCATCAACATTTCTATATCAGGCACTTTCCCTGGCAAATCGTACGGATAATCGGGATGATATCGCGACCATCAATATGAACATCAGCAATTTCCAGCTGTATCGTGGCGACTTTGTCCGTGCAGAAGAAAGTGCACAAAATTATCATACCTATGCAATGACGAGCAAAAGCTATGCGGAGCAAGCCAATGCCTGGCTGTTAATTGCCATGGCTCGGGCAGGCCAGGGAAATTATAAAACTGCCGAAAATAATATTATCCGCAGTGCAATCCCGCTATTCAATAAGGCCAAAGCCTATGAGGGGAAAATTTTTGCCTGGGAAATGCTTGCTGAGATTTATTTTAAGCAAAATAAATTTACCGAGGCACAGTGGTTTCTGCTACAGGCCCGTGATTTGGCCAATGCCAAAAAACTAAGTAGCGAGCTCGCTGAGATTGAATACCTGTTGGCCTCATCCAAGCAAAAAGATGGGAATTATAAGGTAGCGATCAAAGAATTTGTGCAGGCGGCAGAATTAGCTTCGGGTGAAAATAATAAACAGCTCTCACTCGCGATATTGGACAAACTTGGTGAAGTATACCTTGTTTTAAAAGACTACCCTTCGGCTGATCAGACCTATAAAGCCTATACACAGTTGAAAAATGAACTGTACAATTGAAACAGTTAAAACAATCTGCCTCTTCCATTGGTCTGTTGAAAGAGCAGTCTACAAAGCGATTTTAAGCTTTTTGTAAATATTAAAGGATAAATCAAATAAATTTTTAGATTCTGCGGTAATGTGCTATGAATTTCACTAAATTTAGCACGCTTATCAATAAGAGCTGAATATTTTTTAAAAAGAATGATTATTAAAACCGTCGAAAATATGTTTAGGAAACTCATATTTGCACTTTTTGTTGTATCCATTGTTTCTTGTGGTTCAAAACCACGGGTAGCGTTGCCTGAAGATGGGGGACTTAAACCAAGTACACAACATCAGATCATCGCGAAGGAAGTCTCTGGATTATTGGAAAATGCGAGCTACAAAAAGGTCAAAATGAATGATTCGATATCGGGTATCATATACGATAATCTAATCAAAAGTCTGGATCAGGGAAAAAATTACTTGCTTCAATCGGATATTGATGCATTTCAAGCGTACAGAAGCAATCTTGCACAGGATATCAAAAATGGAGATCTTTCTGCGGCATTCCATATTTTTAATGTCTATTCGAAGAGATACCTGGACAGAATGCAATATGCGCTTTCAGAAATCGATAAGAAACAGGATTATACCAAGGACGAATATTACCAACCTAACCGTGAAAAACTAGGCTGGTTCAAAACCGCAAACGAGGCCAACGACCAATGGCGCAAACGCGTAAAATACGATCTGCTCAACTTGGAAACCGCGAGTGGCAAGTCTACCGACAGTGCGAAGACCAAACAGGTGGAAACACTAAAGAAACGCTATGTCAATTTGATCTCACAGGCCAAGAAAACAAATGCAAACGATGCCTTTCAGGTGGTCATGCAAGCATTGACAGATGCTGTTGACCCGCATACCTCTTATTTTAATCCATCCTTTGCACAGGCATTCAATGAAGGAATGGCCAATACGTTTGAAGGAATTGGCGCTCGGCTCATGATAGACAATGAAGCCATAAGTATCAATGAAATTATCCCTGGTGGACCAATATTCAAAGACAAAAGCATTCATGTCAACGACAAAATCATTGCGGTAGCCCAAGGAAAAGATGGTGAATTTGAAGATATTATTGGCTGGAGACTCGATGCTGCTGTAGCAAAAATCAAAGGGCCAAAAGGAACCATTGTTCGCCTTAAAATTATACCTGCTGGTCAGCCCATGAACTCTCATCCGCGCATTGTATCTTTAGTACGTGAGAAAATCGTCGTTGAAGAAGAATCTGCGAAGAAAGAGATCATGAACGTCAAAGGTGCCGATGGAAAAATGTACAAAGTGGGTATCATCAATATTCCGAAGTTCTACATGGATTTTGACGCTTACAGAAGACGCGATCCAAACTATAAGAGCACAACAAGGGACGTTAGGTTAATCTTAGATACCTTGAAACAAGAAAAAGTAGATGCTGTGGTCATCGACTTGCGATTCAATGGTGGTGGATCCTTACCGGAAGCTATTGATTTAACAGGTTTATTTATCGATAAAGGTCCTGTTGTACAAGTAAGAGACACAAAAAATAACATCGATGTCGAAGAAGATAAAAACGCAGGCGTATCCTGGGATGGTCCATTGGGCATCATGATCAACCGTTTCTCGGCTTCGGCTTCTGAAATCTTTGCCGGTGCTATCCAAGATTATGGCAGAGGTATCATTTTAGGCTCTCAAAGTTATGGTAAAGGAACCGTGCAATCGGCAATTGATATGTCACGTGTTATCAGTCCGACCAGCCGCCTGTTGTTAAAAGCGTCAGGAGAAAAAGATCCGGATACCCCAGAAGGTGCACCGCAATATGGACAGATCAACATCACATTGGGTAAATTCTACCGTGT
The DNA here is from genome assembly GCF_002295765.1 of Sphingobacterium sp. UBA865. Classification (NCBI taxonomy): domain Bacteria; kingdom Pseudomonadati; phylum Bacteroidota; class Sphingobacteriia; order Sphingobacteriales; family Sphingobacteriaceae; genus Sphingobacterium; species Sphingobacterium sp. UBA865. The sequence continues at coordinate 56,503 of NZ_DBGB01000036.1, read as the reverse complement.
AAATGGCAGCAGCACGCAACATAAAGGTGTTACACCTGATATCGTATTCCCGTCTCAATTCTCTGCAGAGAAATTTGGCGAGAGCTCCGAAAAATCAGCACTTCCTTGGGATCAAATCAAATCGAGCAACTTCAAGAAAGTAGCAGATTTAAGTGCTGTTGACAAAAAATTAGAAACACTGCATGAGGCACGCATTAAAAACTCGCTTGAATATAAATATCTGAAAGAGGATATCGAAGAAGCTCAAAAAGATGAGGATGTGAAAATTTCATTGGAGCTAAACAAATTCAAGAAAGAGAAAGATGACAACCTCAAGAAAAATAGAGACCGCATCAACGCTTTGTTGAAATTGCAGGGCAAACCGGCTTGGGAAGAAGGAAAATCCCAACCTAAAATTGACCTGGACTTTGTGAAAGATGAAAGTGCCAAAGTGATGACCGACTATATCATCAACTTTGGAACAAAAAAACCGTTGTAATTTCAACGTTTCAAAAGCTAGAAAATGAAAGGCAACCGTAACTGCGGTTGCCTTTTTTTTTCTGAAAGTGTCTGATCTTATTGGCCAGAAAGAACCTTCAGTTCGCTTTTATCGCTGTTCGTGCCTTACGAAGTCATGAAGGTTTTATGACCCTCATCACAATAGGGAGAGTTTAACATTAAATTCACGTTTTCTTTGTAACTTATTGCTACATTCATTGTTTTAGTAATATACCGGTACTGCTTGAAGTCCGAATGATCCCCTTAGCTCATACGCTAAAGATTTGGCAGGACAGAATGCACCAACCAGGTTATAGAAGTTAAACGTATAAAAAAGAACATCATGAAACGTATCCTCCTGTTAACTGACTTTTCAGAAAATGCTCTTCTGGCAGCACAACAAGTAGCCCTATGCACAGAAGCCTGGAAAACGCAAAAGGTTATTATCTACCATACGTACAACAGTGTTACCCTTGTCGATAACGAACCGATTGTTGTTGTCAATGATGAGGTAAAAGAGGCCAAAGAGAAAGAACTGACAGCATGGTTTGACCAAATTAGATTATTGTTCCCTCCACAAGTGGAACTTACACATCAGATGGAAGATGTTGATCTGCCATTGGGAGTCAACGACATGTGCAAATCGCACGACATTGACCTTGTCGCATTGGGTATCACCGGACAAACAGGTTTTGCTAAGATCCTGGTCGGAAGTAATGCTATTACACTGATGGACATCTGCATTAAGCCCATGCTTATCGTTTCCCATAAGGTAAATCCTGCCATCCCCAAAAATGTGTTGGCGACAACCGATCTGAAGGAGGTAGACAGAAAGCTGGATTTATTCAATTTAGATCAGGTGTTAGATACGTTCAATGCACAATTGTATGTGTTGAATGTTGCTAAAAAAGAAGGTTCAGCCGCAGACTTGGCACAGGAATTAAAGCACCTCCATGAACGCCTAGATAAATATCATCCGATTTACGACTACATCAGCCATGATGATATTGCACTAGGTATTGAAGAATATGCCAAAGAGAAACATATTGATCTCATACTTTCATTCCATAAAGAGCAAGGACTATTAGCGAGCCTATTCAAAACAAGCATTTCTAAAAAAATAGCCTGGAATGGCGCGGCCAACTTACTGGTTATTCCCATGGATAGATCGTAGAAATCTGTACTTTGTACATATCCACAGCGATGGACTCGTCGTCCAATAGAAACAAATTATACGACAAAAACGCCGCAATTTAGAATACATTGCGGCGTTTTTGTCGTATCGTTGTTCCTCCGGGAAATCTCTTCCCGAGAAATCTCTTATTTCTTGTCAACCGAATGTTTACCCGGCCCAATAAGGATAAGTCCTAAAAACACAAAGCAAAGCTCAATCGCATGTGATGCACCAGCGATACCATCTCCTTTAGAAAGATGCATTAATCCAGCGATGACCATCGTAAATGCAAGCAATAATGCCGCTGGTCGGAAAAAGAGCCCCAGCAGTAAAAATAGCCCTCCAACAGTTTCGGTAGCAGCTGCCATAAAGCCCCAAAAAGTAGGCATAAAATGAATACCAATATTACCCATTGATTTTCCGACACCTGCCCAGAGCTCAGGACCGCCCTGCAATTTGGGCAGACCATGCATGATCATCATCACCCCAAGTCCAACACGCAAGACCAAAAGTCCCGTATCCCTATATTTACCCAATGAATTCCAAATTGCCATAAAAAACGTTTAATTTATTAAAACTTGAATTACCGATCTCCCTAAATTAATGAAATTATTTAAATTGAACAGCTCACCGTACTTACCATAATAAATAAAGCTATTGCATTTATAATACTTAATGCGTAATTTGATGACGATAGACCCGATTATAATGCTTTGGAACGGCTAAGACAGCGTAAAGGACCTTAGCCACGGATTATGGATCAACAAATAACTAAAGGATGAAAAACCTACTCTTGTTAACAGACTTTTCGGACAATGCCTATGCTGCTGCTCGATATGCCGCACAATTAGCTCCACTTTGGGGCATTGAAAAGGTTGTCCTATACCACACGTACGAAGTAATCCCTACCGTAGGTACTGAACCTGTTGTCATCAGCAATTCAGAAATCTTGGAAGAAAAGCAAAAGGACCTCAATACCTGGCAACAGGAACTGATGTTGCTTTTTCCTGAGGGCATTGCCTGGAAATCAGTTCTTGAAGAATATGAACTTAGCTATGGTGTAAACCGTACCTGTGCTGAGGAGGACATTGACCTTGTTATCGTCGGAACTGCAGGTAAAAGCGGCCTAAAGAAACTGCTTCTTGGAAGCAATACCCTCAAGCTAATCGAAAATTGTCACACACCATTACTGGTGGTCCCCGCACGGGCAGAATTTCGGGTACCCAAAAAGATGTTGATCGCCACCAATCTCAAAGAGGTAAAACTAAAATTAAACCGTCTTTTGGTGAATGCGTCCGAAGTATTACGGAAAAGTGAGGTCTATGTCGTCCATGTGACTAAAGAAGATCCTGCAAATAAGGCGGTAAATGCCGAAATAAAAACCATGCAGGATTTACTTGCTCCTTATCATCCCATCTATAGTTATATCCTCAACGCAGACATTGCTGCAGGGATCAACCAATACATCAACGAAAATCATATCGACATGATGGTCACTTTCCATCGGGACAAGGGCTTATTAAGTCGAATTTTCAATACGAGCATTGCGCAAAAGATGGCCTGGAAGAGTCAGGCTGCCATGATGGTCATCCCTGTACATTCGGGATAATCAATAAACGGGATAATCAATAAATAAAACAACGAGATTCTGTTCAGCTTCCCCTACAAATAGGTTAACTGAACAGAATCAGCTGTAGTCTGCAATTTTACTTTTCGCCCAAATACCAGGGCGTGATTATCATCAATATGCCCGGCAGGATAGCCAAATGCTACCGGAAAATCATATTCTTTAACTATATCCCACACAATTTCCTCCACACGCTGCCCAAAAGCAGGATCATTGTCTTTCATCGCAGAAAAGCCACCTACAATTAGACCATTCAATTTTTTTAATTTCCCCGCGCGTTTCAACGCCCTTAGCATTCTGTCTACGGAGTAATAGGCTTCACCGACATCTTCAATAAATAGAATTTTATTCTTGTAATTGACATCCGAATTAGAAGCAAGTACAGATAGTAAGATTGCTAAATTTCCGCCGACCAATTTTCCTTCGCCTTTACCCGCACGATTGGGGAATAACGTTTGCTCGTAGTCAAAATCCATAGTATGGCCAAACAATGCATTTTTTAACGTTTCCAACGATGCTTTTGTGCCCGTTTCAAAAGACTTTGGCATCTGTCCATGTATTGTTGCAATTTTATAGTTCCGTTGAATATGACTATGCAATACGGTTATATCGCTAAAACCCACCAACCATTTGGGATCTTTTTCAAAGCTCGAAAAATCTATCTGATCGACAATACGAACACAACCGTAACCTCCGCGCGCAGCAAAAACCGCTTTAATCGACGGATCATCCAATGCCCACTGCAGATCGGCAGCGCGTAAATTGTCATCTCCGGCAAACTGATGGAACGATGTCCCAACAGTCTTCCCAACCACAACTTCCAGCCCCCAGTTCTCCAATGTTTTTATGCCAACATCAATAGAGCCTCGTATAAAACTCGCAGGACAAACAATAGCTACTTTATCGCCTTCTTTCAGAAAATCAGGTATTTTGGACATCTTTTTTATCGCTAATGATCAAACAAAACCTTCATGGCTTCGAAGACAGCAACAGCTATGCAAGCGAACTGAAGAATCTTTCTGGCCAATAACATCAAACACTTTCAAAAAAAAGGACCGCTACATTGCAAAGTCCGATTAGAAATATACTTGATATATGGTGCTTATATGTACAAATAAACGTAAATTTATCTAAGTTTTCTACCGCTATGTTGAATAATATTTCTACGATAACAAGCTGTTAAATGGAAGCGCATTTTAATCAAGTTGAAATAATCGTAGAAATAAGTCAAAACAAGAATTCAAGAATAAATTGTTCGATATGACACGCATTTATATTGCATATAAACAGCAATTTATCTAAGTTTGCCAAAGAAAACAAGTACACACTTTAATATACTTTCAAGCATTGAGTATTCTAGATAAAAAACGTTATACCATCACATCGGCATTACCTTATGCCAATGGTCCTTTACATATTGGACACCTCGCCGGAGCTTATATCCCAGGGGATATCTTTGTCCGCTATTTGCGTCTGAATCAAAAAGATGTAGTCTATGTATGTGGTTCAGATGAGCATGGTGCGGCGATTACCATCCGTGCAAAAAAAGAGGGCATCACCCCGCAACAAATCATTGACAAATACAATAAACAAATCAAAGAAAGCTTTGAGGAATTTGGTATCTCTTTCGATATCTATCACCGTACGTCGGAGCCCATACATCACCAGTTATCCCAGGATTTCTTCTTGAACCTTTACAACAAAGGCGAATTTGTGGAGAAATTTTCCGAGCAGTACTACGATGAGGAATACCATCAGTTTTTGGCCGACCGTTACATTACGGGAACTTGTCCAAATTGTAAGTCCGAAGGCGCCTATGGTGACCAATGTGAAAAGTGTGGGACATCACTTAGCCCAACAGATTTGATCAACCCGATTTCAACGTTAAGCGGAAAAACGCCAGTTTTGAAAGAAACGAAACATTGGTATCTACCTTTGGATAAATACCAGCCTTGGCTTGAAAAATGGCTGATCGAAGGAAAGAAAAATATCCTGAAGTCCAACGTTTTTGGCCAATGTCAATCTTGGCTTAAATCCGGTTTACAGCCGCGTTCAATGACAAGAGATCTGGATTGGGGCGTCGATGTACCTTTGGCTGAAGCAGCGGGTAAAAAACTATATGTTTGGTTAGATGCACCTATCGGGTATATCTCAGCAACAAAACAGTGGGCTTTAGACCATGGTAAAAACTGGGAAGACTATTGGAAAACCCATGAAAACCCCGCAGACGATTCTACGCTGATCCATTTTATTGGAAAAGATAATATTGTTTTCCACTGTATTATTTTCCCAGCGATTCTTCATGCACACGGCGACTATATTTTACCAGAAAATATTCCCGCCAACGAATTCCTGAACCTGGAGGGCGATAAGCTGTCCACGTCCAGAAACCATGCGGTTTGGTTACATGAATACCTACAGGAATTTCCTGATAAGCAGGATGAATTGCGCTATGTATTGACAGCCATATTACCGGAAACTTCGGATGCCGAGTTTACCTGGAAAGATTTCCAAGCTCGGATCAACAATGAGCTCGTTGCTATTTTTGGAAACTTTGTCAACCGTGTCTTGGTACTTTCCCACAAATATTTTGATGGCAAGGTATTGAAAGGTTCGCCACTAACAGCTGTAGATCAAGCGGTATTGGATGAACTGAAATCATACCCTGCTTCGATCAAATCTTCTTTGGAGCAATTCCGTTTCCGTGAGGCTTTGGCAGAATTTATGAATGTCGCTCGTCTCGGCAACAAATATCTTGCAGATGAAGAACCATGGAAAATCATCAAAACAGATGAGGAACGTGTCAAAACAATCTTACATGTAGCTGCTCAGATCGTGGCCAATCTTGCTGTTCTTGCACAGCCGTTCTTGCCAAAAACAGCGATCAAATTATTTGAAATGCTTAATTTTCCACAAGGGAACTGGAACGACGCAGGTTCAGATGCTTTGATCCAAGCTGGACACCAATTGGGTGAAGTGCAATTGTTATTCGACAAAATAACCGATGAACAAGTCGACTTCCAATTGAATAAGCTTGCCGAAGCAAAAGCAAAAAACCTAGCCGATAATGCCAAGGTTGCTCCAGCAAAAGAAAATATTAGCTTCGATGATTTTGTTAAAATGGATATCCGTGTCGGAACCATTACAGCCGCTGAAAAAGTTGCCAAAACCAAGAAGTTGTTAAAATTGACAATAGACACTGGCTTAGATACACGCACGGTCGTTTCGGGTATCGCAGAGTTCTTCAGTCCTGAGGAAATCGTAGGCCGTCAGGTATCCATCTTAGTCAATCTTGAGCCTCGTGAAATAAAAGGAATTATGTCACAAGGAATGATCCTGATGGCAGAAGACGCTGATGGTCGATTGGATTTTGTCAAACCAGATACAGCAATTAAAGTCGGAAGTACGGTACGTTAATTTAAAACGTACATTCCTTTTATATTAAACGGGACTATCAAACTTTCTTGGATAGTCCCGTTTTTATGCCATTTTATGCATCGCGCCCTCAACAGCATTTCAGCTATTCATTCTCGAAGGGTTTGACCAGACTTTTAGCCCCTTCACTTTTTTCTGTTATTACTTTCGCTAGAACAGTATACTCTGCAAACGCTTCTTAAACGCCTTCTCATCCATATAGTCATAGACGGTATATTTCAGCTTCTTTATGATCTCCGTTCTGGATTCCGCAACCACCTTTTTCTTTTTGGTCAGCACATTGGAAAATGCTGTATTGGTAATCTCCACCTTTGTGGCAAACATATTGACATTCATGCTCGGTATAGATATCCCCATTACCAGCCCAGGGAGCCCATGGATAAGCTCAGGCCCACCAGAGATTGGTATTTGTCCCGCAAAAAAGGCTACTACATAGACAGAATCTTGAATAATTCCATTGGCTCTCCGACAATCATATCCCGCAATATTTCGGTATTCATCCGTATATTTCCATTTAACCGCAGGCAATGAATCTTTAAGCAAGAGCTGATCATCTCCAAAGGGGAGCAATTTTAAGAATTCCTGATTCTGGAAATTAATGTACGTTTTTGAATCCGGAAGAATAGAATTATAGTGAGTCACATGACGATAATTTGCAGGATAATCTTCCTGCACCGTTTCAAACAGGGTTTCATTATCGTAAAATTTCAGAATATGGTGGGTCACCACCTCTGCAGGCCCATTCTTTACCGCATTGTCGACCATCAGCTTATCCCAGGTATCTAAATCGGGTTTGCTGAGATAATTACGTTTTAAGAAATTCTGCACATGAAACTTCCGTTCATAAGTCACCGTTCCGCTGCTCGGAAAATACGCATGTTGTGCATGGGCTGCTCCTGAGCTCAGCAATAATACCCAGACCATCAACTTGATATACTTACTCATTTGGCATCTCCTTTCATCTGTAAATAATTTAATTTTTCCATCGGCCAGATGGAGCTTACCATGATTAAATTCATGGAAATCATTGAAAACAAAATCGTTAATTTAATCATGGACGGTTCATTGTTGTAAAATTGTAGATTACTTTTAGCATTCCATAACGACGCAGTACATCGTTGCTGGTCTGGATAAATGAAGTTCCATTTTGATAACGGTACACCCCATTATTTTTGTTTAAAATATCGTTGACAAATACCTGTACTTCCAAAGACTTATCTTTCAATAATTTTTTGGAAACATAGCCATTCATATTAATGATATTAATGGATTGCAATGTTTTCGTCGCTGCCTGATAATTCTGGTTTGTCGACAGGGAAATTTTGAAGTCTTTTGGTAAATAATACGTAATCTCCGAGAACGTCCTAAATTTAAAAGTCATGCGATTTAACTCAGGTTGCAAATAGGAATTCATCTGCTCCACACCAGGGCTCATGGAGATGTAAAAATCCATTTTATTTGCCTTGTACCGACTGAAGCCAAGGCTCGGCGCCACACTCCATGTTTGATTTCTATTGAGCTCAGGATCTTCGTTGTAAGTAGATAAATAGCTAAACTGGCTGTTGTACTGCGCGTTCATACCCAAGTTCATTTTTAATCCCCATTTTTTCTTCAATACAAAACTGTATCCTCCACCGCCATACATACGCCAATTGTCTTTATCAATATTCACGTAGGAAATTTGCTGCGTACCTTTATCTAGATCATAGCGTACGCTATTGTTGATACTTTTCTTTCCTTGATCTGCACTCACATAAAAATAGATACTCTGATCCTTTAACTGCTTGTAGTTATTGAAATTAACTGAATAGGAGTTATCAAAGCCCGCTTTCAGATCTGGATTATCCAAATACTCAACGAGTGGCTGGGAATTTTGTTTCAACGGCTCTATTTGTGTCAACGAAGGCTGACTCGTGCGGCCGCTGTAGCGGAAGCTTACATTTTTGCTTTTCGAGATTTTGTAGTTGATGGAAAGATTTGGAGCAACAGATGTCTGGTTCCGCTGCAGTATTGTATTCAGGTTGTTATAGGTTCTCTTGACCTGCTCAAAATCAACTCGATTGCTCAAATTTACTGTTAATGTATTCGACTTGTAATTCAAGGAGGCGTTGACACCATTTTTTAAACTGTTAAAATCAAAATCGTTGAGCAGGTTTTGGTCCAATACCGTATATTTTCCTGTAGCCGGATCTTTATCAAATGACTGATTGAGTGTTTCCGATTTATTTTGATTGAATGCATAGCCTATTGCAGCGGTCAGCCTTTTAGAAAGCGGCTCCGAATAGGTTACTGAAGCACCGTAGGTATTGTTCGCCAGCTTATCATTTTTATATTGATCGATCAAGGTTGTATCTCCGGAACTTTGGAAGAAGTTTTCCGAAAAATACTGTGTTTTGTTGCGATTTTGATCTGCATTCGCATTGACATTGAAAGTAATGGAACGGCGGTCCTTTTTGAAACGACGTGTAAGCATCGCATTTATATTAAATCGATCCTGATCGTTATTTAAATCTGTCCTGGATGAAGTCCGTGTAATCAATGTGCCATCCAATTTACGTTGATCTGCTTCGGAATTGGATAAATTGTCACGGCTAGATTTGGTAAAGCCCATGGTGACAGTAAGGTCAGCAAGCGAATCAAGCTTATAGTCATACCGTAGATTTGCAATATTTGCCTGTGTTTCAGTTTCAGATGTGGTCACATTGTTATCCACCTGCGCACGCTCAGGAAGGTTATTCTGTGCGTTGTATGTACTTGTATTGTTGACATTGATCTGATTCCGCTTGAAGTTGACATTGATCTTATGCTTATCATCTTTGGACTTATCCGAATAGCTTGCTCCCATGTTGACAGCCTTAGGTACGCCACCACCATAGTATTTACCGTCCCATCCCCCATCAGAACCATCACCGCCAGAGGAAATCATAATGCCTCCGCCCTCCATCATCTGCACATTGCTACTTCCGCCCACACCATATTTTTGGCTATCTTCAAACCCCAATCCGACCATTCCATCATTGGCCAGAATACCATAAGCAGCAATTTTCTGCGAGCCCTTAAACTTATTGAGCATGACTTTTCCGCCATAATATTTATCGGTACCAGCTCCCGCAACAGCCTGACCAAACATCCCCTTTTTCTTATCTTCTTTGAGCTTGATATCAATTGTCTGTGTACGTTCTCCGTCATCCACGCCGGTACGTACGGCAAGATCCGATTTCTTTTCATAGACCTGTACTTTGCTGACCATATCTGACCGAATATTCTTAGTGATTAGCGTTGGGTCATCGCCAAAAAACTCTTCACCATCAAGCAACACCTTTTTCACTTCCTTCCCCTGCGCGATGATCTTGCCTGATCCATCCATTGTAATACCCGGTAATACCTTTAGCAGGTCTTCCACTTTAGCATCCTTCTCTACTTTAAAACTACCTGCATCATATTCTATCGTATCGCCTTTGATCACCACCGGAATTTTACCATTTACCTGAACCTCTTCCAGCAGTAGAGCTGCCTTGGATAGCTTTACAATACCAATATCTAAGTCTTGGGCAGCCACATGGATATCCTTTACCAAGTCAGCATACTGTGGATAGGAAACCACCATTTTATAGGTACCTGTGTCTAGATTAGCAATTTGGAATGTTCCATTTTCCTTCGTCCGGCCAAATTTAACCAAAATCGAATCTTTGGGACTGAGCAGCGCGATTGAAGCTTGATGTAGTTTTGCAAGATCTTTGATATCTGCCACCGATCCCACAAGTTTATGTTGTGCATAGGACTTGGAACCCAGGACAGAAAATAAAAGAAACAAAACTAGGGAATAGGTTAGTTTCATAAATTTTCGTTTATATATTGTCGGGGTAAATATATACATGTTGCTACGGAAAATTCGTAAAATAATGTTAAATAATTATGCAATTAATAAAATAGACTTGTATCGTTCAAACAAAATACATTAATTCGCTCTATGCCAATTATTTACTACACAAAAAAAGAGGCGTAACTTATTTGTTACGCCTCCAGTATAAATAGAAAAATATATTTTATTTCCTTTAATCTACATTCAGGTTCAATTCTTTTTCCTTATTGATTAAATGGGCAATACTGGTATCGTTTAAAATCTGCAACATGGCATTTCTCACCTCTACGAAGGTATCGCGTATGCCACAGGCATGCTCCTGTGTACACTCTTCGCACGAACGGTAGAAGTTTAAGCTCACGCAGGGCAGCAAGGCTATGGGCCCATCGATCAGGCGCATCACCTGGGATAAGAAAACATCTTCAGGAGCCTTATTGAGGCTGTAACCGCCACCAGCTCCTTTTTTGCTATAAAGAATTCCGGCATTTCGCATTTCAAGCAGAATTTGTTCCAAGAATTTTTTTGGAATATTCTCCTCCTGCGCAATCTTCACGATTTGCATAGGCTCATTACCGTAATTACGACCAAGCACCATCAGTGCCTTTATTGCATATTTTGTCTTTTTGGAAAGCATAGTTTGTTTACCCCCTGTTGAATTGCAAATTTACGTTTTTTATTCAATAGAATAAAACCTGCCAGATTTAGCAGGTACCAACAGTCTCCTTATTGACCCAATACCGCTGTGATCGGTTTGCCGATACTACCATTGGGCTCGGTAATGTGCAATAACGACGAAATTGTCGGTGCAATATCCACAATATGTACCTCCGTATTAGATACACCGGGTTTAATTCCCCAACCCATAAAGACCAAAGGAATATGGGAATCATAGCCAGACCAGGTACCATGTGTTGTACCAGTCGAGCGCGGCGTACCGTCATACCATTGCGGTTCACAAACAATCTGAATTGCACCACTACGTTTAAAGTTGTAACCATTGATCATTTTTTCGCGAATAGGCGCCGGAATCATCAGACTTTCGCCTTTTTCCATATCAGCCACATATGCGACACCTTCTGTATGGCGAAGCTCACGAATGATAGTCTCTTTTATTTTATCGCGATCCAAATTCAACGAATCAATCAATTGATTGTTTAAATGTACCTGATAGTTCATCATGCTTTTCACTAGCTTCTCTTGTCCAAATTTCTCTTTAAGGGTTTTGTTAAGTCCTGTGATAATCTGACGGGAATAGAAATAACCGCCATTTCCTTTCATGTCCATAAAGAACCGAGAGTTATAAGAAGCCCCATGATCTGCAGTCAGGAAGAAGGTATAGTTTCCTTTACCCACGGTCTTGTCCAAATAGTTGAAGAAATCGGCAAGTTGTTTATCAAGCTGCAGGTAGATATCTTCAATCTCCACTGCTGTCAATGAATAGCGGTGTCCGACGTAATCTGTTGCTGAAAGGCTCACACAAAGGAAGTCGGTATTTTTAGTTGGGTTATTTCCCATCTGCTCATTTTTGATTGCTTCCATTGCCAGATCCAAGGTAAACTGATTTCCCATTGGTGTGGTTTTGATCAGCTCATAGCCTTCGTCTTTCATTAGCTTAGAAGTTGCGCGCGGCAAAGTCGGTTTTTCTTCGCCAGGGTATTTACCTTCGTAGATATTATCATCTGCAATACTGTTGGCAGCATAGGTGCTGATATCATACATGGGCTTCCAGTCGCCTTTCAGGTATTTTTCGGCCAATTTTCTCTTGTTGAAGTCTACCACCCATTTTGGCAGTTTATCCATGTAGAAATTAGAGGTGATCCAATCACCTGATTTTGCTTCGAACCAATACGCTGCATCAGCAAAATGCCCCGCAGGCAGAATACCACCACGGTCTTTAATCGCGATACCGATCACTTTCGATTTAAAGTTAGAAGCGAGTTTCAATTGATCCGTTACAGTCGACGCAAGCAAATTACGTGGGGACTGCTGCCCTTCCTTGGCGGTAGTCCCTACACCGACAACATTATCGTCCTGCGTACAGTACATATTCTTTCCCGTCTGTTCTTCGATCCAGTCATTGCCCGCAATACCATGTATGGAGGGAACTGAGCCTGTATATACCGAACTGTGCCCAATGGCCGTGTATGTCGGAATATAATTAATCAATGTATTTTCACAGGAAAATCCTTCTTTCAAAAGTCGTTTGAAACCATCATTTCCATATCGATCCGCAAAACGATATAAATAATCCCAACGCATTTGGTCCACCATCAGGCCGACAACCAATTTTGGTCTTTCCGGTTGCTGCGCCATGGACGAAAGCGCTGCTATTCCAAGGACGACACTTAAAAAAAATCTTTTAATCATAATCGTATTAAGTATTAAAATATTAGTTTTTTATTTCTTACAAAGTATCCCATCAGGCCTTAAAAAAAGGAACAATAAAGCGCAACTTATGGGCAGCCCAGTTACCCTGATAAAGATACTTCACTTCGCTAAAGTAGGGTTTAATCTTTTAAATGTGCTTTTAAAAATTGACCTGTATAAGAATCTTTACAATGGATAAGTTCTTCCGGAAGACCCGCAAAGACTAGCTTTCCGCCTTTATTTCCACCTTCTGGACCAATATCGATCACCCAATCTGCCGATTTGATCATATCCATATTGTGCTCGATCACCAATATACTGTTCCCTAGGGCAATCAGTGCATCGAATGATTTCAATAGCTTTTTAATATCCTGAAAGTGTAAGCCTGTTGTTGGCTCATCAAAGATAAAGAGTGTCTTCTTACTGTTATTACCCTTAATCAGGAAAGAGGCCAGTTTAATGCGCTGTGCTTCACCGCCAGACAAGGTACTCGAAGATTGTCCGAGCTTCACGTAGCCCAGCCCAACGTCCTGTAAAGGCTGTAACTTAGCCAATATCTTCGGCTGGTCTGCAAAAAATGTGATCGCTTCATCCACACTCAGCTCAAGCACATCCGCTACTGACTTATTTTTGTAATGTACATCAAGTACAAATTGCTTAAATCTCTTTCCTCCACAGGCTTCACATGGCAAAATTATATCGGCCATAAATTGCATTTCAATTTTAACTTCACCTTCACCCTGACAGATATCACAACGTCCGCCTTCCACATTAAATGAAAAGGCTGCCGGCTTCAATCCTGCCGCTTTGGCCGGCGCCTGGCTGGCATATAAAGCCCTGATCTCATCCCAGGCTTTCACGTAAGTCACCGGATTCGACCGTGAAGAGCGACCGATTGGATTTTGGTCCACCATTTCAATTTGTTCTACCTCTGTGATATCTCCTTCAATCGCATCATAAACACCTGTTTGTTCACCCGAATAATTACCGATCGATTTTTGCAAAGCCGGATAGAGAATACGTTTGACCAAAGAAGTCTTTCCGGATCCCGAAACCCCGGTGACCACGGTGAACGTATTTAAGGGAAACTGAACGTCAATCCCCTTCAGATTATTCTCATGTGCTCCTTTAATGGTTACGCTATTGGTCCATGGACGGCGTTTTTGGGGTACCTCAATCTGGCTTTTGCCACTGAGGTATTGACCCGTAAGACTTTTTGTGTCTTTCAGAATCTGCTGATATGTACCCGCAAAGACCATCTCGCCGCCATTGATTCCCGCTTCCGGTCCGATATCGATCAGGTAATCGGCAGCTTCCATCATTTCCTGCTCATGCTCGACCACTACAACCGTATTGCCAACATCGCGGAGAGATTTCAGCACAGAAATCAGGCGCTGTGTATCACGTGGATGGAGCCCGATACTTGGTTCGTCCAACACATAGATAGAACCTACGAGCGAACTCCCTAATGAAGTAGCCAGGTTGATCCGCTGCGACTCACCGCCTGAAAGGGTATTCGACAGCCGGTTCAGCGTCAGATAACTTAATCCAACATCGCACAAAAATTGCAACCTGTTATTAATTTCAGCAAGAAGTCTTTTGGCAATGACCAACTCATTACCGACCAGCGGTAACGTTTTAAAAAACGCCAAGGCTTCTTCAAGTGGCATCAATACGATATCGGTGATAGACTTGCCCCCAACTTTCACATAGGTAGCATCTTTTCGCAATCGGGTACCGCGGCAATCCGGGCAATCTGTCTTCCCACGGTAGCGCGATAACATCACACGGTATTGAATTTTATAGGTTTGGGCTTCAAGTTCTTCGAAGAACTGGGTAAGGCCTTCAAAATATTGATTTCCCGTCCACAGTAGCTCTTTCTGCGCCGCAGTCAGGTCCATGTATGCACGATGTATCGGGAAATCAAATTTCAGTGAACTTTTGACAAGTCTCTGTAGCCACTCGCCCATTTTCTCTCCTCGCCAAGGTGCAATCGCGCCATCGTAAACCGATCGGCTCTTGTCTGGTATAACAAGATCGGGATCAATACCAATGATCTTCCCGTAACCTTCACATCGGCGACAGGCACCATAAGGATTATTGAAACTGAAGAAATTTGGTGTAGGTTCTTCAAAGGTTATGCCATCAAGTTCAAATTTATGGGAGAAATGATGTCGCTGACCATTTTCCTCCATATAGAGCTCGCCTTTACCCTCAAAAAAACCTGTTTGGACCGAGTCAGAAAGTCGATTGACGGTATCATCGTCCTGTTCAATGCGAACCCGGTCGACAACTATAAGTACTTCTCCATCCTGCAAATCTTTATTGGCGATCGCCTTATCGTCAACGATAGCTTCAATTTTCTGCATGTTATCCTGATAGACGACCCGTACAAAACCTTTCTGTAACAAGAGCGACAGTTCTTCCTTAAGTTTTCGTCCGTGAGAAGACACTAGCGGAGCAAGAAGTGTCACCGTTGTCCCCTCTTCCAAATTCAACGCAAAATCCACCACTGAACTCACACTGTCTTTGGTCACCTCGCGGCCGGATATCGGAGAAATTGTCTTGCCGATCCGGGCATACAACAATTTCAGATAATCATAGATCTCAGTGGATGTCCCCACCGTCGAACGGGGGTTGGACGTAATGACCCGTTGTTCTATGGCAATCGCTGGAGCAATACCTTTGATGTAATCCACCTCCGGTTTATTCATCCGCCCCATAAACTGTCTTGCGTACGAAGAAAGACTCTCGACATAACGTCGCTGTCCTTCGGCATAGAGCGTATCAAAAGCTAAGGATGATTTTCCTGAGCCCGACATTCCAGTGATAACAACCAACTTATTTTTAGGGATATCAACGTCAATATTCTTTAAGTTATTAACTCTTGCACCCTTTATCTGAATATATTCTTTTGGAGTATGCTCCACCTGTTTACTCATAATAATCCTTATCTCACACAAAGTTACGTATTCTTGGCTGATTATATTCCTGCGAATTAAAAAGCTATTTGGTTTTCTATCACCTGAATTTCAAAAAACGTTTATGATCTCGCATGCAGCAATAGCAATGATAACGAATTCTTTCTGTCCATTAGCCGCCCTCGGTGAGTTCATTGGCCCCTGCATGATAACAAATAGGTCTAAAAGTAACAGATCCACAAATGTTTGCTAAGGCAGCGCTTTGAATTATCAATAACGAAAAAAGCCATCGAATCAGATTCGATGGCTTTTTTATATAGCGTTTAACTATTGACTATTGAAATTTCTTCGCGTTTACTTTACGCTCGTTTTCAGTCAAATAGATTTTACGTAGACGCATTGATTGCGGTGTCACCTCAATATACTCGTCAGCTTGAATATACTCCATACATTCTTCCAAGGAGAATTTGATTGCTGGTGCAATACGTACGTTGTCGTCAGAACCAGAAGCACGCATATTTGTCAACTGTTTTCCTTTGGTAACGTTGATCGTTAAATCATTGTCACGGATGTGTTCACCTAGGATTTGTCCTTCATATACATCCACACCTGGATCTACGAAGAAACGACCACGGTCTTGTAACTTATCGATGGAGTATGCTGTTGTTGAACCCGTATCCAAAGAGATCAATACACCTGCCAAACGACCAGGAATTGTACCTTTCCAAGGCTCGTAACCTTTCAAACGGTGCGCCATAACAGCTTCACCCGCTGTTGCTGTCAACACGTTGTTACGTAAACCGATAATACCACGAGAAGGAATAGAGAACTCAAGATGTTGCATATCTCCTCTAGCTTCCATAATCAACAACTCACCTTTACGTTGTGTAACCAACTCAATTACTTTTCCTGACACATCAGAAGGTACGTCAACAACAAGTTCTTCGATAGGTTCACATTTTTGACCATCGATTTCTTTGATGATAACTTGTGGCTGGCCTACCTGCAACTCATAACCTTCGCGACGCATTGTTTCGATCAATACGGACAAGTGAAGGATACCACGTCCGTATACCAACCAAGCATCTGGAGACTCTGTAGGAACGACACGTAGTGCTAAGTTTTTCTCCAACTCTTTTTGTAAACGATCGTAGATGTTACGTGATGTTACCAATTTACCTTCTTTACCGAAGAAAGGAGAGTTATTGATGGTAAACAACATGTTCATTGTTGGTTCATCAATGCTGATAACTTCCAATTGCTCTGGATTTTCGAAATCTGCAATGGTATCACCGATATCGAAACCTTCGATACCTACTACAGCACAGATATCACCTGCATGTACTTCAGATACTTTGATACGGCCCAAACCTTCAAATACCTGTAGCTCTTTAACTCTTGATTTTACAACTTTTCCGTCGCGTTTCACCAAAGAAACAGGTTGGTTTTCTTTGATTGTACCACGAGCAACACGACCGATAGCGATACGTCCTACGAACGTCGAATAATCCAATGATGTTACCTGCATTTGCAAAGTACCTTCAGATACTTCTGGTGCAGGGATATATTTGATGATGGCTTCCAACAAGTCCGTGAAGTCTTCAGTACGATTTTTCCAATCTGTAGACATCCATCCTTGTTTTGAAGAACCGTACAATACTGGGAAGTCCAATTGCTCTTCAGTAGCACCTAAGTTGAAGAATAGGTCAAAAACATGTTCGTATACTTCTTCAGGACGACAGTTTTCTTTATCGACTTTATTGACAACGACGATAGGTTTGATACCTAATCCCAAAGCTTTACCTGTAACGAAACGTGTTTGAGGCATTGGTCCTTCGAAAGCATCGACCAATAGCACTACTCCATCAGCCATCTTCAATACACGCTCTACTTCACCACCGAAATCGGCGTGACCTGGGGTATCGATGATGTTGATTTTAACACCTTTATATGTTACTGATACGTTCTTAGATACAATAGTGATCCCGCGCTCACGCTCTAAATCATTATTGTCTAGGATTAATTCACCAGCATTTTCATTTTCTCTGAATTGATTGGTAAAATATAAAATTTTGTCTACAAGCGTAGTTTTACCGTGGTCGACGTGAGCGATGATCGCAATGTTTCTAATGTTTTGCATTGAGCAAGAATATTTTTATAAAATTTTAGGGTGCAAAGATAAACATTTTGCACCACAAAATTTATAACTATGTGTATTTTATTTAATTACACCTAATTCTTTACCAACTTTGGTAAAGGCGGCGATTGCTTTATCCAGGTGAGCAGCTTCGTGTCCTGCCGAAATCTGCACACGGATACGAGCTTTTCCCTGAGGTACAACAGGATAGTAAAAACCGATGACATAAATTCCCTCGTCCAGCATCTTGGCTGCAAACTCCTGTGCCAATTTCGCATCATAAAGCATCACAGGCACGATTGGGTGGAAACCTGGTTTGATATCAAATCCAGCAGCCGTCATTTTTTCACGGAAGTATTTTGTGTTTGTTTCCAGTTTGTCTCGCAATTCAGTTGTCTCGCTGAGCATGTCCAATACCGCTACAGAAGCTCCTGCAATTGCTGGTGCCAGGGTATTAGAAAATAGGTATGGACGTGAACGCTGACGTAACAAATCGATGATTTCTTTTTTACCGGAAGTGAAACCACCAGAAGCACCGCCTAAGGCTTTGCCCAAAGTGCCCGTAATAATGTCTACACGATCGATAACATTGAAAAGCTCGTGTGTACCACGTCCCGTTGCACCGATAAATCCAGTACAGTGCGACTCATCGATCATCACTAGCGCCTGGTATTTGTCTGCTAGATCACAGATCTGATCCAATGGAGCTACAGATCCATCCATCGAAAATGCGCCATCTGTAACAATGATTTTATGTCTAGCACCAGATGCAGCCTGCAATTGTGCTTCCAAATCAGCCATATCTGCATTTTTATAACGGAAACGTTGTGCTTTACACAAACGAACACCGTCAATGATAGAGGCGTGATTCAATTCGTCAGAAATGATGGCATCTTCAGCACCAAATAAGGGTTCAAACACACCACCATTCGCGTCGAATGCTGCCGCATATAAAATAGTATCTTCTGTTCCGAGGAACTTTGAAATTTTTGCTTCTAATTCTTTATGCACATCTTGGGTACCACAGATGAAACGTACGGATGACATTCCATAACCATGTGTATCAATCGCTTTCTTAGCTGCTTCGATTACTTTGGGGTGCGAAGACAGACCCAAATAATTGTTAGCACAAAAATTGACAACTTCCTGTCCTGTACTCACTTTGATGTCTGCTCCTTGAGGCGTAACGATTACACGCTCTTGTTTATACAATCCCGCTTCTTTGATTGCTTCCAATTCCTTTTCTAAAACTGGTTGTAATGTATTGTACATAATTCGATTTTATTTTTTTATACAATATTACAGTTTTTCATTGAGATAATGTGTTTTTCAATGGCTAATGAAGCGATCAATAGCATAATTTTTTCGCAATGCTATTGATGGTTTTCATTGGAATAAGTTGCTTTACCTTGCGAGAAAAGGGCACTTTTCCTCTTGCTTTGATAGCGACCAACAGGGAGACATCTTCGGGCTGCAAGCAGGGTGAATGTAAAAATAGAGCGATAGGGTGGCCAATGTGAATTACTCATAACGAAGCGCGTCGACGGGATCCAGTTTAGACGCTTTTGAGGCGGGGTAATAGCCCGATAGCATACCAACGAGTCCACATACCGCAAAACCTAAAATTATCGCTCCCCAAGGTATAATAAAGGATGTGCCGAGCTGTAGCGCCAGGATATTACCGATCAGGATACCAATAAAGATTCCGGCCACACCTCCGATCATACAGATCACGATGGCTTCCATCAAAAATTGTTTCCGTATAACACTCGGTGTTGCACCGATCGCCTTGCGTATGCCGATCTCCCGGGTACGTTCAGTAACCGAGACTAGCATAATGTTCATCAATCCGATTGAAGCTCCCACAAGGGTTATAAAAGCAATCACCACGGCTCCCAAAGTAACCATAGCCATATTTTGCATCAGCATCTGGGCAACCGCATCGGATTTGGTGATTTCAAAATCATTGGACTGCCGTGATGTCAATCCGCGGATATTCCGAAAGACGATGGTAGCTTCGCCGATTGCGGCTTCCAATCGCATCGGATCATTGGAAGAAACAGTTATCACATAGGAGGGCTCGGTACCCTGCATCACTGCCCGGGCCTTGATCAGTGGAATAAAGCAGGCCCTATCCCCGCCCATCCCGGCAGAAGAACCTTTACTTTTTAAGACTCCTATCACCAAATAGCGGATATTGTTAACCGTAATAAACTGCCCTATTGGATCAATAATTTCGTTGAATAGCATTTTACTCACTTCACTACCGATGATGATCACGCCACTACCTGTTTCAACCTCCCGCGTAGAAAAATTACGGCCTTCGCTAACAACATACCCTGATGTCTGCAGATAATTTTCATCTGTCCCGATCAGGCCGATATTGGGGTTTGTTTTTTTGGATTGATATTTTGCGGTCGTATTCCAGCTTACATTGGCACTGATCGATGTCAGCGCATTAAAGTGAAAATCCTGCCTGAATCTTGCAGATTGTGCATAGGTAATATTAGCAAAGACTTTTGAGCGAGTTCCTTCATTACCGATCCGGACATTTAATCCCCGGTTGCGTATGTTGAAGGAATTTGATCCCATGGATGAAAAGGAATCTGTTAGCGAGTTTTTCATGGCATCGATCGAGGTCAATACTCCTATTAATGCCATCATCCCTATGGCAATGATCAGTGCTGTTAAAAATGTCCGCAGCTTATTCCCTACAATGGACTGTAGTGCAAGCTTGACATTTTCAACATAAGACATTTTTACGGCCATAGAGCTGGTATTTATAATTTGTAGGGATGAAAATACTGTAATTCCAGCACAAAACCAAAAAGGCAATTTACTTCCAAGAAATAAATTGCCTTTTGGATGGAATCTGACCTATCCATGCAAGCGGATTATGTTGATTTTGCGGCCATTTCCTGCCTTAATTAATTCTTTTCCATGTCTCGGTGCGTCCAAGCAAGCTCACACCAACATAGCCTCTTATATCAAGCTTATCTCCTTTTAAGGTCATCTTGCAGCTATACGTTTTGCCCGATTTCGGATCGTAGATCTTGCCGTCAACATAGGTATTGCCATCTTTATCAAAATTGGTCAAGATTTCGAGTCCTTGCACATTTCTGCCCTGCAATGCTTTATCTGGGTTTTTTATATCTTTCTTGGGCTGACCGGCTTCATTATTTGGAAATTTCAGCCAATAGAGCTTACCAAAAAACTTATCGCCTTTCTTGTAAATTTCAACACGACCTTCGCCGCTTGGGTTTTCCCACTTTCCGATGATGGGATCGGTCTGCGCAAATAATGCCACTGTAGTAAGCAGCATTATGAATGACATCATAATTTTCTTCATGGATCTATTATTTTATGAACTTAATTCTTTCAATTTTCCCTACTATTGGTGATCCGATCGCTTATTTAAACGACGTAAGTACGTCGTTCAATTCTTTTCCACCATCGGCAATCGTCATACATAACACGCATAATCGTTAATGACTATACTGCTATAGCATGTGTAGCTTCCGAATAAATATACAAAATATTTACTATGCTTGCATATATTTTTTATTCCGGTATTGCTATTTATCAAACAGCTCCCGCTTACTAATACCAGTTAACGGTCCATCCATCCATCCATCCATCCATCCATCCATCCATCCATCCATCCATCCATCCATCCATCCATCCATCCATCCATCCATCCATATACCTCAAAGATTTAAAAGCGATAATTTAAACAAAGTTTGGCATTGGGTTTGTACGACAATTATTATATTATTACTTTATTTACTCGTTATAAATTAGCACATATTATGAAATTTATTATTAGTCTTTTAGTTACTGGCCTGGTAGTCGCAATTGCTTGCTGGGTTGTCCCTGGTGCGGAAGTTGCTGGTTTCGGCTGGGCGATCGTTACAGGACTTGTCATTGGATTTGTCAACGCCACTGTGGGATCGATTTTAAGGTTATTTACTTTCCCATTGAATTGGATTACCTTGGGTCTAGTTTCCTTTATTATTACCGTATTAATGGTCTTGTTGACCGATTCACTTCTCGGCTCCAAATTTGATGTACATGGATTTTGGACCGCAGCGCTGTTTGCCATTGTCGTTGCCATATTGGAAATGATTATTGGCAGTATGTCAAAAGATTAAGAGTACATTCATTACATAGCATAAGGGGCTATCCAAAAAATTGGATAGCCCTTTTTCACATTCCTCCATTGAAATAACCTATCAGTTGAAATATATTTTTTACCGGTCCGATTCCTCTAAAATAGTCGTCTTTATGGATGAGTTTATCCCCATTCCCTCGCTTTTTACGGCAGAATTCGGTAAATTTAATTCTCATAAAGAACCGCTGATATATGTGCGAACACAACCACGAGCATAGCCATGCCACACCGGAGCATGGTCTTACAACAAAGGAACAGCCTTGGTGGATCACCCAACGTAAGCTCCTCATGGCTCTCACCATCTTACTTACTTTACTCCTATTGAAATATGCGTTTAAGATCAGCCTTCCCTTTGGCATCAGCTTGACCTTAAATAGCGTTGCCTACCTTCTCGCGGGAATCCCCGTTATTCAAATGGCATTTCGCAAGGCAAGCCGTGGTGATATTTTTAATGAATTTTTTTTAATGACCGTTGCAACCTTGGGTGCTTTCGCCATTGGAGAATTTGAAGAGGGTGTCGCGGTAATGGTATTCTACCAAATCGGAGAGTGGTTTCAGGATACTGCCGTCGATAACGCCAAGAAATCAATTAAATCGCTATTGGATATCCGTCCCGATAAAGTAACGGTGCTGCGCAACGGGCAACAGCAGCAGGTAAATCCAAAAACCGTCACAATCGGTGAAATTATCCTTGTAAAAGCAGGAGAAAAAGTGGCGCTGGATGGTAAATTGAAAACGGAGAAAGCCGCATTTAATACCGCAGCATTGACTGGAGAGAGTAAACCCGATACAAAATATAAGGACGAAGCTGTTTTTGCAGGCATGATTAATCTGGAAACGGTTGTTGAGATCGAGGTAACCAATACATTTGAGGATAGCAAATTGAGCAAAATTCTCGAAATGGTCCAGGATGCTACCGCACGGAAGTCCAAAACACAATTGTTTATTGCCAGATTTGCCAAAATATATGTTCCTATTATTTTCGGCCTCGCGCTTTTGGTTCTTATTTTACCCCTGTTTTTTGTTCAGGACTATAGTTTTAAAGAATGGTTCTACCGGAGTTTGGTCTTCTTGGTGATCAGCTGTCCCTGTGCCCTGGTTGTTTCGATTCCCTTGGGGTATTTTGGTGGTATAGGTTTAGCCTCCCGAAATGGCATACTATTTAAGGGCGGGAACTTCCTCGATGCCATCACCGCTGTCGATACCATTGTCATGGATAAAACGGGGACACTTACAGCGGGTGTATTTGAAGTAACGGAAGTTTTTGCTGTCCATGGAGATCCAACGGAATTACTGAGTTACGCTAAGGCTGTCGAGGCACATTCAACACATCCCATCGCAAAGGCGATCGCAAGTTATCATCCCGGCAGGCCCGCATTGCAAGCTGAGAAAACCCAGGAAATAGCAGGCCACGGACTCCTCGCCACTGTTAATGGAAAACGTACACTCGCAGGCAACAGCAAGTTACTGGACAAATTCAATATCAGCTATCCTGCAGAGCTAAGGCAAGTGGCCTACTCCATTGTATTGCTTGCCATCGAAGATCAATATGCGGGTTATATCACTGTGGCGGATCGGATTAAGCCCGATGCCAAGGAAGTGATCCAAACCATGCGTGCTCAAGGTCTATATACCGTCATGCTATCTGGGGATAAAACAGCGGTAGTAAATGAAGTTGCCAAAGAACTTGGGCTAGACAAAGCTTATGGGGACCTCCTTCCGGAAGATAAGGTAAATCATGTACAACAACTGATCGATCAAGGTCGCCGTGTTGCCTTTGCCGGTGATGGCGTAAATGACGCACCGGTAGTAGCCTTGGCGCAGGTCGGCATCGCCATGGGTGGACTCGGAGCCGATGCAACCATCGAAACGGCTGATGTGGTGATCCAGAACGATGAACCCCACAAGATCCTGTCTGCCATCAAAATCGGTAAAATTACCCGAAGCATTGTCTGGCAGAACGTCATTCTCGCGATGGGGATCAAAATCATTGTCTTGATTCTTGGTGCCGGTGGTGTTGCAACACTCTGGGAAGCCGTCATCGCCGATGTTGGGGTAGCGCTTTTGGCTATTTTAAATGCCATTCGAATCCAGCAGAAAAAAGTCTAACTAAAAGCAGGGCTGTCCAAAAGTTGAACAGCCCCGTTTCTTCTATTTCATCCCCGATCTAATTTAGATCACAAAGAGCAATTTTAATCCCGCCAAGCTTTGTACGCATTGATCAATCCATTTGTCGAAGAATCATGACTTGTAACCGGATTGGCGTCGCTTAATTCCGGGAGGATTTGATTGGCCAATTGTTTACCGAGCTCGACACCCCATTGATCAAAACTATAAATATTCCAGATCACACCCTGGACAAAAATCTTATGCTCATACAATGCGATAAGTCGTCCTAAAGTGCGTGGCGTCATTTTTTTGAACAGGATGGAATTCGTTGGGCGATTACCTTCAAAAACTTTATAGGCTTTCAGTGCTTCAATTTCCGGGTCCGACTTTCCGGCTTTCTTAAATTCAGCAACCACTTCGGCTTCCGTTTTGCCATTCATCAAAGCCTCAGTCTGCGCAAAAAAGTTAGACAACAGCAATTGGTGGTGGTTTCCGATCGGATTAAGACTATTGGCAGGTGCAATGAAATCACAAGGAATCAACTTGGTGCCCTGGTGAATCAACTGATAGAAGGCGTGCTGCCCGTTCGTACCAGGTTCACCCCAGATAATCGGTCCAGTCTGATAATCCACCTGTTGACCATTGCGATCAATATACTTACCGTTACTTTCCATATCCCCTTGTTGGAAATAAGCGGCAAAACGGTGTAGGTATTGATCGTAAGGAAGAATTGCGTGACTTTCCGCTTGGAAAAAATTATTGTACCATACACCAAGCAAAGCCAATATCACGGGAATATTGGATTCAAAGGAGGTTTCCTTAAAATGAACATCCGCTTCATAGGCACCTTTCAACAGTTCCTCGAAATTATCGAAGCCTATTGCCAAACTGATTGAAAGACCTATTGCAGACCACAGGGAATAACGTCCGCCCACCCAGTCCCAAAACTCAAACATATTCTGGGTATCTATTCCAAAGGCACGTACTGCTTCTGTATTGGTGCTCAATGCAGCAAAATGCTTAGCGACATCTTCCTGAAGGGCACCACTGGCCAGAAACCAATCTTTAGCGGTATGGGCATTGGCCATCGTTTCCTGTGTTGTGAAAGTTTTTGATGCAATCAAAAACAACGTTGTTTCAGGATCCACAGCTTTCAATGTTTCAGCAATGTGTGTACCGTCTACATTGGAAACAAAATGGACATTTAACCGCGTCTTATAAGCTTTTAATGCTTCTGTTACCATCACAGGGCCGAGATCTGAACCTCCAATACCGATATTAACTACATCGGTAATTTCTTTTCCTGTATATCCTTTCCACTGGCCAGATAGAATCTCTTCGGTGAAAGTTCTCATGTGTGCCAACACTCGTTTAACATCAGGCATGACGTCCTTTCCATCCACATATACGGGTTGGCCGGATTGGTTTCTCAAAGCGGTGTGTAACACCGGTCTGTTTTCGGTCACGTTGATCCGCTCGCCCGAGAACATAGCCGCTATCGCTTCTTCAAGACCACATTCTTTAGCCAGCTGTACCAAGAGCGCTTTTGTCTCTGCAGTAATCCGATTTTTGGAGTAATCCAAAAGTATATCTTCAAAAGCGATCGAGAACTTCTCAAAACGTGCGGGATCTGCGGCGAAAAGTGTGCGTAAATCATTTTTTTCGCTATTGTTAGATAGCCCTGATAAAGAACCAAAATGCTGTGCTAGATTCGTATAGGCCGCAGTCTTTGTAAAATTAATTTTTGGGAACATACTGTTTTTACTGAAATTAGTTGTTTTAAACATCAATAAGAGCCTTCTGTATTTCATTGTTACACATCGTGTAGATCCTTAAATGAAGGTTTATTCTGTTGACAATACCAAAACTAAAAAAAAAAGGTCAAATTATCTCTATTTGACCATCTATTAGGACGCGAAGTTATTAAGCTAGAAGCGCGAATTTATTAATTAAAATTTCTACTTTAGCGGATATGACAAAAGAACAAATTCAAGACTTGAGGGATCGTGTTACTTCCCTGAGGAGGCATCTTTGACATCGATGCACGCAAAGAAGAAATAGAAAGAGATCAAGCTATTACGCTTGAAGCAAGCTTTTGGGATGATTCCAAAGCTGCAGAAAAAATACTCTTGGCCATAAAAAACCAAAAGGTATGGACAGACCACTTCGACGAAGTTGCAGCGGCGGTTGAAGACGCCTATGTTATGTATGAATTCTTCCAATCTGGCGACGCGAGTGAAAAAGAAGTGGACGATCAATATAGAGTAGCTTTAGAGAAAGTCGAGGAGCTCGAGTTCAAAAACATGCTTAGTGCCGAAGAGGATCAGCTGGATGCAATCTTACAGATTACAGCTGGTGCCGGAGGAACTGAAAGCTGTGACTGGGCTGCCATGCTGATGCGGATGTATATTATGTGGGGCGAGAAAAATGGGTATAGGGTGACCGAACAAGATTCGCAGGAAGGTGATGTTGCAGGTATCAAGAGTGTAACGTTACAGATATCCGGAGATTTTGCTTATGGCTATCTGAAGGGCGAAAATGGTGTACACAGGCTCGTTCGGATTTCTCCATTTGATTCCAATGCAAAACGCCATACCTCGTTTGCTTCTGTTTATGTCTATCCTTTGATTGATGATAATATTGAGATTGATGTTAAGGATTCAGAAATCGAATGGGATACTTTCCGCTCGGGTGGTGCAGGAGGTCAGAATGTCAATAAAGTGGAAACAGCTGTTCGATTACACCACAAACCTACTGGCATTATTATTAAAAATCAGGAATCCAGATCGCAATTACAAAACAAAGAAAATGCGATGCGCTTATTGAAATCACAGTTATATGAGATTGAAATGCGTAAACGCCAGGAAGCTACCGCTGCTATTGAAGGAAACAAAAAGAAAATCGAATGGGGATCCCAAATTCGAAATTATGTCCTCCATCCTTACAAGTTAATTAAAGATTTACGGACCAATTACGAAACCTCCAATACACAAGCTGTCCTGGACGGTGATCTAAATGATTTTCTAAAAAATTATCTAATGGAATTTGGTGGATAAAGACTATTCCGAAACTTGATGATATTGAAGACGTCCCCCTTTGGAGGCGTCTTTTTTTTGTACTATCCTTTGCCCCCTTTCCTACACAGTTTGTCACAAAAACTGTCAATTTCTTTTAACAATCTGCATGCAAATGTTAAAAAACCTTAAAAGTCTATTGAATCGATCGTCGTTATATTTTGGCATAATTCTGTTACAATAAAATCACAAAACACTACAAATCAACAGATTAATTACATATTATTTGTATCAAGAACGTTACAATTAGAAGGGATTGCTTATTTTTGGCACGAAATAAAGGCATGTCTTTTGCGTTTATGGAATCGTAATATTTTCATTACAAAAGATACCGACAGCGGTATCTCTTTAAACACTGAACGAAAGAATGTATATCTAAAATAGAACGGTTATGAATTACATGAAAGACAACTCGATCGTATCCAAGCAGATGGCCAAACAATGGAAGCCTGCGGTATATGATGTAAATGCAGGAGAAAAGCGATCTGATCACACAGTGAGCAAAAACGAGGAAAGCAACTTTGGACCAAAAGAATATGGTATTTTTGGAGCCACTTTTTTTATACTATTTGCGTCAGTTTTTGGCGTATACATGCTTCAACCAGATTTTGACGCATTACGTTTCCAACGTTTAGACAGCATCGGCGGAACATTTTTAATTGCGTTGGGAATATTTCTTGCTGTTGTTGCTATCAGCTTTTTGATTTTTTTGATTGTACTGCATCGTAAATATAAACCCATTGCTTCAGTATCGGACGATGAGCTACCGACTTGTACGATTATCGTTCCAGCTTATAACGAAGGACAATTAGTTTATGATACCTTACATAGTTTGGCTAGCAGCGATTATCCGGAGAAGAAATTGCAGATTATTGCAATCGACGACGGTAGTAAAGATAATACCTTTGCTTGGATACAACGTGCCAAAATGGAATTGGGCGATCGTGTTGAAATTTATCAGCAGCCCAAGAATATGGGTAAGAGACATGCCTTGTACCGTGGATTTAAGTTAGGTACGGGAGAGATTTTCATCACGGTTGATAGTGACTCTATTGTTAAAAAGGATACCATACGTAATATGGCCAGTCCATTTGTAACAAACAAGGAATGTGGGGCAGTTGCGGGTAATGTGCGTGTATTGAATACTAAAAAAGCGATTATACCGCGTATGTTGAATGTGAGCTTCGTATTCAGTTTTGAGTTTGTGCGTTCTGCACAAAGTATGTTGGGTACTGTCATGTGTACACCAGGAGCATTATCTGGCTATCGTAAAGAGGCTGTCATGAACTGTTTGGAAGATTGGATTAACCAGACTTTTATGGGACAACCGTCTGATATCGGTGAAGATCGCGCGATGACCAATATGATCCTGAAACAGGGGTATCATGTTCTATTTCAATCCAACGCATACGTTTATACCGACACACCTGTACGTTACAAAAATCTGTACAAGATGTTTATCCGTTGGGAACGAAGCAACGTGCGTGAAAACATTGCGATGAGTCAATTTGCATTTAAGAATTTCCGTCAGGGACCTAAATGGGGAGCACGTATCTTATTGCTTATGCAATGGAAAAAAGTGTTATTGTCTTATCCGATGATGTTACTGATGTTATGGACCGTATTTCATTATCCACTGATGTTCTTAAGCTCAACATTGGTCGGTATCTTAATATTTTCCAGCGTCCAGGCCTATTTCTTTGCTTCCAAAAACTCGGATGCCAAAGAAGCTTTCTGGGCTTATAGTTACAGTATATTTTATGCTTTCAGCTTATTCTGGATTACACCGTATGCGATAGCGACCGCTGGACGCAGAGGTTGGTTGACAAGAGGTTAAATTTAAAGCAAAGAACGTATATTTACAGCTATATATGAGAGATTTTAAGGTAAAAAAAATTGCCATCATTGGTCAAGGATATGTCGGATTGCCGTTAGCAATAGCATTTTCCGATTATTTCCCCGTGATTGGATTTGATATTAATGAAACACGTATTGATGAACTTAGGCGCGGTGTTGACCGTACACTGGAAGCTGATAAAAAAGAACTGGAACGTGCAAGAGAGCTATTTATCACATCAAACCAAAGTAAGGGATATGATGCGAGTAATTCTACCGCAGACATTGCTGATGCAAACGTATACATAGTCACTGTACCAACTCCGATAGATCGCTATAATTCACCAGACTTGTCACCATTGTTGGAGGCATCTAAAATGATTGGCGGATTATTAAATCCGGGCGATTTGGTTATTTATGAATCTACCGTCTATCCTGGTTGTACTGAAGAAGAGTGTATACCTGTTTTGGAAAGTTGCTCGGGATTAAAATTTAACCAAGATTTTTTTGTTGGTTATTCACCAGAACGTATTAATCCAGGCGATAAAGTAAATTCACTTCAAAAGGTCATGAAAGTGACTTCTGGAAGTACACCTGAGGCAGGATTGGTGGTAGATGGACTTTATAAGAATATTATTGAAGCCGGGACACATTTGGCGCCCTCAATCAAAGTTGCCGAAGCTGCCAAGGTGATCGAAAATGCGCAGCGCGATGTAAATATCTCCTTTATGAATGAGCTCGCGCTAATCTTCGACCGTGTAGGAATAGATACACAGGATGTGTTAGATGCTGCGGGCACAAAATATAATTTTCTACGTTTTAAACCAGGACTAGTGGGCGGTCATTGTATTTCTGTAGACCCCTACTACCTCGCTCAAAAAGCAACTCAACTAGGTTATCACCCACATGTTATTTTATCTGGAAGAGAAGTAAATGATCAGATCGCCTCCTTCATCGCATCAAAAGTGGTGAAATTGATGATTCAGAAAAACATCAAATTTGAAGGGGCAAAAGCGTTAGTATTGGGCATCACCTTCAAAGAAAACTGTCCTGATATGAGAAATAGTAAAGTTATAGATATGATTCAGGATCTTCAAGAATTTGGTCTAAAAGTCGACATTTATGATCCATGGGTCAATAGAGATGAAGTGAAATCACATTTTAATTTAAAACTATTATCGGATCTTCCCGAATCTGCAGATTATGACAGTGTTATTCTGGCTGTGGGACACCGAGAGTTCTTACATTTAGATCTCAATAATTTAAAAAAGAACCCATCCGTTGTTTTTGATATTAAGGGCATACTCGACAGAAAATTTGTAGATGCCCGCTTATAAAGATCCGTTCTAATTGTCTTTTTTCAAATCCTGATCTCCTTGTCAAAAATTTAAGCAGATCAGGATTTTTAGTATCTGGCATTTTGTGCAATCGTTTGATAAAAAAACATTACTATATTTCTGTTTTTAATATTAACTCAACACCACAATTATAATTTAACCTAATTAAACTAGGGATGTTACACAAATTGCGGTAATCATGAAACAGTTAGATGACACAGAACTATTCGCATGGATTCAAGCAAATGACCGTCATGCTTTTTATTCTTAAAAAGTATACACGACCTTTCGGCTTATAGCCAACTTACGCTACCAGTTTCGACGTCATAGTTCGCTCCGACAATTTTAATTTTACCCTCTTCTTCCAATTTCCGGAGCGTTGAACTCTGTTTGCGAATGTCACGGATTGCATGTTTAATATTCTGTTGATTTAGTTTTTCAAGCAGTACACTATTTTTAGAAGAACGTTCTTCCCCCTGCTCGATCACTTCATTGATGATCGGGTCGAAATGATTAATCAAATGATTTAGGTTATCCATTCCCATACCCTCGATCTGCGCCGCATCCAATCCTCCTTTTAATGCCCCACATTTGGTATGCCCCAAAACGACAACAAGTTTAGAACCGGCCACATTGCAACCAAACTCCATCGATCCCAAAATATCCTGATTGACAAAATTTCCGGCAATCCGGATACTGAAGATATCACCCAATCCCTGATCAAATATAAGCTCAGCTGAAGTACGGCTATCGATGCAGCTTAGCACCACGGCGAATGGCCACTGCCCTTCACGTGTAGCGTTCACCTGTTCGAGAAGATCGCGGTTAGCTTTCAGGTTATTAACAAAGCGCTGGTTTCCTTCTTTCAGGAAGTCCAATGCCTTTTGTGGGGTAATTGTTGATTGTGTTTCGTACGTATGTGCCTTCATAAAATTATATTATTTGGAATAGTAAAGGTAAAATTAATACGTTACATTTTAATTACCAAGAAGACAAAATACCTGTAAGTGGTTTATAGTTTCACCCAACGCTTACGCAAGAGTTGTTTTCCAGCCCTCAACGTAAAACCGAATTAATATTCCTTAATCTTGCCTTATTTAACCACAGTGACTTCTTTCTTTTAGTAATAGTCCATCCAAGCTTTAATTCTTCCGACAAACATTTTAAGATAGTTTTCTGTCAAAAATATATTGGACCAATCAAATCTTTGCGCCTGTACGCCAAGATAAAAAATAAAAATAGCAGCGCCAGCTTTCGGTATTAACCTGAGCTCTTTTTCAGATAAAGAAATGCTGCTCTGGTATCCTCGTAGGAAGCTTTGAATTTTTAATTCGTACTGCTCTTTATCTGATTCTATGAAAAACAGCTGTTTGCAGAAATATCCAACGTCTAAAATTTGCCATCCATTTCCACAAAAGTCAAAGTCAAAAATGGTAATCTCATGCTCGTCTGTAACAGCCATATTATCATACCAGATATCCATATGTATAATTCCGGTTTTCGTATGATCAAAATCTGAATTTTGAAAATTTCTGCCAAACTCCTTGATGAGTTCCATTTCTGGCAACTTGTCTGAGAAGAATTGTTGTAAATACGCATAAGGTAATTCTATAAGCGACTTCTTATTGTAAGACACACGGTTAATGTTCTTGTTTTCGGTATGGTTATGGATATTTGCCATTAGAGAACCTATCCGAAAGCACGTTTCGATGTCCATAAATCGAATTTTCTCCCCTTGAGCAAAGGAAAAAAGTACAACGTATCTGATTCCTTCAGGCGCATTTATTTCTTGAATGAACCCTCCATCTTTATCTTCAATTGGAAAAGAAACACTTAAATTATTCTTCTTCAATGATTTCAAAAGTTCAAGTTCTTCAATAATTTCGGATTTTGACCGCCAATTATGACTATAAACGCGCAAAACGTATTTCGTTTCGCTGTTGGAAAGAAAATACGTATGGTTCATTCCTGTTCTGAATAAGGAACATTGGTATTTGTCGTCTAGGCCATATCTATTTATCACAAAATCGCCTAATTGTTTGGCAGAAAGAGTAGAAGCTATAACAGGAAATGTTGTCATTTTTTTTCTGGAAGTTCGTATTGGTTTTGTAGATACTCAAAGATAAAAAAAGCTTGCAATATGAATTGCAAGCTTTTTTAAGTTTTTAATCTTTCGATCTGTAGCCCGTAGGGGAATAACACTCTTCGGGCAATAATCTCTTTATCAGTGTTTTACAAACTTTCGTTTTCCCAACTCACTGAATCCCTCACTGGTTTGACATACGTTTTAGCTGCAAGTGCTTAATATAAAAATAAGGTTTTTTTTGCTGTCAAAAATAGAATTTAGATTGTAAAAAATGATTTATCTCTGATCCCGTATTCAAAATAGTTGTGTATCAGACTTGTTTCCAAATTTTTCTTTTAAATACCTTACAGATATTAATTAATTCTTAAACACTACTATTCAAAATACTTCAATGCCTTATTCTCTTTGAAGTCATATAGTGTCAGTTTTCTAATAGTGTAATACAAAATCCAATATTCACGCATCGCTGCTATATAATTACTAGTGGTAACATCTTTTTTTGATTGTGCAACATTCAAATCATTGATAGTTGCCGAACCTTTAAGAAATCTATTTTTCTGTAACTCATAATTTTGTACAGCAATATTTTGCGACTCTTTAGCTATGTCCATCTGCTGTCGATGCAAACTCCATTTAGCGGTATACAAAGTAACTTCATGCTCTAAAGCCAATTTATCTTGCTCCATTTCACTCTCAACCATTGCAAGATTACTCTCGGCTCTTTGTCTTTGGGTCTTGGAATAACCCCAATCCAATATAGGCAATGAAAAACCAACAGCTACTTGTTGCTGGTTTTCAAGCCCCCTTAACAAATGGGTTAATCTAGAAGCTGTGTTGGTAATCCCAAAGTTAGCCTGTACACTAAAACGTAAACCGGTCGATGCTTTGGTTTCATCCACATTCTGTTCCGCTTCAAGGCGTTTCAATCTAAATTGAATTACGTTATGACTATTCTCTTTTGCGAATCTCAGTACGTCATGATATTCGATCGCAAAAAAATCTGCAATTATCCTATCATCGATGTTAATTTTATCGTTCAATAATAAATAACGTGAAAATTGTTGTTGTTCCAGCACAAAATCTAGACTATCCTGTGCGAGCTGTTTTTTGGACTCCAAAGAATTCAACCGGAGCTGCAAGATTTCATTGCGATCTACAGTACCCAAATTGAATCTATCTTGAGTAATGCGATATAAAGTATCTGTATTTGCTAGGTTTTGTCGCGTTAATGTTAGTCGTGCCTTTGCGGCTAACATGTTAAAGAAATATTGGACAGTTGTGCCAGCAATAGTCTCCATATCTGTGAGGAACTGCCGCTTCGCTGCTTCAAGACGGATTGGCTCAATCTTCTTCCGCCATTTGAAAGGGTTATATCCAATATTATCCTGAATATATTGGATAGAAAATGGAGTCGAAGCATATGTTACTTGCCGGTTTGCGCCGAAAACATCTATCCGACTCAAATTAGTACTTGCAGCAATTGTCCCTCCAATAAAACCTAAATTCTGCCGAAGCCCTAAGTTCAAAGAACTGAAAGATTGATTTTGACTAACAAAAATGTCTTCACCTGTAGGAATAGTTACCTTCGATATTGCTCTAGAATAATTGGGGATATTGCCATCTAAATATAAAGAAGGTAAGAACGAAGCCTTAAAATTACGATAAAGCCAGGAACTTGCCTGCATACGGTTTTGGGCTGCCTTAAAGGCATAGGAATTCTCCTGAGCAAGACGAATCGCTTTGTCAAGGCTCAGAATATTATCCTGAGCAAAACATGTAGATAGAATGAGAGGAATAAAAACAATTACTGTATAGATTAATCTCGTTTTCATGGTGTTATATTTCTTTACTTTTATATACTCCCCAATACACAATTGGAACAAAAAACAAACTGACAAATAGTCCGATAATCATACCCCCCATTAGTGCTAAAGCTAATGGTTTTTGCAACTCTGACCCCAAGTCACTCATAAACAATGTGGGGATTAATGCACCTATACTAGTCAAGCTAATCATCACTATCGATCGAAGCCGACGATGTCCTCCCTCAAAAATAGCCTTCATTAAAGGATAGCCCTGACGACGTAATTGATTGATCGAATCAATTTTCAATATTGAATCATTAATAATCAAGCCACTCATTACAATAATACCAATCATTGACATGAGATTCAAACTAGAATTTCCCAGATACAAAAACATCAACGCACCACTAATAGCAATGGGAAGTTCTACTAAAATGAATAATGGTTGGATAAGAGATTCAAATTGGGCGGCTAATATAAAATAAAGAAGTAATATAGAAATCATCAATACAATAGACATTTCTTTTAGAAGCTTTTTATTGTCAAAATAAGCACCATCGTAGACAACTTTCCATTGATCCTTGTATTTGGTCAAAAAACTTTCAATCAGCCGAATATCAAATTCTGGATCTTTTGATTCCACAGGAATAGGATAATATATCCCAGATTTTCCCGCAAAAATTGAACTATAATCAAAACTTTTAGAAAAATTCACTAAAGCGGATAAACGTATGGGAATTCCATAGATGTTTTCGACAAAGTTATCTCTTAATAGTGAAAAAATATGTTCTGGCTTACCTATATTAAGTACAACAGGAATTTGTTTTTGCGAAACTTGGAACTTAGAAATCATTGGGTATTCTACGGCATTTTTAATTTTACTAATTACATCATTAGCTCGTACATTATGAAGTATCAGTGCTGAATAATCAAGTTCTATATCAATTTTTTGGATCTTACTTATAGGATTAATTTGTATACCTGGTAAATGAGAAGCTAATTGATCAACGAGTTTTGAAATTGAATCTAGCGGGGGAAGTTTACTATCTTTGATATTGCTAAGGCGTAAAATAAGTGGTGCATTATCATCAAAAAAAACTTCATCAAATGCATTTTTTGCAGGAGAAATAGATACTAATGCTAATGGATAACGACTACGGATTAAAGTTGTTACTTTATCCGAAATGAAAGTACGGGGATCAGCTCGATGGGTTTTTAAATAAAATCGACTTTGCGAAACTCTCAAATCATCCATTATAGGTAAAAGATACTGCTGTTCTCCACTCCAGATGTTTAAATTTTCTATTCCATCACCTAGCATAGAGGATATCTCTAAACTTCTTTCGCTAACTTCATTAGCATCAATATGTTCATTCCAGTCAATGGTAATTTCGCAGTCATAGCGTGTGATATCAGGCAACCTAGTTTTGTCTAAATATAAGTAAAAAAAAACACCACAGACTCCTATAATGAAAACAACCATACTTACGATGATAGGGAAACGAAAGGACAATTTAAGTAAACGATCATACCAAGCAGTCACATCTAGAAGTATTGGCAGTTCTACATGTGTCTGCTTAATTATTTTTTTTCTATTTAGAAGTACAAACAGGGATGGTAATAATAAAATGGATACAATCAAGGATGACACCACTCCAATAACGATAGATAGTGCCTGATCATAAAACAAAGCTCCAGCTATGCCTCCCAAAAAAATGAGTGGTATAAATACAGCACAATTAGTAAGAACGGAAGTGACTAGTGGTTTTAAAATTTCATTAGTTCCGCCAATTGCGGCATTCTCGACACTTTCACCATCGTTCTGATGGTTCGAAATTGTATCCATAACTACGATCGAGCTGTCAATGATCATTGTTAGCCCCAGAATAAGGCCTCCTAAAGAGATAATATTAATAGAAACATCAAAGATAAAAAAGCCAATTTGACTGATTATCAAAGAAATGGGGACCGTGAAACCTATTAACAAAGCCAGCTTAAGCTTTCTTATAAAAATCAGCATAAAGAAAAAGGCCAAAAATCCACCTAAAAGTAGATCCTGCTGAAGATTTCCAATTGAATAATCAAGAAATTTGGACTGATCTTGGGTAATCTCAAACTCTATTTCTGGATAATCTTTTTTTAGCTCCTTTTGTAATCTATCAAAATTATTTTTTAAATCGTCTACTCTAGCCGCAGGCTGCATTATAATCATTAAATTGATTGCCTGCCTACCATTTGCATGGTAATAACCACGTGTTTCTGATTGTACTAATCTCACATCGGCAAGGTCAGATAGTATAAAAATACGATCGCCAATGAGTATTGGTGTTTGACGGATTGATTTTAGATCCTGTATCCCCTCTTTAAATCTAAGATAATATCTAAAAGCCCCATCCTTGACAAGGATATTTCCTAAATTAACGTTGTTTTCATTAAACGCATTAATAAGTATATCAGTTTTAATACCTAATGACTGAAGATAACCAGCTTTTGGGATCAACTCCACCTGCCCGCCTATGACACCAGTAATGTCCACCATAGCTATCTCCGGAATCTGTTCGAATCTTCTCTTGATGACTTCATTTGCAAAAGTTCCTAGTTCAGCCATACCATGAATTTGCTTTGCATTTTTCTTTGGAAGAATATTGACTCTAAAAATGGGAATATCTGATATACTCATCTTTGCAACAATAGGCCGTGCAAAGTCTCTCGGCATGCTGTGCATCGCCATATCCACTCGCTCATTTACTTGAATAAATGCCATATCAAGGTCTTCACTTCGATCAAAAAGTAGACGAACAATTGCTCTTCCGTCTGTGGTACTGCTTTCAATATTATCAAGCCCCTTAATTTGAACTAATCCTGATCTCAAGGGGGTAGTAATACGTGCTTCAATCTCTTTAGCTGACATACCTTTTGACTCGATCTTAACAATGACACGTGGAATGTCAACATCAGGCAGTAAGGATATAGGCAATTTAAAATAGGCAACAAGCCCTAATAAAAGTAGAGCAAAAAAGCTCGTTAATACCGCTATCGGACGGTAAACCAAAAACTTAATCATACAATGACGTCTTTTGTCACTTTTCTTTTCTCTTTTGCCAATAAGCATATTGGCAAAAACAAATAAACTCCTAACAACGAAAAAATCAATCCTGCAATCGTTCCAGCAGATAAAGAAAACCAAAAACCCTTTTCCTCACCATTTAGCATAAATGGCAGCAAACTTAATAACGCTGCTGATGTTGTCACCAATATTGGCATAGCTTTCGCATTATAAGCTTTTACAAAATTCACTATCATTGAATTATTTTTTCTTTTTCTCAATAAATTAAAATCATTAATTATATAAAGGGCTGCATTTGTAACAATACCCGCAAGCATGAGTAATGCAGCGTACCCCCCTTGATCAAAACGTAACCCCAAATAACTAAAGGCCAGAAAAACTCCAATAAAGGAGAATGGAATCATTATTATCACAGCAATAGGTTGTTTTAGGGACTCCAATAAAATTGCACATATCATATAGATAATAAGAAGAACAATAGGAATCAGCCAAAGACTTTTATCCCCAACTTTGCTGTCTATATTTTGTATCGTATCTTCGATTGTATATCCATACGGAAGAATTGGAGTAATTCCTTTCACAACGCGGCCTGCTATAATCTTGTTAAGTTCGTAATCTCCAATAAATTGATAATTTATATGTAATAAATATTCTTGATTTTCACGGATAATCTGTGATCCAACACGTACTTTTTCTCTCTGGCTGATTCCCCCCATGCGGATAACTGTTGAATCATTTACTTGTAATGGTTCATTCATAATGGACCATACGTCTGCTATTTGGTCCTCTTTATGGTAAGCAGTAACATTGACAGAGGCTCCATCCCTGTATGTTTTGCCAATGTGATCCATATTTTCGGTTCTTTGCATTAAAATACGTGAGAGATTCCAACGAGGTATTTCTTGAAACGTAAGGTATTCTGGTTTATCAATACGAATAACATGTTCAAATGTTGATGATCTCCTAGCTTCTTTTCGCGAACTTATCAGGACATCACTTATTCGTTGATTTCTCAATAAACTATCACGCACTATACTTGCAATACTTTGAAGTTGTTGATAATTATATCCCTTGATCAGAATAGCTGAATCAAACCTATCCATGTTTAGTGAATTATTAAATCCTCTGCCAATACCATACACTATAAAATTGGCCGCCCCTGCTAATACTGATAAACTTTCCAATTCATTCTTCAACCTATACGCAATGGATGAAGGTGATTGTTTTTTAAATAGTATATGAATATGGGCTTCCGATCCGCTGACAATAGAAGTAGTAAAAGTTTCAAGTGAATTTTTATAAAGTGCAACAACTTCTTCAAAGTCCTTACAAATTTCATCCAAATGAGTAATTGTTGCACCTATGGGCAGGTCTATCTTAACATACAGTTGCAACTGGGTTTCAATATCTGTATTGCCAAACTTACTCACGGTTGTGCTATTAGCAACATAATAATTTAAAGCGCCCCCCAAATATTTATTGAGTGGTTCTCTTAATTGCGAATTATAAAAATCACTGCCTAAGGTTGCATTGTACCAAGCCGACAAAATACCTTTATTCTCTGATTTTACTTTTTCAGGTAGAAGAAATAATGGAATTCCAAAGGATAGAATAAAAATTATTACAAAAATCAATCTAAAACGCAACATAAAATATAATTGGCGCTCATATATTGAGGAAAATTTAACAAGTCTTTTTTTTCTTTTTAATATGGATTTGGTCTTTTTTAACCGAATGGGCATCATTGATAAAAGTGCAGGTATAAAAAAATAAGCAATGGGTAAAGATATAAGCAAGTTAATAATAATTGCCAAAGCGAAATCTATTAGATTAAGTTTCATGTTTTCTTCCAAGAAAAAAATAACCGATAGGGCACCAAAGGCAGTTACTGTTGCTGCAAGAATAGCTCTAAAAATGCTATTTCGTCCAGTATGTCTTATGTCCTCAACAATTACTATAACATT
The DNA here is from genome assembly GCF_002295765.1 of Sphingobacterium sp. UBA865. Classification (NCBI taxonomy): domain Bacteria; kingdom Pseudomonadati; phylum Bacteroidota; class Sphingobacteriia; order Sphingobacteriales; family Sphingobacteriaceae; genus Sphingobacterium; species Sphingobacterium sp. UBA865. Next base: position 17,054 of record NZ_DBGB01000036.1, on the reverse strand, counting down.
ATCTGTAATTAGTCCTATAGCTATTGTAATCCCTGCTAAGGAATACAAATGAACATCAATACCTAACAGATAATATCCAATAAAAGATATACTTACGTTTGCTATGATTGACAAAATTACAATAATCATATATCGCAAATTCCAAGTAATCGTTAGAACAAACAGTAAAAGTATGCCTATAGATATCGTAGTCCTTAATAAAATCTTTTCAAGTTCATCTTTGATATGATTTGTGGGATCAAGTTGCAATTCCAAAACATACTCCGAGGGCAACAATTCTTTTATTTGTGTGATATGTTCTTTGATTTCACTTGCAAGTCGAATCGTATTGACATTTGCATCTGCCCAAAAGGTAAAACTGACGAGATCCTGACCATTGATTCTGTAATAGGAATTAACTGAAGGCTGAAGTGTCGTTACAATAGCCACATCTTCTAATCGAAACATCCGACCGCTATGCTTAGCTACAATTGTTTTCCGCAAATCTTCTTCACTAATAATGTTGTTAGAAAGGGAAACAGCAAAAATTCCATCCACAAAAGAAATTACACCTATTTCGTGATTATTAAGAACTTCCTTTAGATTCGTTTGTAACTCGGAAATTGAGACATGCGCAGCCTGCATCTTCCTAGGATTGGAATATATTGCTACTTCGGATGGAGGATCGCCTGAAACATCAAATTTATAAATACCTTTAATATCGGCTATCACTGGCCGTACAAGTTTTTCCACCATCTCAGTAATTTCCCTCTTTGAAGCTGGTCCACGTACGCTATAGCTCAATAGAGCTTGGGTATCATTGCCTTTATGTGGACGATTTAGATAGACATTTGGGAAAGTGGCTCCTTCAGGAAGTTTGGGATAAAGCTGTCTAATAATCATAGCTGCTTCAAAACGAAAAAGTTCAGGATCAGTATATTTATCGAGTTCTATATGAATGACAACTCCCCCCTGTCCTGTACTGGATGTGAGTCTTACAATACCTGTTAAGGTTGAAATCGAAGATTCTATAGGAGTCGTGAGCGACGATTCCATTACTTCTATCGAAGAGTTCTCCAAATGCGTAGTTATAACCAAAGAATTGTAGGTGCTATTTGGAAACATCTGAACTGAAAGAAAGGGAATGGTTATAATACCAACAATTGAGAATAACAAAAAAACAATTAGTATACTGAAGGGTGAAAAAACGTTTTTTACCATTATCTTATGATCTCAAAACTCAATTAATCATTATCTACTTGGATATTCTTACCATGAGCTAGGTTGAAATTTCCTTTAATAATAACTTCGTCACCTTCTTCCAAACCAGAGCTGATTGCAAAATGAGTACTGTTTTCGTGCGCAATTTTTACATAATTCCATTTCGCTTTACCATCTTGATGGGTAAATACAATCTTACGATCTTGTCGATCAAGAACTGCCTCCTTAGGCAAGCTTATAATTTTACTGAAACTTTGTTTTGCAGAAATTTTTACATTCATACCGTCCAATAATATACCATCGTTTTGTATCCGAGCACAAACTGTAACCATCCCAGAGCCATCAACAATAGGGTTTATGCTAGTAACTTGTCCACTATAGGTTTTCCCTATTAAACTAAAAGGCGTAACACTAATACTATTCCCTTTTCTAACGGAGTTCAATTCTTGTTCTAGAACTTTAAACTCAACAATTAAACTTTGGGAGCCAAGTAGGGTACATACTGCATTAGAGTTTGTCAAGTTATGTGCACGCATTTTAAGGTTTGCAATGTACCCTGCAAAAGGAGCCCGGAGTATTAATTTATTTAATTCCAAAATATTCTTTTCAATCATCAAATCCACAGAAGTCAATCCGCTTCTCAAACGTGCAATCCTTTTAATTTCCATATTTAATTTAGAAGTATCCTGTAACCGATATCCTAATCTCAAAAGTTGATCTTCATAGTCTAATTGAGCTTTTTGCTTATCTACGTTTAGTTGAGATGATAACAATTTTCGTTCTGTATCATCCAATTTTGCGATAACCTGCCCCTTTGTGACATATTGTCCTTCAGACACCTCTAGCTCACTAATTACTCCTGAGGTCTCAAAATGAAGGTCACTTTTTTCAAGCGCTAGGAGCTTACCATTAGCTATTAATTCACTTTGGAATATGTTACTATTTACAACTATTGTTGATACCGAAGAAGGTGGCTCTGAAAAATGGCCAATTTGAACTGATTTTTTGTTTTCATTTATAGCATTACTCCTTGTGCAAGAAGTCAAAATACAAGACTTAAAAAAAAGCGAAGCAACGCATATATACCGTAATAAGGATAATAATGACAATTTAATATTAAACATAACTAACAGTGAAAATTACATGTTACATCCATTTATAGAAATTTAATTGTGGTACTAACGGCTTTATTTTTTTAAATCATATAATATGATAACAGGATTATCACCTTCATTAATATTAATCAACATTTCATTTTTTTTGCCAGTATTTTTTTCATATTTTAAATATCTATTTTTTAAATCCAATGAACTAGTGTGACTATAAAATTGTCCCCTGTCTGTCATACCTTTTATAGGCGCTAAAAAGACAAAAGATTTAGCATCGTCGTCATAGAAAACACCCCAATATGTTTCACCTGAATTCCTATTGTAAAACATGAATGCATTTTGTGCTTTGTGCCTAAATGTTGTAATCAACCAGTTAGGTGATTCAATTATAGGCTTATCTATAAAGGCATATGGAGAATTTTGTCCGTCATATTTATTTGAGAAATCATCGTAATTAAGACCACATTCAAAATTTTCGGGTAACGTCATGCCTGGGGCATCAAAAGTGTATTTTGAATAAAAATTATTATTTTTAAATTCATATATATGATAAGAAAACATTGGGTTGTATAAGATGGATTTATTACTAGAGCGATATAGTGCATCACGTGTAAATGTAATTTCACCACACTGGTACGAATCATAAAGATTTCCTCTTGCTAAAGCCTTCCAAGTTTTGTTCACAATTAAAAGTTTATAATTCTCAATAGCTTTATTGTGATGATTTGTTCTAGTATCAGTGTTGACTATATATGTACTATCACTAGCTATAAGAAAGTCATTAAAACGAAAACCAACAGCTGTCTCTTCTAAATATTCTCCTTCTATAGAATAAATTAAAATCTTACTGTTTTTATCATCCAAAACCAGAATTCTATCTTCATGAATAATAAAGTTAATTGGATTAATAAACTCATGTGGCCCTTTACCATATTTTCCAATTTTTCGAATAAACTTACCTGTATTAGAAAAAACCAGGAGTGATTTATTTAAATTATCTAGTATATAAATATGATCTTTATAAATTGACATTTTTTCAATTCCAGAAATTAGAGATTCTCGACTTGTCTCAAGTGAAATATACTTCACACTTTCTACAATATTATTTAGATCTAGAATTCTACTAGATTCATTAAGATTTGATAGCTTTATTTTTGTCGGTGATGAATTATCATCCATTTTAATAAATGAAAGAGAATCTGCTTGAGCGTTTTCGAAACTTTGAAACTTACGATCTGAAGGTTTGTCGGAGCTATAACATGAATTGAGAGTGATAAATAAAAAGAAGAGACATGAATATAAAGTCATGCTCCGATTATAAAGTGCTAGATAGACTGGCATATAAATTTAATGTGTTAATATGTATTTATTAAAATTGTTAAACAATAAATTGATGCTGTCTTAATGACCAGACAGCATCATTTCAACTTTCGTTTTTAAGTTGAAGTCCCTGCCCCTTCACAACCACTAAGGCAGAAATTCCACCCGTCATCGCATCTAGTCATTTTTCCTGTAAATTCAAGCTCACTTGTGGTCTCTACTGCACCAGCAACCCAGCCGTAATAGATTATCCCACCTTTTACCCAGTAAGTAGTAGTTTTCCTATAGGTACAATCCGTGTTAGTATACGCTTTTTTCCAAAGCAAGCCACCCCCGCTTGTACCTGTGCCTTCGCCGCCTGACCCATCTCCACCAGAACTCCCGCCATTGCTATTGGTCTGCGCAGTCAATTGAGTTCCGAGTGAATTATTGTGCATGCCGTAATCAATTAGTGCATACTGCAAATTAAAAAATAGACCTAGGGTTAGCGCGGTGACACCTAATCCCTTTAAAACATTGCTTTTTTTCATTGTTTTTGATTTTGTTTAAAAAATTTGATTATTATTATTAACTGAATTACTCTCTTCTCGATTTTTTAATATTTCTCTCATATCTCTTTTCAATGTATCTGAATTCTTCCATACTCTTACCCTTTGGATAGAATAAACAAAGAGGATGAAACCGTAGACCGACAGTAGAAGGTATTTATATCGTGATTTAAACTTCCATAAACATATTATCAGATACGTTAAACCAAAACAGACAGCAATCAGTGATATATATACGTACCTATCTGCGGTAATCGTGAAACGACCAATAGGTATGATATGTAGCGCAACAGCCAGATGTAGCAAAAAGAAAGAACTCCAAAATATTAAAATCCTATTACGAAAATTGACATATACTAATAGTAACAAAACTCCATTGATTGCTGGGTAAATCCAGAACCTGATAGGTAATTTCTCTCCGATCTGAATAGGAAATGGATAAATATATGATAGTTTAATAGGAATAAGACATTTAGTCAGGTACTCAATGACAGCGTAGTTAGCGAATACTATCCGTTGATAAAAGGGATATTGTGCTTTATGACTTAGTACACCTTCATCGTAAGCCTGCTGGGAAAGCATAGTAACATATCCTAATATAATAGCCAAAACAAAAAAAGGGATTTTTTCAAAATAAACTTGCTTATTTCGAAAATCTCTCTGATAAAGATAATCAATAAGAACTAAGCAGACAGGTAATGTAACGGCCTGCTCTTTAGCGCCGAACGATAATAGAAATAGAACTATAACAAGTACAAAACTTAGCCAGCTTTTATTATTGAGGTAATTCAAATAACTTAAGAGACCTGCTAAATAAAAGAATGCATATATGGCAACTTTTGACGCCGCAATCCACGCAACTGACTCAACAGCAACAGGATGCACAACAAATAGGACTGCAGTTACTAACGAAATAAGATGTGTAGTATCTACGGATAATTTAAGGACAGTCGAAAGTCTTTTAATGAATAAATATACTAGGATGGCATTAAATATGTGAAAAAATACACTACCTGCGTGAAAAGCAAAAGCATTATATCCAAAAATATAGTAAAGTGTGGAATAATATAGTTGATTTACCGGCGCATATTGTCCACGATAAAATTCAGAAATAATCCTATATAAATTAGAATAAGTCACCCCTTCCGCTGTGTAACTATTTATTGCAACCCATTGATCGTCCCATAGGGTCTGGAAATCGTGGCCAAATGCGGTAAAATAGGAACAGATTCCCAAAAAACAAATAAGTAGATAAGCGAACCTATCGGACTGAATAAACTTTATTAAAGCAGCTTTTGACATTTTTAATGATGATTTTATTAATTTTAAATTTCTATTTTATCTTCTTGATCTCTAAAAACCACATATCTATTGATCGAATAATTCCAAATGGATACTATTCCAATGGAAATCAATTTTGACAAATAAAAATTTATCACCATGTAATTATATAAAACAAACAAGCTAGAGAAGCTCAAAACGAATCCTACAAAGGAGACCGCTAGAAAAAAAACAAACTGAGCGGCACTTACCATATCTCTTTCTTTAAAAGTCCAATACTTATTTAGGAGATAATTACTACAGACTGCACATAAAAATCCTATAATATGAGCTATGTAAACATTAAAACCCAAAACCTCTTTAAAAAGTAATGTTAACCCCATGTCTATAAACAATCCAGCCCCTCCAGCTATCGCAAATTTTAGCATTTTAGAAAATTCCGATCTATTCATTTTTTTTTGTTATTGAATGAATGATAAAATAATTTGTATTTAGATCTTCTGATAGTCCAAAGGTATTGATAGCTATACCTGGCTCTGTAGTAAATAGTTCTTTAGTCTTTAGTGAATCCATTTTCAAAGAGGAACTAGTAAGGTTGTCAAACCTACGCATCGCCAATAGGTAAATTGTATCAGATCTTATACAGATATATTTTTCGATATCTCTCCAATGTTCTATTCTTTGGTAGGAAATATTTTTCTCTTTATAAAAATTTTCTTCCAAAATAGGCCAAGGCTCGAATGGATTCCCTGAAGAAGTATGAATAATCTTAACAGGACCTCCTTGAAAATCATCTCTAATTTTCTTGGTTAACCACTTCTGGCGATAACCTACAGGAGTGGAGATCGCATAAGACAAAGCAACAGAATTCAATATAAGTAATACTATTGCTGCGACAACCCCAATAAATTTGACAGCACTTAAATATTTATCTGAAATTAATCGTTTTAGCATCATTAGGCGAGAAAAAGCAAGCATAACGGTAAAAGGAACAAACCATACCAAGGGAAATAGAAAACGTAATTCTTTGTGTGGAATCAATGAATGTATCAGAATAAAAGGTAAGGTGCACCATACAATGGGGGATTTTGGATATCCAATGCATATAACGATATAACTCAGGACAATTAATGAGCCAATTGGTACCAATGGTTGCTCTACCAAATAAGCAGGAATAGTCCACCACGGAGATACTCCATAGTTTGACGAAACATCATCAAGAATATTAACTTTGAAATAATTCCAAAAAGTTACGACACACTCTCCATAAAATAAAAAATCCAAAGCCAGACCGATCTGAATAACTATGAAAATAGGAATAATAACTTCAGCCAACTTCGTTAAAGAATACTTTCGTATAACAATCAGCCAGGCAATAATTCCTATTACCATAATTCCTGTTTGAAACCGACAAAGAAATGAGAGACCGATAAATAATCCTGCTAGATAAAAATTTCGCCTTTTATAACCGTTCTGGGTTAATAAAAAGGATAAACCAAACATAAACAATATTCCGGACCATGTCTCAGAAGAGAATCGCACACTTACAAAAGGAATAAACCAGATAAAAAATGATAAACACGCATATACGAAGTGATTATTTAACGGCAGCATATATTTCGACCGTTTATAAAATACATATATTCCAACAATGGCTAGAAAAGCAGTTACCAAGCGGAGGATAAAAGATAGAATATAAGGGTCGCTAATGCCTAAAATGTTGAAAAAACCAAAAAGGAGATAACAAACCCAAACTTGAAAACTTGGACGTATCATGCTGTGGAACTCCCATGCGAGGTTATTCTTATTATTCCAACCCAATTTTAGACCTGAAAACTCTATAAGTTGGTAATGTTCATCTGCATGATAATACCCAATATTATACCAAGCGGAAATAATATAAACTATGGCTGCAATAATAAGTAATATTGATACTTTCATTGTATTGAATAGGTTATAATCATTAGAAAGGTTCAAATTTAGTGTATGATTAATAAAAATTTATTCAATTATACAATTTTAAAAATAAAAACACAAAATTATACACATAATAAATTTTTGTTCTTAACATCGCGCAAGGATAAAAATCCGCTCCACCTGTCTTATTTCGCGTGAAGCAGGTAAATATCACTTAAAATAAGATTATTGTTTTATTTAGGTAATAATAATCTTATTCAGTCAGAGGCGTCCTAAATAAGTTAAAAAATGGCGGTGGATAAATATAGCAGGGATTAAAAATGTGTACACCCATAATAGGACGATACAGTACTGGATTTTGTTGTGACACTTTACAACGAGGAACGTCCCCACATGAGTCTCGGAAACCTTACTCCTGAGCTAGTTCATGAACAAAATCGAAAACCCGACAGACTATGGAGGAATTATTATCAAAAAAATAGTAACATTGTAAACGCATTTCAGGATTACGACGCAGTTGTAAATCTATTGCAGGACGATCATTAAAAATGTGTAAACCCATAACAGGACGATACAATGGAGCAAGCAGAAGTTGGGCAGAGCCCTACTTTTCTTGCCCCATGCCCTGCAAATGGGGTTTAGAGTATCCTCCGGGGATACTCTATAGCCTCTACAATATCGTAAAGCTCATTTTTGGTATACTGAGTAGTATACTTTAAATCATATTCGATTCCTTAACAATAGGCCAGATAACTATATAAAAATATGAGGAGTTAATAAGAGGACTGCATAAAAAACTCCTGCCTGTCATTGGGAGACTAAAGCAGGAGTTTCATTATAAAAACCTAAATATGAAAAAATTCATTAAAGAAGATGAAACGCCTTGGCGTCCTTTCTCTCTTTAATATACAAAAAAGTTGAAAACCTCAGACAGATTTGCCGAATATAACTTCTTACACTAAACAGGCCATATCCATCTTTTTATTAAGAAAATATTTTTTCGCTAAATTAGAGTTATGGCATTATATTACTTTAATCCCAGAAGAGCTTTCGATTTCGATCCACATCCATTTAAACTGGGAACTATCATGGGGCTTAAAAGGGGCTATGAAGACAATCATTTCCTACTGAAGATATACGGTATGAAAGAGAAATCTTTTGATGATTACTATAGGTACCATCTAAAATATTATCTATCGGCTGGAGACCGAACAGAGAAGGAGTTCTTTTCCCACCTTTGGTACATCGTTTCTACCAGGATAGATTACTTCAATCACCAGAACCCATTTTCCAAGAAACATCCACTTTACGTTTCCAATATCAAAAAGCTGAGCGGATTTCTGGATTTCCTATCACCAAAGGACAGGTGGAATGTTCGCCCAAATGATATTCTTCTCAAGGAAAAAGATGAACTGATCGCAAAACTACAGGAGGAGAATAAAAAGCTATCCGATTTCACGATAATGCGCAAGATCGAAATATACGATGATTATCATACCACAGTGATCGACCTATTTCAACAGATGCAAAAATTAAAGCTTCCTAACGGCGCTCCCTTGTTACGAAAGGATATGCTCAGTCCCTATTATAAAATTGTGTCCAATTATTTTAGCAATAACAAAAAGAAGATCAGTATAGATACTGCTAAAAATTATTTTGTAGGTAAAGATAATTCACAGAAGGAAGTAAAAATTCCAGAAGATCGGCAACTATTCGTCATCGTTCCTAAAAAGAAGGATTGATCCCATCCTGTTTGATCCCTGAACATGACCATCGCGCCGAGTTGGTCATCCAAACTTCATCGCCAGATCCCAACTTTGTAGCAGTGGCCCCGCGTATAACCGGGGTACATATTGTTCACAAAATTGGTATACCATGCTATTAGACATCCTGACAAAAGAAGACCTGTCGCAGTTCAAGAAAGAACTGCTCGAAGAAATCAGACAGATCCTAACAAACGAAAAAACTGACGCCGAAAGGGAATGCTTCCGCAGCCGTGAGGTAAGAAAGAAACTGAAAATATCTCCGGGTACGATACAAAACCTGCGGATCACAGGCACGCTCCCATTCAAGAAAATCGGCGGTAGCATTTATTATCGCGCCAACGATGTGGATAAGATGATGGAAGGAGGAGAAGGTAATGGATAACAATACACAAGACCATGACTTTGAAGTTTACTTTGAGCACATCGCAAAAGATAATAGACTGCTGCCATCACATATCGAACTGGTTATGGCACTTTTTTATTTTCATAAGCAACCCGGCTTTCATGATTTTTTCTATACCAGCCGCAGGAAACTGATGCATTTTTCGCGGATCCGTTCAATCGCTACCTATCATAAATGCCTTTCCGAACTCGTCTTATATGGCTATCTGGAGTACATCCCCTCCTGGCACCCTACCAGGGCCAGCAGATTTAGGTTTATCGCTAACAATAATTCTGACAGCAATGGCTAGATCTAATGAAAACACAAGACGCGTCCGCTTCTCTATGGAAGTGAATCGCAGACTTGAACATCTTTCCCCTAAACTCGGCAGGACAAAACTTCTATTCCTGATAAAGATGTTTAATTATTTCAATAGAATCAAAAAGGATACTGCCGATCTGAACGACGGGGTGCTGAAAAATGAACTTTACAGTGGCGTATACTTTCCTTTCTCCAAAAGCAGGAATCCGGTCTCCCTGAGTTCCTATGTACCCCTTGATAGGAGAGCTAACCGCTCCATAATTAAAATAATTTGTAAAAACAGACAGGTTTATCCGGAAAAATTTGTAGACCAAAGCTTTTTTGAAGAGTTTAGTAGGAAATTTTTGAAAAAAGTAATTATAGCTTTCCGATACAAATCTGAAAAATCTGTATTTTTACTTAAATTAGTTTGAAAAATTCGCATAAATACACTTTGTTAGTTTGAAAAATTTGTGCTGACATGTTGATTACTATAATTAATCTCAAAAGTTTGTAAAGATCATGGACAAGGATATCCCATTACACCTACAGGAGATACTGTTTTCTTCCAGCGATTCCAACATAAGCAGAGCCATTGGCAAGCTTGTCAAAGAAGGAAAACTGAAGAAGATTGCACCGAAGATATATACCCCAAATTTGGAGGAAGCTCCGGAGGCTATCGTGCTTCGGAATAGGTTCAAGATCATCGGGCATCTATATCCAGGTGTTTTGCTCAGTCACCGCTCCGCCCTTGAATTTAAACCTACTGATACTGGTGATATCTTTCTAACTTATTCCTATGATAGAAAGGTCAAACTCCCGGGCCTTACGTTGAACTTAATGCAGGGACAAGGGCCACTCCCAGGAGATTTACTTTTTTCCGATGGACTCTATGTCTCAGGACAGGACCGTGCATTATTGGAGAATCTTCAGGAATCCCGTAAAGTTGGAGGGGAGTCCAAAACATGGACAATTCCTCAGATAGAAGAAAAATTGGATCAGATCGTACGGGTTAAAGGCGAACAGGGACTAAATGAATTGCGGGACCGTGCAAGTGAAATCAGTACCAGGCTGGGTATGGATAGGGAGTTCGATAAGCTGAACCGGATGGTCGGCGCAATGCTGTCGACTAAGCCCTCGGGTATCCTGAAATCCCCGGTGGCCATTGCCCGGGCATTTGGGCATCCGTATGATCCGGCACGGTTGGACCTCTTCGAAAAGCTCTTTGTGGAATTGCAGCAGCGTGAGTTTGCGGATATATATGACGCAAACCAAACAACCAGGGCCTTCCGCAATTTTGCCTTCTACGAAGCCTACTTCTCTAACTTTATCGAGGGTACCCGTTTTGAGGTAGAAGAGGCTCTGAAGATCATTGATAGCGGAAAACCCTTGCCCGCAAGGGGAGAAGATTCTCACGATATACTGGGAACTTACCAAATGGTCAGTAATCGTGAGGAAATGCAGGTTGTCCCCAAGAATTCTGATGAGCTCATTCATATCCTTCGCTATCGGCATAAGACCATGCTAACTGCCAGACCTGACAAAAATCCGGGCGAGTTCAAGGACCGCAACAACCGGGCTGGTGATACTGAATTTGTCGACCATGAGCTTGTTGGAGGTACATTGGTACAGGGGTTTGATTTCTACAGAGCATTAAGGCACCCTTTTGCCAAAGCTGCATTCATGATGTTTATGATCAGCGAGGTACATCCCTTTTTGGATGGAAATGGGAGATTGGCGAGAGTGATGATGAATGCTGAGCTGACCAGCCAGGGACAGACCAAGATCATTATACCAACCGTTTTCCGGGACGATTACCTTGGCGCACTCAGACAATTGACACGCAGGCAGGAACCTGATACCTTTATCCGAATGTTGCAAAGAGCACAGTTGTTCAGCGAAACGATTAAGGGAGAAGATCTCTCCGCTATGCACCATGTGCTTGAAGCGAGTAACGCTTTCAAAGAAGACGACGGGTATATTCTTCGAATTGCTACCCCAGACCGAAAGCCATGGGAACAGGATGACGATGGACAGGACAGGGGTAGTAGTCTCAGACGTTAATTTCTCAAATAAGTCTTGAGAAAATTAGTTGAATAGATGATACAAAATACCACATTTTAGCATTTTGCAAATCCTATTTTGCGCTATCCCCAGATTTGGAAAGAAAGACCGAGTTGCGAAGGTTGTTCTCCCTTTACCCTGCAATGCCCCAATTGAGGCATTGCAGAGTAAAGGCAAGATGGTTTTCGGGGTCCCCGAAAACACAACTTGCGCGTATTAAAACACTTCATTTTTTTGTACTCAGAACGAATCTCAGTTCCAAACAGCGTGATTCGATAGCAGGAGGGCAAGCCTAATAGCATAAAAGCAATATTGCCCAATAGCTTATCTTCCTAGTACCCTATTCGAAAGTTTGTTTATTATGTTCCTTGTTAAGATTCTTTAACTGTTGCTGGCATATCAGATGGGTCTAGAACATCGCTCAGCTGAACAGCATGGATAGCTTCCGTATAGTAATCCACTCGGATAGGGCCCGTCAATTTTCTGGCTGGTAGTGATAATACCTCCTGTAGGATTGATCAGGCTTATCCGGTACTAGGTACAGGCATGTCGGTTCATTGAGCAATTGGCGATAAATAAACTATTATATCTAAATTTCTAAATTCTTACTACAAATATGTAATATGAAAGCGATGTATGAAAACATCGCTTTCTTCCTGAATTAAGCAATATTTCTTCGACTATGATTTGCCTTTATTAGAGTAAGCACCTTAGGTGGCCCATAGCGCTGCGATTTTAGCATGACCTGTTGGCGCAGTTTTATTCTCGATCGTTCTTTCCAGTTTTTCCATGTCTATTGCGACCCTATTGTCCAATAACTTCGCATAATGCTGCGTAGTCTTAATGTCCGTATGTCCAAGCATCTTGGAAACAGTTTCGATAGGTACACTATTTGCCAATGTAACAGAAGTGGCGAACGTATGACGTGATTTGTGAAAAGTGAGTTCTTTTGTTATCTCACACACATCCGCTATTTCTTTAAGATAGCTGTTCATTTTCTGATTGCTGAGAACTGGAAGAACCATATCCTTGGCTATGCACGGCGGATAATCACGATACCTTTCAATGATTTCAAGAGCTTTGGGAAGTAGTGGAATATTTGACGACGTTTCGGTTTTTTCTCTGCTGGTGAAGATCCAGAGTTTTCCATCCACTCCTTCAGAAATATCAATCCATTTTAGTTTCTTTACATCTGCATAGGAAAGTCCAGTGTAACAACAAAAGACAAAGATATCGCGGACATGTGCAAGTCTTGGTATTTTGAAGTTCTTTTCTTCTATCCTCCGAAGTTCCGCATCTGTCAGAAATTCCTTCTCTTTAGCTTTGACCTTGATCTTATAAAAGGCAAATGGATCGTCCGTTATCCATCTGTGCGCGATACATACCTTGATGATCTTGCGAAGGTGCTTCATGTATTTTGCTGCCGACACGGCTGAACAGCCTATCGTGGCACGAAGAAAGAATTCGTAGCCTGTGACAAAAGCATGGTCAATCTTTTTTGTGTCGATATCTGCTAGTCTAAATTCTTTCTCAAGGTATTCACAAACATGCAATAAAGAGGTTTTATATCCTTTGAGTGTATTGGGCTTGAATCCATTGCCGAGCAATGCTTCCATCTGCATATTATGCTCCCTGAAGACATCTAAGAAATTTTTACATTTAGTATCCTTTCCCTGATACTTAAGTTTGATCGATTCCGCTGTGATTTTCTCTGCGGCAGCCGTCATAGCGGTATGGATCGTACTTATTTTAGTTACGAGGGTATCAAGATAGCTGTTCAGGGTCTTGACAGCTTCTGTTGTGCCTTTCACACGGTTGGCTTTAGAATTCCATTTGGACGGATAGCATTCTCGTCCAGTGGAAACTTCTTTTGGGATACCATCTACGGTAATCCGCATGTAGATCGACTTGGGGCCGCTAACATAATTTTTTGGTTTCTTCAGATAGAAAAGCAAGGAATAATTTGTACTCATGACAACATCATTTAAGTGAAACAAACCGAGCCGCCTTTGCGGCGAGCTCTGCATCACCACTGAAAAACAAATTTCAGCGATGCAAAATTAGCCTTGCAACTAAAACAGATCAAGATGTTTGATTTTTAAACATATTGATTATAAGAATGTTATTGTCATTTCAGTGAGTGAGTAAATGAGCGAAAATGACTCACTGAATGACTCACTTTTTTCTTTGGATTTATTATAGGTTTTGTAGATACTGAAAAACAAAAAAGCCTGCAAATGTTTAATTTGCAGGCTTTTGTACGTTTTGACTTTTAGATCTGTAGCCCGTAGGGGAATCGAACCCCTGTTTCAAGAATGAAAATCTTGCGTCCTAACCCCTAGACGAACGGGCCGTTTTCTGTTTCGGTGTGCAAATATAGAAATATTTATAAATCTGTCAAAATTTTTATCTTTTTTTTATTCATTTTTTTTGAAATAGATCATAAAACCCTCTAAAATAGCTATATTTAAAGTCATTGAAAAAGTAACCAACATGACTAATTTAAAAAAAATCAAAAAACCGCTACTCTATGCCGGACTAGGCTTGGCTTTGTTAAGCCAGGAAGCCTATGCTCAGAAATCGAGTGCAATCGCAGATCAACTGCAGCTCACCTGGAAGGTCAAAGACGGAGAGAATATCCGTAAAAATCCGGTTTCTACCCTAATTTTAAAAAACAAGGGGAAAAGTGCTGTTCAACTCAACGACTGGAGCCTTTGGTTTAATTTTATCCGATCTATCGATCCCGATAAGGTCGACAAACGTTTTGCGATAGACCACCGAAACGGGGATCTCTTTCAGGTTAGCTTTAAGAAAAATAACTTTTCATTAAATGCGCAAGATACGATCCACATTGATTTTATCACAACCGGACTGGTCAATTATACGGATGGGCCAATTGGTCTATACCTAAAAAATAATAAAACTGGGCTTGCAACAAATATTTCGGATTATTCTGCTGTTAAAATCGCTCCCCAGTCGGACGCTGAAAAAACAGATTACTTTGCTTATAAATACGATCAAAACAAGCTTGTGGAGGGGACAGCAGCACAACATGTCATTCCTTTACCAAGTAATATCAGCATCAATAATAACGAGAAATTCAATCTATCGACAGGTACAAAACTTTTTGTCGATAAGGATTTTGCGAGCGAATCGGACTTTCTGACAAACTTTTTTTCAGCATATTCAGGTATTAAGCTAACGGCTTCATCTAGCCCTCAGGGTGGCATCGAGATTGTCAAAGCAAATAACTTAAAGCCGGAATCCTATCACTTGACGATTGGTACAAAAGGTATACGAATAGAAGCTTCCGATAAAGCCGGTGCATTTTATGCCATACAATCTTTAAAATCGTTGATCAATCACAATCAATGGAATAAAGCCACAAAATCAATCGCTTTACCATACGGTAACATTGAAGATAGTCCACGTTATGGCTACCGTGGATTTATGCTGGATGCTGCCCGTAATTTCCATAGCAAAGCCGAGGTTTTAAGAATATTGGATCTCATGGCTTCTTACAAGTTGAACAAATTCCATTTCCACTTCATTGACGACGAAGGTTGGCGATTGGAAATTCCTTCGCTACCTGAATTAACGGCTATCGGAGCCAATCGTTCGGCTAATTTTGAGGATGGAAAAGCGATACAGTCTGCTTATGGTTCTGGAGCGACCACCAAATCGCATCAATTCTACAGTGTTGCTGACTATATTGAAATTTTAAAATATGCACAGGCAAGACATATCGATGTCATACCCGAAGTAGAAACTCCTGGTCATGCGCGTGCAGCGATTAAAGCAATGCGGGCGCGTTTTGCCCATTATTCAAAACTTGGCGATAAACAGAAGGCAGAGGAGTTCTTGCTGGACGATGCAGAGGACAAGTCCGTTTACAACTCTGCACAAAACTGGAATGACAATGTCATGAACCCTGCCCTACCTTCAACCTATCACTTCCTGAGCAAGGTGATCGATGAAATCAAAGCAATACATGATCAAGCTGGAGTTCCGTTGAAAATTATCGATCTGGGCGGCGACGAAACGCCAAGTGGTGTTTGGGAGAAATCGCCCAAGGTGTTGGCCTTTATGAAGGAGAATAATATCGCCAATGTACTCGATGTATGGCCACTGTATATTGCCAAAATTAATAGCCTTGTTCAAGAAAAAGGATTGACGATGTCGGGATGGGAAGAAATGGGTATGCGCAATAAAGGAAAAGGCATGGTTGTAAATGCCGATCTGGGAAAATCCGGCATCCATTTGAATGTATGGAACAATCTCCCTGGCCAAGGACAGGAAGACCTCGCTTATCGATTGGCAAATGCTGGTTATAAAGTTGTTTACACGAGTGCGGCAAACAACTACCTCGATATGTCTTGGGACCGTGACTTTGCAGATCCAGGACACAGCTGGGTAGGCACGGTTAATCTGAATAGAACCTATTCGTTCTCTCCTGAAAATTTCTTCATCAATCTACGGAAGGATGATACTGGAAAAGATCTTAAACCAGAGGCTTACACCAATAAAGAACAGCTTACAGCCGAAGGGAAGAAAAATCTCCTTGGTATTAAAGGTGCTTTATGGGCAGAAAAGGTATCCACTGACCAGCGTCTTGAGGAAATGATATTTCCACGATTAATAGCGATTGCCGATCGCGCTTGGGCACCTGAACAGGCCTGGGAAAAAGGGGATTCTTTCGACGAAGCTACTTACCGCAAATCGTATACCGCCTTTATCAAAAAATTAGGTGAGGATGAATTGAGAAAACTGGATAGGGTAAATGGGGGCTATACCTATCGACTTCCAAAAATTGGGATCAAGAAAGAGGGTAACCAGCTTCTTATCAACACCGATTATCCTGGGTTTAAAGTCTATTATAGCGATAATGGAAGTACGCCAACATTGAAATCAAAACTGGTGAGTGGTCCGATACCTTTCCAGAACGGAAAAAAATACTTATTTAAAGTATTTGATGCCAAAGGACGGTCAGGTGATGTGATCAGCTATTAATTCATCGGGATTCATCATGGTGAACGCTATTGGTGTCGATAACGCAAAAAAAAGCTGCCTAAAATAACATCAGTCGATCCAGCGTCCACTAGATGAAAGGATACTTAAGCTGATAAAAGAAAATAGCATAAAAATAGAGGCTGTCTCAAAAAGGCAG